>JAQBPQ010000238.1 GCA_028287445.1 Cohnella sp.
GGCGCCAGGTCATCTGAGCTGCAACGCAAGCTGGAGGAAGCGCAAGCCGCTTCCCGTCGCTGGGAGCAGAAGCGAGAGGCGCTTGTTTCGCGCCGCGATACGATTAAAGAGCTGCAAAACGATTACGACGGTTTTCAACACGGCGTGCGAGAAGTGCTCAAAGCTTCGAAACGCGGCCAAATGCACGGCGTTCACGGTGCCGTAGCGGAGCTGATCCGCGTGCCCGCCCATTTGGAAACCGCGATCGAGACCGCGCTGGGAGGGGCACTTCAACATATTGTCATGGAGGATGAAAAGTGTTCCCGTGCAGCCATCGCTATTCTAAAGCAGAGACAATCAGGCCGTGCGACCTTCCTGCCGCTTGACGTTATTCGTCCGCGCAACTTGGGGGACGGCGACCGCAGGGCGTTGGAACAGGCGGAAGGCTTTATCGGGGTTGCATCCGAATTGGTCGGCTCCGAGAAGAAATACGAGGGCATCGTCGGCAATTTGCTCGGCAACGTTCTCCTTTCGGAAACGCTGGAGCATGCTAACCGGATCGCCTCGCGGCTGCAATATCGTTACCGGGTCGTGACCAGGGACGGGGATGTCGTCAACGCCGGCGGTTCGATGACAGGCGGCAGCATGCAGAAGAAATCCGCCAGCCTGCTCGGACGCCAGCGGCAGCTCGACGAGCTGGAGAAGGAAATTATGGTGGCGGAAAAGGCGCGGGAAATTGCCAAAGCCGAAGTGGACGATTTGAAAAAAGAGCTTGCTCAAGTGGCGCAAAATATCGAACAGCTGCGGGAAGCGGGAGAGAAGGAGCGGCTGAACGAACAGCAGGCCGCCACCGATCGCCAGCGGTTGGACGATGAGCTGAAGCAATTGGAAGAGCAGCGTGCCTCGTTAGACGGCGAGAAATCGGCGTTTACCGCCGAGGCCGGCGGGCTGGCGACGGAGCGTGGCGAAGCGGAAGCCGGCCTGGCTGCGCTGACGGAAGAAGAACAGCGCATCCAAGAGCGGATCGTGGAAGCGGAGCAACTCCGCCGCCGCAGCCAATCGGAGAAGGAAGAACTGCAATCGGCGCTGACCGGCCTGAAAATCGCCATCGCCCGGTTGGAGCAGGATCTGACGGCCATCGACGATCAGGGTACACGTCAGCGTGCCGAGTTGTCCCGTCTCAGCGCGGAGCGCAAAGGGCTGGCCGAGGCGCTTGATCAAAATGCGGCCGAAACGTCCAGAACCTCTGAGGAGTCGGTGTCGCAAAAAGAGCGATTGAACGAGCTGAGGCTGCAAAAACAAAAACTGACGGAAAACATCGAATTCAAACGCGCGGACCGCGCGGAACGGCTTCGGGACTTGGAACGCAAGGAAGGCGAAACCAAGGAACAGCGCACCAATCTCAAGACGGTCCAAGAGAGTCTCCGGCAAGCGGAAATCTCGGAAGGCCGGCTCGACGTCGAGCTCGAAAACCTGCTTCGCAAACTGAGCGAAGAATATGAGATCGGCTTCGAACTGGCGAAGGAGCGTTATCCGATTCCAGAAGACATTCAGAGTGCACAAAATGAGGTGCGCGATCTGAAACGACGGGTCACGATGCTCGGAGATGTGAATCTCGGCGCGATCGAAGAATACAAACGCGTCAGCGAACGCTTCGAATTTCTGTCCGTCCAGAAGCACGACCTCATCGAAGCCAAAACGAAGCTTCACGGCATCATTCGCGAGATGGACGAAGAAATGTCCAAGCGGTTCCTTACGACTTTTACCGAAATCCGCAAACATTTCAGCGTCGTATTTTCCCGTTTGTTCGGCGGAGGCAGAGCGGATCTGATCTTAAGCGAGCCCGATCGCCCGCTCGACACCGGCATCGATATCGTCGCACAGCCTCCCGGCAAAAGGCTGCAAAATTTGCAGCTGCTGTCCGGCGGTGAGCGGGCGCTAACCGCAATTGCTCTGCTGTTCGCGATTCTGAACGTCAAGCCTGTCCCGTTTTGCGTGCTTGATGAAGTCGAAGCTGCACTAGACGAAGCCAACGTAACTCGCTACGCTCACTATATGCGTGAGTTCTCCGAGAACACCCAGTTTATCGTCGTGACCCACCGAAAGGGTACGATGGAAGAGGCGGACATGCTGTACGGCGTGACGATGGAGGAAGGCGGCGTATCCAAGCTTGTCTCCGTCCGTCTCGACGAAGGGGAAATGATGACGGCAACGGCTTAAACCGGTTGGAGGTACACGAAATGAGCTTTTTCAAAAGATTGAAGGAAAGCATCGCGTCCAAGACGGATGCGGTGACGAACAAATTCAAGGAAGGTCTCTCCAAAACGCGCAACGTGTTTACGGATCGGGTGATCGAGCTGTTCACCCGGCGTCAAAAAATCGATGAAGTTTTTTTCGAAGAGCTCGAAGAGATTCTGATCGGCGCAGACGTGGGAGTGAACACGGTAATGGCATTGATCGAGGAACTTCGCGTGGAAGTAAAGAAACGCAAAATCGAACAGCCGTCGGAACTGCAGCCGATTTTGTCGGAGAAGCTGATGGACATGCTGAGAGGCAGCGGCGAAGATGCCGGACTCCGAACGAATGCGGACGGAATTACGGTAATCCTATTTGTCGGTGTCAACGGCGTTGGTAAAACGACGACGATCGGCAAGTTGGCGTGGAGACTGAAGCAGCAAGGCAAGTCTGTGCTGATGGCCGCCGGCGACACGTTCCGTGCGGGCGCGATCGAGCAGTTGGAGGCGTGGGGGCAGCGTGTGGGCGTCGATGTGATCCGGCAGGAGGCAGGTTCCGATCCCGCAGCGGTCATGTTTGACGCCGTGCGGGAAGCCAAACGCCGAAGTGTCGACGTTCTGCTGTGCGATACGGCAGGCCGCCTTCAGAACAAGGTCAACCTGATGGAGGAGCTCGCCAAAATCCATCGCGTCATTCAGCGTGAAATCCCCGGAGCGCCTCACGAGACGCTGCTGGTACTCGATGCCGCTACCGGCCAGAACGCGCTTCAGCAAGCGAAACTGTTCGGCGAAAAAAGCGGGGTCACCGGCCTTGTGCTGACGAAGCTGGATGGAACGGCCAAAGGCGGCATTGTGATCGCCATCCGGGGCGAAATGTCGCTGCCCGTCAAATTCGTCGGGCTCGGAGAGCAGATAGACGACCTTCAAGAGTTTGATGCCGAGCAGTTCGTGCATGCGCTGTTTGCCGGCATGGCGGCCGGGGAGGATTCGGAAACTTCGCCAGAATGATGCAAAATTGAGCGAAAAAACCGTATGTTCCCGCTTACAGCCGGAAAAATACGGTTTTTTTCTGGGTGAAACGGGTATACGATAGTTGACTCGACTTTGACAGTCAGAGTAGTATACTTCGTATGCGAAATATTAAGGAGCAAGGGATGGACCGCCGTGGATGAGCAGCAGCAAATCCTTCGGATTGCGAATTCTTTTCGTGGAGTCACCCAGTGTTTTTACCAGGCAACACGTAAAGATGCGGAAGCGTCCGGCTTGACGCCTATTCAGTTTTTGGTGCTCCGCATGCTGAAGCAATATCCGGGAATCGGCTTGACTGAATTGTCGGATCTCATGCATAAGGGAGCCAGCACGACGAGCGGTGTGGTGGATCGACTGGTGCACGGCGGCCTGATCATTCGCGAAAAGCCGGAAAAGGATAAGCGAGCCGTTATTCTACATTTCACTCCGAAAGGGGAGGATTTGCTTAATCGGACGAACGAGCGAATTATGCACCGTTTGTCATCCTTGTTGGAGATTTCGGACGACGATGTCGAGCATCTTCTCCGGATTCATCAGCAAATCATACACATTCTATTGAATGCAAGAGAGGAATTATAAAATGACCGCTGTGCAAAATCAATTGAAACGGGCGCCTATTGTGGTGCCCCTGCTTATCGCCGCTTTTGTGGCCATTTTGAGCCAAACGCTTCTGAACGTCGCACTGCCGAAAATGATGGAATCGTTACATGTGAGTTCATCGACCATCCAGTGGCTGATCACGGGCTACATGCTCGTGAGCGGAATCCTGGTCCCGATCAGCGCCTATTTGATTGACAAGTTTTCTACCCGGCAATTGTTTCTCACCGCCACCGGACTGTTCACGGCCGGCACGATGATATGCGCGGTTTCGCCCGGATTCGAACTGTTGTTGGCCGGCCGTTTGATCCAGGCGGCGGGAGCGGGTATCTTGATGCCGCTCATGTCGATCGTATTTCTGACGATTTTCCCGATCGAGCAGCGCGGCAAGGCGATGGGCATGATGGGACTCGCGATGATCTTCGCTCCCGCCGTTGGGCCAACCCTGTCAGGCTGGGTCGTGGAACATCAGTCCTGGCGCGTTCTCTTCTATATCGTGTTGCCGCTCGCGGTTCTCGGCCTTATTTACGGGGCCATTTCCATGAAGAACGTCACCAGACTTTCCTTGCCGAAATTAGATATACCGGGCGTGATTTATTCCACCATCGGTTTCGGAGGCCTGCTCTACGGATTCAGCGACGCTTCCAATCCTTCAGAGGGATGGGGAGGCACGCGCGTGATCGTCAGTCTCGCCGTGGGCGTGTTATTTCTGCTCTTGTTCGTATGGCGGGAGTTAAAGGCGAAGAACCCCATTTTGGAATTGCGGGTCTTTAAATACGACATGTTCTCGCTTACGACCGTCATCAACATGATCATCACGATGGCGATGTTCTCGGGCATGCTTCTTCTTCCGATTTTCCTGCAGACCATTCTTGGATTTACGCCGCTCAAATCCGGACTCTTGCTGCTGCCGGGAGCGCTGCTCATGGGCGTCATGTCGCCGTTGGCGGGCATGGTGTTCGATAAAATCGGGGCCCGCTGGCTGGCGGTATTCGGTTTGGCCGTAACCGTCTATACCACTTTTGAATTAAGTCATTTGACAACGGATACGAGCTACAATCACATGCTGCTTCTGTATACCCTCAGGATGTTTGGGATGTCTTTCCTGATGATGCCGATTCAGACGGCCGGCATGAACCAGCTGCCGCAGCGCCTGAACGCTCACGGATCCGCTATGTCCCAGACCTTGCGCAACGTCGCGGGTGCACTCGGAACGGCCTTCCTTGTGACGATGTTCGCAAGTGCGGCTACCGCTAACGGAACGGACCGGATTGCCGCCGCCCACATCGCACCCGTAGAAGCGAATAAATTTAACCAGCTGCTCGCATCGGGCCAAATCAACCCCGTCGACAAGGCCAAATTTATGGAGACGCTGGCGTCTGCTCATATCGATCCCGCGCATGCGCTCAAAATGATCCAGATCAAGCAGCAAGCAACCGTGTACGGTATTAATCTTGCCTTCGAAATTGCAACCTGGCTGACCGTCGCGGCGCTGCTTCTTGCCTTCTTTATCCGCAGAACGAAGCCGGACTCGGAACCGATCGCCATGGTGGACGGCGTCGCGGTCGAAATGACCCAATAAGAACATCCGGAAGTCGCACTCCCTGTTCGCGTCCGTAAGGACCGAGGAGGGAGTTTTTCGTTCTTCCTTCAGGCGTACGGCGATCGCCGTTTATGCTTGGGGAAGCTGTTAAGGAATTCTCCTTGACATCGCTTCCCGGTTTTCGTAACATAGGGAAGTAAATCGATTGTAAAGTAGTTTTCCTTGACATAGGCGAATGCGAAAGGGTGAACCTTTGTGCACGGGGAGAACGCGCTCGAAAAAACGAACCGGATCAACGTATTGTTCGACTTCTACGGTCCGCTGTTGACGGAGAAGCAGCAAACGTTTTTGAAATGTTATTTTCACGATGATTATTCGCTCGGAGAAATCGCCGCGGATTTCGAAATTAGCCGCCAGGCGGTATATGAACACTTGAAGCGTGCCGAGCAAGTGCTGGAAAGTTACGAACAGAAGCTCGCTCTCGCCGCTCGCGACGAAAAGCTTCAAGCGGGATTGGACCGGCTGGAGCTGCTGATCGGCCGGGTTCCGGCCGACCAGCGCGAACTGCTGCTCGAGACCACAGCGCGACTGCGCGACTGACCTTTCCGAAGAGGAGGGATAGGATCATGGCATTCGAAGGTTTGACCGCCCGGCTGCAGAACGTGTTCGGCAAGCTGAAGGGCCGGGGCAAATTGTCGGAGGATGACGTGGGCGAAGCGATGCGCGAAGTGCGGCTCGCTTTGCTCGAAGCGGACGTCAACTTCAAGGTCGTCAAAGAATTTATCGCCAAAGTCAAAGAAAAGGCTGTCGGGCAGGAAGTGATGAAAAGCTTCACGCCCGGGATGGTCGTTGTCGATATCGTCAACAAAGAACTGACCGAACTGATGGGCGGTACGCAGGCCAAGCTTGCCAAAGCGAACAAGCCGCCGACGGTCGTGCTGCTGGCCGGCCTGCAGGGTGCCGGTAAGACGACGCTCACCGGCAAATTGGCCAAGCTGCTCCAGTCTCAGAATCATAAGCCGCTGTTGGTGGCGGCAGATATTTACCGTCCCGCCGCCATCAAGCAGCTGCAGGTGCTCGGAGAGCAAATCGGCGCGCCTGTGTTCGAGCTCGGCACTGCCGTGAATCCGGTCGAAATCGCCAAACAAGGGCTGCAACTGGCCAAGGAACAAGGCAACGATTATGTGTTGATCGATACGGCCGGCCGCCTGCAGATCGACGAAGCGCTCATGGATGAGATCAAGAACATCCACGATGCCGTGCATCCCGATGAGGTATTGCTTGTCGTCGACGCGATGACCGGTCAGGAAGCCGTTAACGTCGCCCAGAGCTTCCACGAGAAGCTGGCGCTGACGGGCGTGGTGCTGACCAAGCTGGACGGCGACACCCGTGGAGGCGCCGCGCTTTCCGTCAAGGCGGTCACCGGCTGCCCGATCAAATTCGCTTCCACCGGCGAGAAGATCGACCAGTTGGAACCGTTCCATCCGGACCGGATGGCGTCGCGGATTCTCGGGATGGGCGATATGCTGTCACTCATCGAGAAGGCGCAAGCGAACATTGACGTGGACAAAGCAGCCGAGATGGAACGCAAGATGCGTACGGCGGAATTCACGCTCGAAGATTTTCTCGATCAGATGGAACAAGTCCGCAAAATGGGGCCGCTCGATCAATTGCTCGATATGATGCCCGGCATGGGCAAATTGAAGAGCACGCCGGGCTTCAAAGTCGACGAGAAGCAAATCTCCCGAACCGAAGCGATCGTCAAGTCGATGACGGGCCGCGAGAAGAAGAAGCCGGATATCATCAACTTCAGTCGACGCAAGCGAATCGCTGCGGGCAGCGGAACGACGGTGGCGGATGTGAATCGTCTGCTGAAGCAGTTCGAAGACATGAAGAAGATGATGAAACAGTTTTCCGGTTTGATGGGTCCTGGCGGCAAAGGTCCCAAGGGCGGCATGAAAGCCATGAAAAATATGCTCGGCAAAGGCGGTATGAAATTCCCGTTCTGAGCCGCGCATCCGATATTACCTGATTTCGGGCCCCGAAAAAGTAATCGGAATAAGCTTCAGAGCTGCACGTCACTTTTTTGGGTTTTTTAAGGAGGTGAAAGTATAATGGCAACTCGCATTCGTCTGAAACGGATGGGCGCTCACAAAGCCCCTTTTTATCGCGTAGTGGTTTCCGATTCCCGTTCTCCGCGCGACGGCCGGTTTATCGAGGAGATCGGCGTTTATAACCCGGTCGCTCAACCTACTCAAGTGCAAATCGACGAGGAAAAAGCGCTCAAGTGGCTGCAAAACGGCGCGCAAGCTTCCGACACGGTTCGTAACCTGCTCAGCAAAGCAGGCGTTATGAAGAAATTCCACGAATCCAAACTCCAGAAGTAATTTGCTTGTACCGGAGGGATAAGCCATGGAACAACTGATTCGGGTTATCGCCCGAGCGTTGGTGGATCATCCGGAAGACGTGCAGATTCAGGTCAAGGAAGACGCACGCGGCCTGGTGTATGAGCTTTCCGTTCATCAGGGCGATGTCGGCAAAGTTATCGGCAAGCAGGGGCGCATCGCCAAAGCGCTGCGCACAGTTGTGTCTTCCGCTGCAGTGAAGGAGCGGAAACGCGTCATCGTCGACATCATTTCGGAATAACAGCACGGGAGAGGGGCGGGGGATGCAGCCATGCATGTCTGGCCCTTTTTTCACGTTTCAGAAAGTATAAGTTGTCACCTATACTTTTCTGAAACGTCACCGACATAAACGTATGCTGCCATCCAAGAACGACGACAGCCGTTTATACTTGACGATTCAAGAAATAAAAGTTTCACCTTACGCAAAGGGGGCTGCCGCCGTGGCGGAAGAACGTCTGTTCAATGTCGGCAAAATCGTGAATACGCACGGAGTTTCCGGCGAAGTCCGGGTTTGGCCGCAGACCGACTTTCCCGACGTCCGGTTCAAAGCCGGTAACCGGCTGCTGCTCATTCCGCCGGACACCGGAGAGCCGGTTACTGTGGAGATCGAAACCGCCCGCGAACAGAAAAATGTTTTCGTGGTCAAGCTCAAGGGGTACGACGACATCAACCAGGTCGAGAAACTGAAAGGCTGGGAATTGAAGGTTGGCGAAGCGGATCGGGCCCCGTTGTCTGAAGGAGAGTATTACGTCCGCGATATCGTCGGCTGCAACGTCGTTACCGAAGATGGCGAGTCGCTCGGCACGATTACCGACATTTTGACGCCGGGCGCCAACGATGTATGGGTCGTCAAACGGCCGGTCGGCAAGGAACTGCTGCTTCCCGTCATCGATGATGTGGTGCGGGACGTGGACGTCGCTGCCAAAACCGTCAAGGTGCACCTCATGGAAGGGCTGCTGTAACGATGCGGATCGATGTGCTGACTTTGTTTCCGGAAATGTTCGAAGGTGTGTTCGCCAGTAGTATTCTCGGCAAAGCGCAAGATCGCGGGCTCGTCTCGCTGTCCACCGTCAATTTCCGGAATTTTGCGGACAACAAGCACAATACGGTAGACGATACGCCCTATGGCGGCGGCGGCGGAATGGTGCTCAAGCCCGAGCCGATTTTCGGAGCGGTTGAGCATGTGCTCAGCAATCCCGGTCGGCAGTCGGATGATGGCATCGGCGGCGGTAAGCCCCGGGTCATTCTCATGTGCCCGCAAGGACAACCGTTTACTCAGTCCAAAGCGGCAGAACTGGCAGCGGAGTCGCATCTCATTATGATTTGCGGCCATTATGAAGGCTACGACGAGCGGATCCGTGAGTTTCTCGTGACGGACGAACTGTCCATCGGCGACTATGTGCTCACGGGCGGCGAACTGCCGGCGATGGTCGTCATCGATGCCGTCGTCCGTCTGCTTCCGGGTGTGCTCGGCAACGAGATGTCTGCGGTCACCGATTCGTTCAGCGACGGGCTGCTTGAGTATCCCCACTATACACGTCCGGCCGATTATCGTGGCTGGTCGGTACCGGATGTGCTTCTCTCCGGACACCATGCGGAAATCAGCAAGTGGCGTCGGCTGCAGTCACTGGCCCGCACACTGGCCCGAAGGCCTGAGCTCATGGAACGGGTGGAATTGTCGCCTGCCGAGCGACAATGGCTGGAAGAACTCAAGCGTTCCGAAAACGCCGAGCGATAAGAGGACCGGCATATCCAGCAACTTATATCGTTGTGTTATGTCACGAGCTGTGGTAAAATTTTAAATGTTGTTTGTATTTGTTTACTGGAGTCGGACGGTCCTCTGCACGTCATGATCCGGATGACGGCATCCGGGGAGCGGGGCACGAACGTCTATGATGGAAGGAGGAAATACCTCATGAATCTGATTCAAACCATTACGCAAGAGCAGCTGCGCAAGGACGTGCCAAGCTTTCGTCCGGGCGACACGCTGAAAGTGCACGTGAAAGTTGTCGAGGGATCCCGCGAACGCGTTCAGCTGTTCGAAGGTGTCGTGATTAAACGTCGCGGCGGCGGAATCAGCGAAACGTTCACGGTCCGCAAAATCTCGTACGGCGTCGGAGTAGAGCGTACCTTTCCGGTACATTCGCCGCGTCTGGAGAAAGTAGAAGTGGCACGCCGCGGTAAAGTTCGCCGCGCCAAGCTGTACTATCTGCGCAATCTGCGCGGTAAAGCGGCCCGGATCAAAGAAATTCGATAAGAAGTGTCACAGGGGGGCTTGGCATGTGCAAGTCTCCCTTTTTGCATTTTTCTACCCGAAATCATCTATCCCCCTCCCGAGCGGGCGGAGCAAGAATAGAGGCGATTATGAATGGATCAGCGGCGGAATCCTGAAGCCGAGGAAACGGCCGTAACCCCTAAAGGGGCGGAAGTCGAGGAACGTCCGGCCAACGCAGGGCAGCCAGTGTTTGCAGAAGACGCCACACCGGCGGATACAACATCCGTCAAGCCAACCCAATCCAAAGCAGGCGGGGAGTTGGTCGAATGGATCAAGGCACTCGCCATCGCCGGATTGCTTGTGTTTATCATCCGTTGGTTTCTGGTCAGTCCATTCATCGTGGACGGTCCTTCGATGCAGCCGAACTTTTGGAACCGGGAACGGATCATCGTCAATAAAATCGTTTATGATATACGTCAGCCCAAACGCGGCGAAGTGATCGTGTTTCATGTGCCGGAAGAAGGCCGAGATTTCATCAAGCGGGTCATCGGCGTTCCGGGCGACACGATTAAAGTAGACGGTGACAGCATTTATGTGAATGGGAAGAAGATTGAAGAAACCTATTTAAAGAAAGCCTATGAACAGGCTCACTCAGCCGGTGGTTTGTACAATATCCACAACGACGACCGGAGCGATTTTCCGAATGGGCAATTCCCCGACGGCAAAGTGCCGGCAGGCAGCCTGTTTGTTATGGGCGACAACCGTTCCAACAGCGAAGACAGCCGGATGATCGGCTTTATCCCGCTGAACCGGGTTGTCGGACGTGCGGATATGGTGTTTTGGCCGCTATCGGATTTCCATTTTGTTTTTCGCGTGTAAGGGAACTGCCAGGATCACCCTCTGTAATCCCCCAAAAGTGACGTGAACTTTTGCAGCGAATTCCGATTACTTTTGGGAGAGTCCCCGGGTAATGAAAGAGAGGGTTCGTCATGACGATACAATGGTTTCCCGGTCATATGACGCGGGCGAAACGGCAAATCGAAGACAAGCTGAAGCTGATCGACGTCGCGCTGGAATTGATCGATGCCCGTATTCCGCAATCCAGCCGCAATCCAATGATCGATGAGATTGTCGGGACAAAGCCGCGCCTCATCTTGCTCAACAAGGCGGATCTCGCCGACCCGGAGCGGACGGCCGCTTGGAGCGCTTATTTTCGTGCGCTTGGACATGAAACGCTGGCGATTGATGCAAACGTCGGAACTGGAGTTAAAGAAATTCCGGCCAAGACTCGGGAGCTGATGCGGGCCAAGATCGAGCGCCAAATCTCCAAAGGAATGAACCCGCGGCCGGCACGGGCGTTGATCGTCGGCATACCGAATGTCGGCAAGTCAACCTTAATCAACCGTCTGGCAGGCCGTAACGTGGCGGCAACGGGAGACCGGCCTGGCGTCACCAAAGGCCAGCAGTGGATCCGAACGGGTTCCGAATTGGAGCTGCTCGATACGCCGGGCATATTGTGGCCGAAGTTCGAGGATCCGGAAGCCGGATATCGGCTGGCCGCCACGGGTGCCATCAAGGAAGAAGTGTTACATATCGACGAAGTGGCCTGTTTCGTTTTGCAGGTGCTTGCCGCGGAATATGGGGATACGCTTAAGGAACGCTACGGCTTGCCTGATTTACCGGACGTGCTCCCGGACATACAGTCCGCAGTGGAAGTACTCGAAGCAATCGGTCGGCGCAGAGGTTGTCTGACCGGTGGAGGTCATGTGGATTACGAAAAAGCGGCAGGAGTGCTTTTACGTGACTTGCGGTCCGGTAAGCTTGGACGGTTGACGCTCGAAATGCCTCCAACGGTTTCGGATAAGTTAAAATAAGGGCGGGCTATATCCATTGTAATTCCAAGAAGGAGGCTGCGAAGCCTCCTTTTTGCTCCCGGGAGGCGACGATGGATCGTGAGGTATATAGAGCGCTTTGGATGAAAAGGGCTTGGAATCCGAAGCGCAATATACGACAATGTAGGAAAGGACTTGGGCTTTATGCGCGGAAAGGACGATACAAGCGTGGAAGAACCAGTCGATTTACTGCAATTCGAATCCTCGCTATGGGCGCAAGGTTTGACGGCGGTGGCCGGCATCGACGAAGTGGGGCGCGGTTGCTTGTTCGGAGACGTGGTGGCCGCTGCCGTGGTGCTTCCTCGCGGATGGGTGCTGGAAGGGGTCAACGACTCCAAGCTGCTAAGCGAGAAAAAGCGGGATCGGCTGTATGAGGAAATTGTTCAGAAAGCGGTCGCTTGGTCGGTTTCGAGGATAGAAGCGGCGGTTATCGATCGAATTAATATCAGACAAGCTTCGAGGTTGGCTATGAAGCAGGCGGTGTTGGGGCTTGGGATCGTACC
Source organism: Cohnella sp. (assembly GCA_028287445.1). Lineage (GTDB taxonomy): Bacteria > Bacillota > Bacilli > Paenibacillales > Paenibacillaceae > Cohnella. The sequence goes on from JAQBPQ010000238.1 coordinate 12,398, forward strand.
CGAGCATCTGCTCGTCGATGCGGAAACGGTGGAGTTGGACATTCCCCAAACCGGAATTATCAAGGGTGACGCCCTCAGTCAGTCGATTGGTGCGGCTTCCATCGTCGCGAAAGTGACGCGCGACCGATTATGTGCCGAGATTTGGGAAGCCTTGTATCCCGGTTACGGCATTGGGGGTCACAAGGGATATGCAACCAAGGAACACCGGGAGGCTCTTTTGCGGATGGGCCCGACGCCGATGCATCGACGGAGCTTCTTGGGCAACCTGTTTGCGGTTCAACAGGAGTTGTTCTGATCCGATTCACGGAGGGAATTCGAAAAACCGATACATAAAGTAAGGAAGCTGGAGATCGGAGCGAAAGGAGGAAGCGGCATGAGCATGAATATCGGGCCGATGTTACGCGCGTTGATGGGCGATATGCAGCCTGCGGAAGGCGCCCGAGTAATGGAGCTGCGGGTCGGTCAGATCGTGCGCGGTGTGTTAATGAAAATGCTGGATAACCATGAGGCGCTAATGAACATTGGCGGCGTTCAGGTCCGGGCGAAGCTGCAGACCGATTTGCCCGTTGGGCGCGGGACGCTTCTGCAAGTGCAGCCCGGTTCCAAAGGGGGGGCGATAACGCTTAAGCCGCTTGCCGATCCGTCTGATCTTCCCGCAGACGAAGGCTTGAAAGGTGTATTGAAATCTTTCGGCATGCCTGACCAAAAATGGTCGCTCGAGCTGATGCGGGGACTAAAGCGGGACGGTTATCCGATCGGTAAAGACACGGCGGCTTATTTCCAGACCGCAGTCGCGCTAAAGCCGGCCGGCACCGATATGCACAGCTGGATGGGAGCCGCTGACGTCGCTTTCCGGAGGGGTTTGGCCGTTTCGGAGGACACCATCGGATCGCTGCGTCAAGCTCTGTTTGGCCAGCCTCTGCATATGGAAATAGCCGGACTGGCTGCGGTACTGAAAGAATGGCAAGCAGACGGCGGCACAAAATCTCCGATCGCTGCGGGCTTGGCTGGCCGTTTGCGAGATCTGCTTGCAGAAGGAGAAGCATTGCTCGCTGAAGGAGAGACTCAATTGTCCGGCGGCACAGAGGATAGGGCCATAACCGGAAAGCCGTCTGTCCTGCGGCAGCAAGCACCCGCGGTCCAGCCGCCCGTGCCTGACGTGATAGAGGATTCAAACGTTGGACATTCCGGACCCGAACGTGCGGATACGACGCTACCCTCGGCTTCGACGGCAGTCATCACGGAAACTGCGAAAGACAAGACGTTGACGGCAGTTGACGCCCGCCGAACTGCCGCGCGGGGTCAGCCGCTCCAGCTAGAAACGCAGCATTCGACAGAGTCGAATAAACCGGGAATTGCTGCAAAGCAGCCGGCGGAGCGACCCGATGCTTTCCGTCGGGAGCCGGTAGGAACGCCACCGGGATCGGCTCCTCGCGGGGAAACCGCCTGGATCGGCCGCTTCCTGCAGTGGATGGGAACCGGGCATGAACATCGTCTGCTCTATCCGGCACCCGAAACCCACACAGCTGTTGACCCAAGCCTCCTCGCGGGGGGATCGCTTGCCGCCGAAGCAAGCGACGGGATCCCCAGAGAAGCCGAACATACTGCTGCGGACTCGCTCAAGAGCACATTAATCGCCATCGCGGCGCACGAAGATACTCCCCCGGCTTTGCGGGAGGCCGCGCAGAATGTGGTCAGCCAAATCACCGGCCAGCAGCTGCTGCTCTCTACTGAGCGACAACCCAATGCCCCGTTCAGCCTGATGACACTATTCGTACCGATGAAAGGCCAAAACGGCGATACGACCGCCACCGTTCACGTGCAAACGCGGCGAAGCCGCCGAGGCGAGTGGGATACGGACAACTGCAGGCTTCTGTTCGACCTCCGGATGCGCCATTTGGGAGATACGGTCGTGGATGTGCAAGTTGTCGATCGCATTGTTTCCTTAAAGTTGATGAACGACTACCCCGGTATGGCGGAATTGGTGGATCAGGCAAGAGATGAGGTAAACTCCGCCTTGCGCAGCGCCGGCTTCCAATTACTCTCTATCACGGCATCGCCGTTGCCGTCCTATAAAGAGGTTCAAATGGAGGAGAGCAGCGACAAGATCGACAACCTGGAGAAAGCGAACTCCGCCGCCTATGCGGCCAAGCCATACAAAGGGGTGGATTTTCGCGCATGACGCCGAGCTCCAAGCGAGATTCCAACCGTACACTGCCCAAGAAAGCGGTGGCTCTGAAGTATGATCCGGAGCGCAGCGCGGCCCCGACCGTAGTCGCCAAAGGTCAAGGCGTGATGGCGGAACAGATTTTACGGCGGGCTCAAGAACACGGGATCCCCGTTCAAGAGGACACCTCGTTGGTGGAGGTGCTGTCCAAGCTGGATCTGGAGCAGCAAATTCCTCCCGAGCTTTATCAACTGGTGGCGGAAGTACTCAGTTTCGTTTACCGGTCCGACCGCATGGCGGGAATGACCGATTCGAGGCGTCAAAGCCGATCCTAAGGAGCGTTGGAACCATGGAATCCCACAACCGTCCCGCCCGGAGTCAACGATCATCGATTTTGTCCGGTCGCAAGGCTGCAGGAGCTGCTGCGGAACTAGAAGCGGCCCGTCATTTGGTCAATCTCGGATGCGATATTGTGGCGCGCAACTGGCGCTGCCGTTCGGGGGAGATCGATCTGATCGCACGGGCAGCAGAGACGCTCGTGTTTGTCGAGGTCCGGTCGCGGACCGCCCCACAGCGATACGGGACCGCCATCGAAGCCGTGACGCCGCGCAAAATTCGTCAAGTACGCGATACCGCTCAGATTTATTTGATGATGACGGGAACGTCCGGCTGTCCCATCCGTTTTGACGTCGTGGCCATAACCTTCGGCGGTGACGGATCCATCGCCGAGTTGAAGCATATTCCCGGCGCTTTCTGAATCAGGCCGTCGACTCCAGCCCCTTATCGAGACAGCGGTATTGAATCGCTTCCGCCACATCCTCCAAACCGATGGCTTCTCTTCCCGCCAGGTCTGCGATCGTCCGCGACATTTTGAGAATCCGGTCGTGGGCACGAAAGCTGAGCCCGAGCCGTCCGTACACTTCCCCGATCAGTTGTTCTCCCTCCGGCGTCAGCGCCGTATATTTCTTCAGCAATGAACCGTGCAGTTCACTGTTCCATGAAATCCCGTGCTTGGCGTAACGGGTTTTTTGTCGTAGGTACGCATCCGTTATGATCTGCCTTGCCTCCGCGGAACTCATTCCTGTGCCGGCCGTCGGCCGGGAAGTCTGGCGCGGCAGTTCCACTTGCAAATCGATCCGATCCGCTAATGGCCCGGACATTTTGGAGCGGTAGCGGAGAATGGCGGCTGTCGAACAAGTACAAGGGCGATCCATGTCGCTTCCACCGAAAAAACCACAAGGACAGGGGTTCATCGAAGCCGCGAGCATAAAACGAGCCGGGAACCGGCATACGCCGCGAGCGCGTCCGATCGTCACTTCCCGGTCCTCGAGCGGCTGCCTTAACGATTCGAGACATATTCGCGAAAACTCCGGCATTTCATCCAGGAACAGTACCCCGTGATGAGCGAGAGTGACCTCCCCGGGTTTGGGAACCGAACCCCCGCCGATCAATCCGGCGGTAGAAATTGTATGATGGGGGGAGCGAAACGGCCGGCTGCGGATCAGTCCGCTGCGGGCTTCGTTCAGCTTCCCGCAAACACTGAAAATCTTCGTGACGGCCAGCGCTTCTCCATCGTCAAGCGGAGGGAGCAGGCCGGGCAGACGGCGGCAAAGCATCGTTTTGCCTGTGCCTGGTGGCCCGACAAACAACACATTATGCATTCCGGCTGCGGCGATCATAAGCGCGCGCTTGGCGTGGACATGGCCGACAATATCCAACAGATCAGGGTCTTCGCTGAGGGCAGTCTTTTCCTTCGGCAGCGATTGAATCGGCACACTTGAGGATTCCTCACGCCTTCCGTCAGTCCCTGCGCCGCCGCTCGTCCACTCCCGGATCGTGCCGATTCCTTCGACTTTAATCCCTTCGATCAAACGCGCTTCCGCGACCGCCGAATGGGGGACGATCACACGCCGGAGACCGGCCTTGCTAGCTTGTTCCGTCATCGCCAGCACGCCCGGCACACTGCGAATGTCACCGTTTAATGCCAGTTCCCCAATAAGCAGTGTAGCCTCGAATCGCTCCGGAGCGATCTGCCCGCTGGCACACAGAATACCTGCCGCAATCGCCAAATCAAACGCGCTGCCTTCTTTGCGCAAATCGGCAGGTGCCAAATTGACGGTAATCCGGTCGAGCGGGAACTTGAGACCGCCGTTTTGGACCGCCGCCCGTACCCGTTCTACCGATTCCCTCACGGCCGTATCTGCGAGCCCGACCACATTAACCTGAGGCAGACCCGAACAAATATCGACTTCCACTTGGATCAGGCGGCCTTCCACGCCCGCAACGCTGCCTCCGATCATTTTCACATACATAAAAAACACCCTCCTCGTCAACGTTACCGTTGGCGGAGAAAGGTGCTTCCTTACCTTCCGCGGTGAAGCTTCGAGTACAGTCTAAGCGGTTGATTCCTTGCTGTCAATACATGATGCGATTCATCAACACCACGTTCTATCCGTCCGAAATGCAGGCATCGATTTTGTATGAATTTCCATCGCATTATTAGATGGCATTGTTGCCAAACGGGGCTAAAAAATTGATCGAAAAAGAGGAACACTTCTACAAAAAGTGATACAATAGTGAAGGTTTGTTTCATAGTATGACCTCATACGACTGTGCGCGGGCAGGTTTCGGCCGGCCGTCAGTCGCACAGGGAATAGCGTGCAAACGGGAGGATGCAAGGGCCATGAACATTCATGAATATCAAGGCAAAGCGGTCTTGAAGCAGTATGGCGTCGCCGTACCGCGCGGCAAAGTGGCATTCACCGCCGATGAAGCCGTTGCAGCAGCGCAAGAGCTTGGGACTGCCGTAACGGTCGTCAAAGCCCAGATTCATGCCGGCGGACGCGGCAAAGCGGGCGGCGTGAAAATCGCGAAGAGCCCGGAAGACGTTCGCAAGTATGCGGAAGAACTGCTCGGTAAAGTGCTCGTCACGCATCAAACCGGACCGGAAGGCAAAGTAGTGAAGCGGCTGCTGATCGAAGAAGGCTGCGACATTCGCAAAGAATATTACGTGGGCGTCGTTGTCGATCGCGGCACGGGCCGCGTCGTCATGATGGCATCCGAAGAAGGCGGAACGGAGATCGAAGAGGTCGCCGCACATTCGCCGGAGAAAATCATCAAAGAAGTGATTGATCCGGTCACCGGATTGCTCCCGTTCCAAGCGCGCAGACTCGCCTACGCGATCAACATTCCGAGTGAGCTAGTCAACAAAGCAGCCAGCTTTATGTTGAAGCTGTACAAAGCGTTCGAAGACAAAGACTGCTCAATTGCCGAGATCAATCCGCTCGTCGTAACCGGAGACGGCAACGTGATGGCGCTTGACGCCAAATTGAACTTCGACTCCAACGCGCTGTTCCGCCACAAAGACATCGTCGAGCTTCGTGACCTGGACGAGGAAGACGAGAAGGAAATCCAAGCTTCCAAATTCGATCTGTCCTACATCGCGCTGGAAGGCAACATTGGCTGCATGGTTAATGGTGCGGGTCTTGCAATGGCGACGATGGACATAATTAAATATTACGGCGGCGAGCCGGCCAACTTCCTTGACGTCGGCGGCGGCGCAACCAAAGAGAAAGTGACGGAAGCGTTCAAGATCATCTTGTCCGACGCGAACGTCAAAGGCATTTTCGTCAACATTTTCGGCGGCATCATGAAATGTGACGTTATCGCCGAAGGTGTTGTGGCGGCAGCGCGCGAGCTGGGGCTGGACAAGCCGCTCGTCGTACGCCTTGAGGGAACGAACGTGAAGATGGGCAAAGAGATTTTGAACGGATCGGGCCTGAACATTGTGGCTGCCGATTCCATGGCCGACGGCGCGCAAAAAATCGTGTCGCTCGTGAAATGACAAGGGAGAACGAACCGGGGAGTGTGAAGTCATGAGCATTTTGATCGATAAAAACACCAAGGTGATCACCCAAGGCATCACGGGCGCGACCGGACTTTTTCACGCCAAGGGTGCACTCGATTACGGCACGCAGATGGTCGGCGGTACGACGCCGGGCAAAGGCGGCCAAAAGGTCGACATTACGTTGGAGAACGGCTCGACCGTATCTCTTCCTATTTTTAATACGGTGAAGGAAGCGGTGGCGGCTACGGGCGCTACGGCATCCGTTATCTATGTGGCTCCGCCTTTCGCGGCGGACGCGATCATGGAAGCAGTCGATGCTGGGCTTGATCTTGCCATCTGTATCACGGAAGGCATTCCGGTCATGGACATGATCAAGGTTACCCGGTACATGGAAGGCAAGAAAACCCGCTTGATCGGTCCGAACTGTCCGGGTGTTATTACACCGGGCGAGATCAAAATCGGCATCATGCCGGGCTATATCCACAAAAAAGGTCATGTAGGCGTCGTGTCCCGTTCGGGAACCTTGACCTACGAAGCCGTTCACCAACTGACATCCGCCGGTATCGGCCAGTCGAGCGCGGTCGGGATCGGCGGCGACCCGGTGAAAGGATCGGAATTCATCGATATCCTCAAGCTGTTCAATGCAGATCCGGATACTTATGCGGTCATCATGATCGGCGAAATCGGCGGCACGGCCGAAGAAGATGCGGCTGAGTGGATCAAGGCGAACATGACGAAACCTGTCGTCGGCTTCATCGGAGGCGTAACCGCACCGGCCGGCAAACGGATGGGCCATGCCGGCGCCATCATTTCCGGCGGCAAAGGCACTGCGGCAGAAAAGATCGCCAAACTCGAGGAGTGCGGCATCAAGGTTGCTCCAACGCCTTCGGAGATGGGTTCCACGTTAGTGAGCGTGCTTGAAGCCCGTGGCCTGCTGGCAAAATGCAAAGGTTAATGGTAAAGTAATCTCATCAAAATGCGTGTCCGGATGATTGGCCCGGACACGCGGACCCGGATGGGCAAGCAGCCTTCCGCCCCCTCGCAAGAGGGTGTGGGAGGCTGCTTTTTCGTATTGACCCGGAAGGGAATAAGGTTATGAGAATATAATCAAAGGAGTGTCATTATTGGGAAATAACGGGATTTCACGTGAAACATTGGTGGCTCTGCATGAAACGGAAGGAATCGGATGGACGACGATACGAGATTTATGGCATGCGGCCGGTGAGCTGTCTATACGTGAAGGTATGAGGGAAGGCGACCTGCGGGAATGTGGGCTGTCTCAGAGGCAGGCCGCCGCTCTCGCCCCTAACTTGACACGCGAACGCGCAGACATCCGACTTGCCCGCCGTCGGAGCAGCGGAATCGAAATCGTCACTTTCGCCGATCGTGATTATCCCGAACTTCTCCGGGAGGCGCCGGATCCGCCGTGGGTTCTCTATTATATAGGTCAACTGGGGATGGCGTCTCGGCCGGCGATAGCGGTTGTGGGCACCAGGCTGGCCACCGCATACGGTCGGCACGTGGCGGAGGAATTTTCGGCAGTTTTCGCCGATAGGGGTTTCACGGTCGTCAGCGGTTTGGCAAGGGGAATCGACACTTGCGCCCATCGCGGTGCGCTGGGCCGTCCCGGAGGCACCATCGCAGTGCTGGGAACACCCGTGGATCGGATCTATCCGCCTGAAAACCGCCAATTGTACCATGAGATCGTCAAGAACGGACTGGTCTTGTCCGAGACGCCTCCCGACACTCCGTTTCACCCTCATATTTTCCCCTCCCGCAACCGGGTCATCGCCGGCCTTTCACTTGGCGTCCTGGTGGTGGAGGCTCCGGAAAACAGCGGAGCGCTGATTACCGTAAGGAAGGCAATAGATGCCGATCGGCAGGTGTTTGTCGTACCCGGTCCCGTGACATCGCCGAGAAGCCGGGGAGGCCTGCAACTGCTGCGTGAAGGCACGGCCGCGGCTGCGGTGGAGGCAGAGGATGTGATCCGGCCGTTCCAGTCTTTCGTTGCCCCCGCGGCCAGCGTTCCCGAACGCTCAGCTGCCGATCAGGAGCTCACCAACGACGAACGTTCGGTTTATGATCTGCTGCTGGACAACCCCCGCTCGATCGATGAGCTGTTAGCCGACACAGGGATGACATTTGGACTTTTACACGCGGTTCTGCTATCTTTACTAATAAAAAGAACAATTCACCAGCAACCCGGTTCCGTATATAGTGTCCTCTGATTGGCCGTATGATCGATAACGGCGGCCCGGGGACCCGTCGACCGTAGGAGAGGAGGAATGAATGTGGCGGATTCGCTCGTCATCGTAGAGTCACCGGCCAAGGCCAAGACCATTGGCAAATATTTGGGAAGCAAGTTTATCGTCAAGGCTTCCATGGGCCACATTCGCGATTTACCCAAAAGCCAAATAGGCGTGGAGGTCGACAACAATTTCCAACCCAAATACATCACGATCCGCGGCAAAGGCAATGTCCTCAAGGAATTAAAGGACGCCAGCAAAAAAGTGAAAAAAGTATATCTCGCGTCTGACCCCGACAGGGAAGGCGAAGCGATTGCCTGGCATTTGGCGCACTACCTGGAGTTGGATGAGAAGGACGCATGCCGCGTCGTTTTTAATGAGATTACAAAACAGGTGGTCAAGGATGCCTTAAAGACTCCCCGTGCCATCGATATGGACTTGGTAAATGCCCAGCAGGCGCGCCGCGTGCTAGACCGATTGGTCGGGTACAAAATTAGTCCACTGCTCTGGAAGAAGGTCAAGAAAGGGCTGAGTGCCGGCCGTGTGCAATCGGTCGCCGTCAAGCTGATCATGGACCGCGAAAATGAAATCAAAGCGTTCGTACCAGAAGAATATTGGAGCATTACGGCACATCTGATGAAAGGAAACGCCTCTTTCGAAGCCAAGTTTCATTCTCTGCAAGGCGACAAGAAAGAGCTGAAAAGCGAAGCGGACGTGAAGGAAGTATTGGCGCTCATCGAAGGGCGTCCGTTCGAAGTCGGGGAAGTGAAGGAGAAGGAACGTCAGCGTAATCCTTCCCCTCCGTTCATTACCAGCTCGCTGCAGCAGGAAGCGGCGCGGAAGCTGAATTTCCGGGCGTCCAAAACGATGCAGGTTGCCCAGCAGCTGTACGAAGGCGTCGATCTCGGCAAAGAAGGCACCGTAGGTCTCATCACGTACATGCGGACGGATTCTCCGCGAATTTCCCCCATCGCACAAGAAGAAGCCAAAGAATATATAGGGACCAAGTTCGGTGTCAAATATATTCCGGAAACACCGAGAGTTTATACCCGAAAAAATGCCAACGCCCAAGATGCCCATGAAGGAATCAGACCCACCTCCGTGCTGCGCGAGCCCGAAGCCGTTAAGTCTTATTTGTCACGCGATCAACTTCGTCTTTATAAGCTGATCTGGGAGCGTTTTGTTGCCAGCCAAATGGCGTCCGCCATACTCGACACGATGTCGGTCGATTTGAACAATGGACCAGTGCTGTTTCGTGCGGTAGGTTCCAAGCTGAAATTTCCGGGCTTCATGAAGGTGTACGTGGAAGGAAACGACGACGGTTCCACCGATGAAGATCGTTTGCTGCCTCCGATGACAGCGGGTGAAGTCGTGAACACGTCCAACATCGATCCGAAACAGCATTTCACCCAACCGCCTCCGCGATATACCGAGGCACGTCTGGTGAGAACGCTGGAAGAACTCGGGATTGGTCGGCCGAGCACCTATGCCCCCACGCTAGAAACGATCCAAAAACGTAATTATGTCGCTATTGAAGAGAAAAAGTTCGTACCCACGGAACTTGGGGAGCTTGTTATTCAGCTCATGGAGGAATTTTTCCCGGAAATCCTGGACGCGGAGTTCACCGCCCACATGGAGGGCGATCTCGACAATGTGGAGGAAGGCAAGGAAAACTGGGTCGACGTCATCGGCGAGTTTTACAAATCGTTCGAAAAACGGCTGATCTTCGCGGAAGACGAAATGAAAGAAGTCGAAATCCGCGACGAACCTTCGGAAGAAATTTGCGATAAATGCGGCAGCCAGATGGTTTACAAAATGGGCCGGTTCGGTAAATTTTTGGCCTGTTCCGGTTTTCCGGACTGCCGCAATACGAAGCCGATCGTGAAAGACACCGGAGTGACTTGCCCAACATGCAACCAAGGCCAGATCGTCGAACGCCGCAGCAAAAAAGGACGACTGTTCTACGGCTGCGACCGGTATCCCGAATGCAATTATGTGTCCTGGGACAAACCGGTGGCTAAGCCATGTCCGGATTGCGGCGGCATGATGGTGGAAAAGCGGAGCCGCGGCAATGTGATCTGGCACTGCACGGTATGCGGTCATGACGAGAACGCTCCGGACGCGGACGAAAGCGCAGAATGAACCGGGTCACGGTTCCGCCAACCATGCATCCATACTTTTAACAACGAACATATGCATCAGGAAATACGGCAAGGAGGTGTCGGCCCAGTGAACGAACGACAATCCGTAACGGTGGTCGGTGCCGGTCTCGCCGGAAGCGAAGCGGCTTGGCAAATCGCTTCCCAAGGCGTACCCGTTACCTTATATGAAATGCGCCCTGTACGCCGAACGCCGGCTCATCATACGGAACGTTTCGCCGAACTCGTCTGCAGCAATAGTTTGCGCGCCAACGGGCTCACAAACGCCGTTGGTGTGCTCAAGGAAGAGATGCGCAGGCTGAACTCGCTCATCCTGTCGGCCGCGGATCGTCATGCCGTGCCGGCCGGCGGCGCGCTGGCGGTCGATCGCGAAGGTTTCTCGGGAGAAGTGACGAGCCGGTTGCGGGAGCATCCGCTGATCACGGTGGTGAATGAAGAGCTGTCCGATATTCCGGCAGACGGCATCACCTTGATTGCCACAGGGCCGTTAACATCGCCGGACTTGTCCCAAAAAATCAAGGAGCTTCTCGGAGAAGAGTATTTTTATTTTTTTGACGCTGCCGCTCCCATCGTAGAGAAAGACTCCATCAATATGGACCGGGTTTTTCTTGCTTCCCGTTACGGCAAAGGCGAAGCCGCCTACCTGAACTGCCCGATGGACGAGAAGGAATTCAATACGTTTTATGAAGCTTTGATCACTGCGGAGACGGCGGAGATCAAGGATTTTGAGAAAGAAATGTATTTCGAAGGCTGCATGCCGATTGAAGTGATGGCTAAACGAGGGAAGCAGACCGTGCTGTTCGGACCGATGAAACCGGTCGGCTTAATCGACCCCCGTACGGGCGAACAGCCGCACGCCGTTGTTCAGCTCAGGCAGGACAATGCCGCCGGTACCCTGTTTAATCTCGTTGGTTTCCAAACTCACCTCAAATGGGGGGAGCAAAAACGGGTATTATCGCTGATTCCCGGGCTCGCGGAGGCGGAATTCGTCCGCTACGGCGTGATGCACCGCAACACCTTCATCAACTCACCGCGGCTGATGCTTCCGACTTATCAGTTCCGGCGGCGGGAAACGCTATTTTTCGCCGGTCAGATGACCGGTGTGGAAGGTTATGTGGAATCCGCCGCTTCCGGGCTCATTGCCGGACTTAATGCCGGGCGATTGGCTCGCGGACTCGCCCCGTTAACGCTTCCCCCGGAAACGACGCTTGGAAGCATGGCGCAATATATCACCACGGCGGATTTCCGCCACTTTCAGCCGATGAATGCCAATTTCGGATTGTTCCCGCCGCTCGGCCGGCGCGTCCGCAGCAAAAAAGAGAAAAACGAATCGATCGCAGACCGGGCGCTGTCGGAGATCGACGCATTCGCCCGCGATCTCCGGCCAACCGAGAGCGTTCCTACCGGGTGAAGCAGTGACAGCGGAATTAACAACGCCGCTGTTTCAGCGTGTTCCGCCTAATCTAGCCATCGGCATTATTGCCTGTTATCCAATCCGGCTCTATTCATTCGATGTAATCTGTGTTTGGGCTCACTAAGGAGGGACTACCCATGAATTCGACTGGTCAGTTTCATGCTACGACGATATGTGCTGTCCGCCATAACGGCAAAGGTGCCATCGCAGGCGACGGTCAGGTTACGTTCGGCAACAGCATGGTGATGAAACATACGGCCAAGAAAGTGCGCCGAATATACCGGGGGCAAGTGCTCGCGGGATTCGCCGGTTCCGTGGCGGACGCGATTACCTTGTTCGAGAAATTCGAAGGAAAACTCGAGGAACACCATGGCAATCTGCAGCGGGCGGCCGTAGAACTGGCCAAAGATTGGCGCTCCGATCGGGTACTGCGCCGCCTGGAAGCGATGATGATCGTAGTGGACGCTTCCGGCATGCTGCTGCTGTCGGGTAACGGCGAAGTCATCGAACCGGACGACGGCATTCTCGCCATCGGCTCCGGAGGCGGCTTCGCACTTGCCGCCGCACGCGCCCTGAAACAGCATGCGCCGGCGATGGAAGCAAAGGAAATGGCCCGATCCGCGCTGCAGGTCGCCGCGCAAATTTGCGTCTTTACCAATGAAAATCTGGTTGTTGAAGAAATCTAACTCTCTCCCCAAAAAGTGAAGAACGCCCTCGAGGTTTACTCCGACTACTTTTTGGAGGCCCCGGTGAAAGTAAGTTTTTCGAGGAGGAAACCGAATATGAGCGAGCAGATGACGCCCCGCCAAATCGTGGCGGAGCTGGACAAATATATTGTAGGTCAGAAATCGGCTAAGCGCTCGGTCGCAGTGGCGCTTCGTAACCGGTTCCGCAGAAGCCGCCTGCCGGAAGAGCTTCGCGATGAAGTGGTACCCAAAAACATTTTGATGATCGGACCGACAGGGGTCGGCAAGACGGAAATCGCCCGGCGGCTCGCCAAGCTTGTGCACGCTCCTTTCATGAAAATCGAAGCGACCAAATTTACAGAAGTCGGGTACGTGGGGCGCGACGTCGAATCCATGATCCGCGATTTGGTAGAGACATCGATTCGCATGGTGAAGGAAGAACGGACGGAAAAAGTCCGGGACAAGGCGGAACAGGCGGCTGTTGATCGGCTTGCGGCGCTGCTTGTGCCTTCACCCGTCAAGCCCAAGTCTCAGCGTAATCCGCTCGAAATGTTGTTCGGCGGAGGAGGCAACGGCGCAAACGAAGAAGCTGAGGCGCCCGATCCGACGATCCAGGACAGACGCCGGGAAGCAAAGGCCAAGCTTGAGGCGGGCGAACTCGAAAACGAATTCGTTGAAGTCGATGTGGAAGACGCCGTTCCTCCGATGATGGATATGTTTACCGGCCCCGGACAGGAGCAGATGGGCCAGAACATGCAGGAGATGCTTGGCCAGTTCCTCCCCAAGCGCCGCAAAAAAAGGCGTTTAACCGTTCGGGACGCGCGCAAGGTATTGATTCAGGAAGAAGCGAACCGGCTGATCGATATGGACGATGTCGTGTCGGAATCGATTCGCCGCGCGGAGCAGTCGGGCATCATTTTTATCGACGAAATCGACAAAATCGCAAGTCAAGGTCGCGGGCAGGGTCCCGACGTTTCGCGGGAAGGCGTACAGCGCGACATTTTGCCGATCGTCGAAGGATCGACGGTGATGACCAAATACGGCCCCGTCAAAACCGATTATATCCTTTTCGTGGCTGCCGGAGCTTTCCATATCGCCAAACCGTCCGATCTCATTCCCGAGCTGCAAGGCCGATTTCCGATCCGTGTCGAGCTGAGTAGTTTGACCGATGAAGATTTTATTCGGATCCTGACGGAGCCGCAGAACGCGCTCACCAAGCAATATTCCGCACTGCTCGAAACAGAGGGCATCCGGGTCACATTCACCGACACGGCCATCGCCGAAATCGCCCGGATGGCGCAGGAAGTAAACCGAAATACGGAAAACATCGGAGCCCGCCGGCTGCATACGCTTCTGGAGAAACTGCTGGAGGATTTGTCTTTTGAGGCTCCCGAGCTTCAATTGGAAGAGATGACTATCACACCGGAATATGTACGGGAGAAACTGGCTACGATTGCAAGCAATCGCGATTTGAGCCAATATATTTTGTAAAAGCTTGCCGCCTTGAGTCGTACTAGGAGGATCAGAATATCATGACGTTGCTGGAAAAGACCCGGACGCTCAACAAATTGCTTCAGAAAGCGGCGGGCAAACCTCTCAACTTCCGCGAAATGGCGGAGGTACTGCGGGAAACTGTTCAGGCGGAGGTGCTTGTCGTGAGCCGCAGAGGAAAAGTGCTGGGCAGCGCGCTGTCCCCGAACTTTTCCGACATTTGGCTGCGTATGGAACATCCGGAGGAATTGAGATTTCCGCAGGAAACGAACGATCGTTTTTTGAAACTCGGAGAAACGGCTGTAAGCATATCTAAGGATGAGACGCTAGTATCCGTGCGATCGGCCTTTGAAGGCCGATTCGTTACGATAGTCCCGGTTATTGGAGGAGGAGATCGTCTCGGAACCGTTATTCTATCCGGGGAAAAACCTTCATTGGGCGATGACGATCTGATTTTGGCAGAGTACGGGTCTACATTGATCGGAATGGAGATCTTGCGCGAGCGGGCGGAGGAGCGGGAGACGGAAGCGAGGAACAAAGCAGTCGTTTCCGTAGCCGTTCATTCCCTTTCCTTCAGCGAATTGGAAGCCGTGGAACAAATCTTCGAAGAACTCGCAGGAAAAGAAGGGCTCCTGGTCGCTTCCAAAATCGCCGACCGTGCCGGAATCACTCGATCCGTCATTGTGAATGCGCTGCGTAAGCTCGAAAGTGCGGGTGTCATCGAAACACGGTCGCTTGGGATGAAAGGCACCTATATCCGGATTCTGAATACACAGCTGATCCAACAACTTGAGCAACGCAAAAATTGAACCAGCGACCCACCCTCCTATCAATGGAGTAAGCCCGATCTTCCACTCGAAGATTAGGGCTTTTTTCTTATTGTTTTCATGGTTGGGGTCGGAGATGATAGTCTAAGAGATTTCTAATGTGACAATTTATGGGGTGTTTTTGCGGAAAACGCGAAACTTCTGTCGAATTAGGCAGGATAATGACTGTATACGTGGAAGTAGAAAGAGTAGAGTAATGAGTAAATTTTCATTTTTGTGAGGGAAGGAAGGTCCGCCATCCGATGGACGTTTTAAACGGTGCCTCGTTTCAACGGCTCGAGGGCGCAATTCATGCGGCTTCTATGCGACAGCAAGTATTGGCCAATAACATCGCCAATGTGGACGTACCTTACTTCAAAAGATCAGATGTTGCGTTCGAGGAGTTCCTATCGCAAGCCATGGGCCAAGACGGCTTGAAGACCTTGTCCGGCCGCAGAACGGACAGCCGCCACATTCCGATCGGAGCTTCTTCTCCGAATGCGGCAGCCCAAGTTGTCACCGATGAAACCTCGGTTATCAACAACAACCAGAATAATGTGGACATCGACAAAGAGATGTCGCTTATGGCGGAAAACCAGTTGAGATATAACCTGTTCATTCAACAGATCAACCATGAAGTGAAAATGATGCGCACCGGAATCGAAGGGAGAGGGTAAAAAATGAGACTGGGCGGATTCGACATCAGCGCTTCTGCTTTAACCTCGCAGCGTCTGCGTATGGACGTCATTTCTGCCAATATCGCCAACGCCGAGACGACGCGAGCCGGCTTCGTGAACGGCAAATTCGTCCCCTACCGTCGAAAAGAAGTGGTCATGGCTCCTGTGCAGTCTCATTTTCACAACATGCTCAACGACAAATTAGACGCATCTGCGGCTCAAGGAGTTCAAGTCACGTCCATTAAGGAAGATTCCACGCCTTTCAAACAGGTTTACAATCCTTCCCATCCCGATGCTGACGCGAACGGCATGGTCTCTATGCCCAATGTGGACGTACTCAAGGAAATGGTGGATATGATTTCTGCGTCTCGTTCTTACGAAGCGAACGTCACGGCGTTAAACGCAAGCAAGGCAATGTTCATGAAGTCGTTGGAAATCGGTCGCTGATCGCCATAAGCAAGACATTTTAGGATGAAAGCGGGGGATCCTCATGATAAACACCACAATGCTTGCACCGGTCCAATTGATACAGAACGCAGCACAGGTGGAGAAAAAGGCGACACCTGCAGAAGCGACGGAAAGCTTTGCTTCGTTTCTGAAAACCGCGATCGACGGAGTGGCCGCGCAGGAGCAGGACGTACATAAAGTCAACGATCAATTCATTATCGGGCAGGCGGACGTGAACGACGTCTTAATCGCGTCCTCCAAAGCGGAGCTTAGCCTTTCTTTGACCTCTCAAGTCCGCAACAAGGTCGTAGAGGCTTACCAGGAAATCATGCGGATGCAGATCTGATCACAGCTTATTGACAGCCAATTATCAACCGTGAGCCCTGGGCTCCGGTTGATTTAACCGCAGGTGAGGTGACATTGTGAACGAGAAGTGGGCACAGGTTCGGGACAAGCTGAAGGGCTTCTGGAACCAATTTAGCAAGACACAAAAATGGGTGCTCGCCTCGACGGCGGTATTTTTATTGCTTGCCGTGATTCTATTGACTTCGTGGTTTACCAGAACCCAATTCGAGCTGGCGTTTCAGAATCTCGACAGTACCGACGCTGCAGCCATTATTCAATACTTGGACGGGCAAGGAATCAAGTATCAATTGAGCCGGGACGGAGCCAGCATCTCGGTGCCAAGCGCTTCCGCTTCGCGAGTGAAGGTGGATGTGGGATCCCAAGGGCTCGTACAAAACGGTTCCATCGGATTCGCCGAGATGAGCAAGTCTACTTCTTCTATCGGCTCGACGGACCAAGAATTTCAGGTCAAATTGCGGAATGCCCTAAACGGTGAAGTTCAGCAGTTGCTCACCAGTATGCAGGGAGTACAACGGGCTAAAGTGCTCGTCAATCTCCCTCAACAATCGGTATTTGTCAGTGACGCCGGCAAAGAACGGGCGACGGTGTCCGTCGTGATGACGTTTAAGCCCGGCTACCGTCCGAAGCAAGAGGAAATCGACAGCTATTATAATCTCGTAAAAACGGCCGTCCCGAATCTTCAGATTGAGGATATCACCATTACGAGCACAACCGCGGGAGAACTTGCGCCCTCGGGCAAAATCGGCGGCTCTGGCGCATCCGGCGGAGTGGTCCAATCTCAGTTCGAAGTTACGCATCAATACGAAGCAGACCTTAAGAGGAACATACAACAGTTTCTTAACCCAATCGTCGGTACGGAAAACATGGTCATTAGTGTCGTTTCTTCTTTGAATTTCGACAAGAAGACGAGCAAGGCCGACAGTGTTGCTCCTCTCCCCAACAACGACAACAAAGGAATCATCATCAGCGAGCAGCACACTGCTGAGACTTCGAATGGACAAAACGGTCAAGCTGGAGGAGTTGCAGGCGCCGGACAAACCGATGTTACCAATTATCCCGGCGGTTCGAATTCCTCCACGTCTACATCGGATAAAACCTCGGATATCATTAACTATGAACCGAGCCGGCTCACGGAAGAGACTGTGAATGCTCCTTACAAGGTCAAAGACCTCGCCATAAGCGTCGGGGTGGACGCCAAGGTTATGAATCCGCAACGCCAGGCTCAAATCACCCAAATGCTGATCAGCAACCTCCGCACGCTATTGGCGGACTCCGGTCAGACTTTGACCAACCAAGATTTGGCCCAACGGGTATCCGTCTTGTCTCAGACATTCGACGGAAACAACACTCCATCTTCCGGAATGACCGTTTCGGCTTATTGGCTGGCAGGGCTTGGCGTACTGGCGGTTGCTTTGCTCGGCGGCGTGGGTTACTTCTTCTATCGGCGCCGCAAATCCGCACAAGAAGCGGCGCTCGCCGAGGAAGCCCAGCGCGTGGAATTGCCGACGATCGACATCGACAACGTAACGAATGAAAGTCAGGTCCGCAAACAGCTTGAAAGTCTGGCCAAACGCAAACCAGATGAATTCGTCAATCTTCTGCGGACTTGGCTGGTGGATGAATAGAGGTGGCAGTTATGGCAAAAGGAACAGCAATGATGCACCTGTCCGGCCGGCAAAAGGCGGCCATCCTGCTCATCACACTTGGTCCGGAAGTGTCCGCACAAGTTTTTAAGCATTTGCGAGACGAGGAAATTGAGCAGCTGACGTTGGAAATCGCCAACGTCCGCAAAGTCGACAGTTTGGATAAAGAAAGTATATTAGCCGAGTTTCATCAAATTTGTGTTGCACAAGAGTTTATTTCTCAGGGCGGCATCAATTACGCCAAAGAAATTTTGGAAAAGGCGCTTGGCTCCCAGAGAGCAACTGACATCTTGAACAGGTTAACGGCGACGCTTCAAGTCCGTCCCTTCGACTTTGCCCGCAAAGCGGAGCCGCAGCAGATCCTGAATTTTATTCAGAACGAGAATCCCCAGACGATCGCGCTCGTGTTGTCCTATTTGCAGCCGGATCAATCTTCCGCAGTGCTGTCTTCGCTGCCGCAGGACAAGCAGGCCGATGTTGCCCGCCGGATCGCCCTGATGGACAGCACATCTCCGGAAGTGATCGCTCAAGTCGAGCGGGTTCTCGAACAGAAACTGTCCGCAACCGCTACGCAAGACTATACGAATGCGGGAGGAATCGAGGCCATCGTTAAGATCTTGAACGGCGTCGACCGAGGCACGGAGCGCACGATTCTGGATTCCCTCGAAATTCAGGATCCGGAGCTGGCCGAAGAAATCAAGAAACGCATGTTCGTGTTCGAGGATATCGTTAATCTGGACAACCGTTCTATTCAAAGAATTATCCGCGACATCGAGAATGCCGATATGCAGCTCGCACTCAAGGTCGCAAGCGAAGAGGTGCGAGATGCGATCTTCCGGAATATGTCCAAGAGGATGGCGGATACGTTCAAAGAAGAAATGGAGTACATGGGTCCTGTCCGTCTGCGGGACGTCGAAGAAGCGCAGACCCGCATCGTAGCGACGATTCGCAGACTGGAAGAGTCCGGAGAGATCATCATCGCCCGCGGCGGAGGAGACGATATCATTGTCTAATCTGATCAAATCCGGAAGAGTCGTGTCGTTGGAAGATTTGAAGAGGCTGGAGCTGACCCGAAAGTACGTGCGGGTGAAACAAAATATTTCAGGTTCCGACGAGACTTCCGAAGGAAATGCAGCAACGGATGTCGAAACTCATTCGTTAAAGGAACGCATTCTAATGGATGCGGAACAGACGGCACAGGAAATGTTGGGCCAAGCACGGAACGCAGCCGAAGGAATACGGGCTGCGGCCCAAGAAGAAGCGGAAGCCTGGTGGCAAACGAGGCGGGAACAGGATGCCGCAGTATTAGATGAAACCCGACAGAGGGGTTATGACGAAGGGTACCTTGCGGGAGCCGAGCAAGCGGAGCAAGACGTTCGCCTCGAATGGGAGAACCGTATGCAAGAATCCCGCAACATGATCGAGCAAGCTTATATCGCAAAGGAAAGAGTCATTGCCGAAGCCGAGACTTTCCTGGTCGAGCTCAGCTGCTCCGTTGCCGAGAAACTGGTCTCCCGCCAATTGTCGGGCGCGCCGGAATTGGCTATTACGCTTTTTGCCCAGGCGTTGTCCCGCCGCAAGGAACAAGGTGTCATCACCTTGTGCGTGTCACCCTCTCAATTCGCTTTCGTACAAGCGGCCAAGGATGAATTATCGCTGGCGCTGGATTCCCAGGCGAAATTGCAGATCGTGCCGGACTCGGGAGTCGGCGAAGGCGGCTGCATCGTACGGTCCGCATTCGGCACCATCGATGCAAGAATCGACACACAACTTTCCGCAATCCGCGAGGAATTGCTGAGAGTTGTGGCACACGCTGCGGAGGAGGCACACCCGGATGGCGCTTGTTGAATTGTCCCGATACGAAGAGGCGCTGAAGCATCTTGATCCGGTACGGGTCAACGGAAAAGTGACGCAGGTTATCGGCCTGACCGTCGAATCCGAGGGGCCGGACGCAAGCGTCGGGGAGGTATGTGCCATCCATCCGATGAAAGGCGGGGAGCCGATTTTGGCGGAAGTGGTCGGTTTCCGGGACAACCGGCTGCTGTTGATGCCGCTCGGCGAACTCCAGGCAGTCGGTCCCGGCTGTGATGTGGTTGCCACAGGACGTCCACTGACGGTTCAGGTCGGATCGGAACTGCTCGGGAAAGTGCTGGACGGACTTGGAAGACCGCTGGACGGTTCCAAGCTTCCCGCTCGGATGCCGCACTATTCCACGAACCGCGCACCGGGGAATCCTCTCAACCGTCCCCGGGTGACCGAGCCGCTGGGTACCGGGGTCCGTTCGATCGACGGTCTGTTGACCGTCGGTCAAGGACAACGGGTCGGCATTTTCTCCGGATCGGGCGTAGGCAAAAGTACATTGCTTGGGATGGTGGCCCGAAACACTTCGGCCGACGTCAACGTAATCGCCCTTATCGGCGAGCGGGGGCGAGAGGTGCTGGAATTCATCGAGAAGGATTTGGGCCCGGAAGGTTTGGCGCGCTCAGTGGTAATTGTGGCCACATCGGATCAGCCGGCCCTGATCCGAATCAAAGGCGCAGTCATCGCCACGACGATTGCGGAGTACTTCCGAGATCGCGGGTTGAACGTGATGCTGATGATGGATTCCGTCACCCGTTATGCAATGGCGATGCGCGAGGTCGGACTTGCGGTCGGGGAGCCGCCGGCAACCAGGGGTTATACCCCATCGGTGTTCGCGGCACTTCCCAAACTGCTCGAGAGGGCCGGCACCGGTCCGACCGGTTCAATCACCGCCTTCTATACGGTGCTCGTCGACGGAGACGACATGAACGAACCGATCGCGGACGCGGTCCGAGGCATTTTGGATGGGCATATCGTTCTTCATCGAAGCTTGGCGAACAAGGGGCATTTCCCCGCGATCGACGTTTTAGCCAGCGTCAGCCGGGTCATGAACGCCATCGTGCCGCAAGAACACCGCGAGTCCGCTGAGCAATTGAAACGGCTGCTGTCCGTGTATCGGGAGTCGGAAGATCTGATTAACATCGGCGCTTATCAGAAGGGTTCCAACCCGGAAATCGACAAAGCGATGCAATACATCGAACTGATTAATGCGTATACCCGTCAAAACACGGATGAAAAAGTGTCTTTGCAAGAGGCCACGGAGCGGTTGGTCATCGATTTTTACCGGAGATGAGGTTAAGCGGTTATGCGATTCCGATATCCTTTACAGAAGATCGTCGATCTGAAAGGCAGCGAAAAATCGATGGCGGAGTGGGAATACGCCGCCTCTCTGAACAATCTCAAACAAGAGGAAGAACAACTGCATCACCTGATCCGCGAACGCGGCGAAACGGAAGATCGGCTCGGAACGACCGCGGCAGCTCCGGTTGCGTTGGCTGAACTTACCGCAATTCAGCAGTATCTGGACTTGCTTGACGGTAAAATACGCAGACAACTGCAGGAAGTGGAAACGGCAGAAGTGCAAGTGCGAGTGCGCCAAAGCCGCCTGGCCGAGAAATCGGTGGACGAGAAAGTATGGCTGAATACCCGCGAGAAGGCGTTTCAACGCTTTCGCTACGAATCACTGCTGAAAGAACAAAACGAACTGGATGAAATCGCGACCGTCCGTGCCGCCGCTTCCCGCCGCTAACCAAGTTTTGCGGGCGACCCGCAGAGAAGGGAGAAGAGATCGTGGCCAACGCAAATACCGAAAAGAACAGTTACAGCGGCTTCGAACGGTTTCTCTTTTTCTTAACTCCGATTCTGTTTACGGCCGTATTGCTCGGTATGCTGCTTCTGCTGTTTAACGCGGATTGGCGGAATAAAGCTCTCGAAATCGGCCATAAAATTCCGGTGCTTAGCGCAGTGTTGCCCAATCCGGCTCCGTCGAAGTCTTCCACCAATACAGACGAGCAAATTACAATTAGCAATGCCAAGCAAAAAGTGGACGAGTTGAAGGCATTGCTGGCGGATCGGGAAGCGGCTCTCAAGAAAGCCACCCAACAGACCACCGAGCAGAAAAAGGCAATTGATGACCTGAAGAGTCAACTCGATCAGTTAAACAAGGACAAACAGCAGCGTACGATCACAGCCGATCAGTACCAAGCCAGAATTAAAGCACTGGCCGGCATGTACGGCAAGATGACACCGGGTAAGGCAGCGCCGATTCTGGAGAGCATGACGATCGAAGAAACAGCTCTAGTCATGGGTGAGATGATCGATGTGGAACGCGGCCGTTTGATGGAGAAAATGACTCCTAAAAAAGCGGCGGACGTGACGATCAGACTGAAGGATTCGGTGACCGTGGATCAAAAAGAGATCGCCGCTTTGCAGTCGCGTGTCAAAGAACTGGAAAAGACGGCAGGAGCCGCTTCGACGCTGGATACGACACAGTTGAAGCTTACTTTTTCGGCCATGAAGCCGGCCAGCGCAGCGACTCTATTGCTGGATATGGTGGGCAAAAATCAATCGAAGTTGTTGCTTATCCTTGGTTCTTTGGACGATAATGCAAGGTCTCAAATTCTAACCGCTATGTCGGACAAGGACAGCAAAACAACAGCAACAATCGTCACGATGCTGCTGCCGAACAAACCCTGATCAATGGGACCCATTATGGAAAGGAGGTGAAAACATATGAACGCAAACGGAATTTGTACAGTAGCTGTTGCGGGATCCGTATCGGCGCCAACCCCATCTCCGGGATCCGGGAAAATAGGATCTCCAGGAGGTTTTGCGGGCGCATTGGTACAGGCCGTGGGAGGAATGGGCGGCAACGGGGCGTCTTCTTCCGGAACTGCGGTGCCGGCAGGTCTGCTAGGTTTGACGGTCTTGCTCGGAGCCTCAATGACGGGACAGACCTCTTCAGACCTGCTTAAGCTGCTCGCGGGATTGTCCGAACAAGTTAAAGGATTGGATCCGAATACATGGATCCAGACCCTAGGAGGAATGGGCGGCAACGTGGCGTCTTCTTCCGGAACTACGGTGCCGGCAGGTCTGCAAGGTTTGACGGGCTTACTCGGAGCCTCAATGACGGGACAGACCTCTTCAGACCTGCTTAAACTGCTCGCGGGATTGTCCGAACAAGTTAAAGGACTGGATCCGAATGCGGAACTGCCGGCGGATGCGCAAAATCAAATGGCGGGTCTGCTTGTGCTGCTCCAAAACATGCTGACCCAAATGGGCTTTAACACTACAGCCCCGAAGACCGATGAAGTGTCCACACTGAATTCGGGTTCGGATACTTTAACGGGTTTGCTCCCTCCAAGTAAGCAATCTGTGAACATGTTGCCAGTCGTACAAAAGCTTCAGCAATCATTGATGCAATTGTCTGCTTTGTTGTCGAACGGCACAACGCTGCCGGCGGATGGCTCCCTGTTTACGGAACAACTCCAAACAATAATGGACGCATTATCGCCGCAATTGTCCGCAGCACAAGTTTCCAGTGGGCAAACGGCCAGCGCCAACGCATCAGCTAACAAGGAGCAGCAAGAAATTGCCAAGTTCACAACTGCGGGAATGACTCCTTCCCCGGCCGATTCGGAACAAACGGCAGTCGCCGTCGCGCCGGAAATCCGCCGTTCCGCCACACCATTGCGAAATCCGGTTTGGCAGTTCCAGACGGCGAACGGTTCGGAAACGCCCAAGGTAGAAGGCACGGCAACGAAGTCGGCAATTGAACCGAGCGAAGCTTCCGGACAGAGCGGCTCGGCACCCGCTTGGACGTTCCTGAAAGGGGACAACGTGGGGATGCCGGCAGCCACTCCGAGCATGGCTCCATCACCTACGCTAGTTCCGGTTCAACAGTTTGCTGAGCAAATGGGCAAATACCTGGTTAAACAATTCGCTCTGACACAGGGCAACGGTACCCATGAAGCCCAAATCTCGCTTCATCCCGAACATTTGGGCCAGGTCGACATCAAGATCACAATCCATAACGGGCAATTGACTGCTCAATTTATTACGGAGAGCGGAGCGGCACGCGATTTGTTGGACAATCAAATGTCCCAGCTTCGCACCACGCTGCAGGGACAGGGATTGCACGTCGAACGGATGGAAGTGGTACAGCAGTCTTCCACAACCGATTCCGCATCCTTTTTCCAACAGAATCAAAGACAGCCGGGATCTGAACAGCACGATAACGGAGGGAACGGACGCGGTAACCGGGGAGTCTATGACGACACGGTAGGTTTCGAAGCCGAGTTGGAGCGCTCTACGTATCTTCGAGATGTCGGTTATGGCAGTTCTCTTAACGTTAGGGCTTAGACCGGTATATCAGGAGGTGAAACAGGTGACGCAAACCAACAGCACATCGAATATTTGGCCGGATTATTCCAAGCAGAACGTCCAAGCCGCCCGCAAGCCGGTGAAGGCACTGGGAAAGGACGAATTCCTCCAGCTCCTCGTCACACAGCTGCGGAACCAAGACCCGATGGCGCCGATGCAGGACAAGGAGTTCATTGCCCAAATGGCGCAATTTTCCTCCTTGGAACAGATGATGAACATGGCCACCCAAATGTCGGGGCTTCGCCAATCCGCAGGTCTTGTTGCCGGACTCATCGGTAAAAAGGTCGGCTGGCAAGAAACGACGCAGGCGGGGTCTGTGGACAAGACAGGCATCGTGGATTCCATCGTCCGGCGTGACGGCGTGCAGTATGTCAAAATCGGCACGTCCGAAGTGAAAATCGATGACTTAACAACGATCTCCGAGGCAGCATCGCAACCCGCCCAATCCGGAGGAACCGGGGTGACAGGAAATGAGTGACCGGTTATTGATCGGACATTTGACGACAGGCCGTACCGGACCGCTGCAAGTCAATCGGAATACATCTCAACCTGCTCTCACGAAAGACGGTGTCTCCTTTCGCGAAATGCTCTCGCGGCAGGAGCTGAAGTTCAGCCATCACGCTGAGCAGAGACTCCAGCAGAGGGGAATCGTACTTAAGCCCGAGCAGCTGGATCGTATTGCAAGCGCCGTGGATCAAGCAGCGGCAAAAGGTGCGAAGGATTCGCTCGTGTTGTTCCGTGATATCGCTATGATCGTCAATGTGCCGAATCGAACCGTTGTGACCGCGATGGACGAATCGACCATGAAGGAACACGTGTTCACCCAAATCGACAGCGCCGTAGTCATCAGTTAATGAAAGTCCATGCAACAGCAGGGCCGGCCCTTCCTTAGGAGGCCCTAGGCCGCGGATCGATTGAAGCGGCCGCACTCTAATTGATATAGGGAGGCTACTCATTCATGTTACGTTCCATGTATTCTGGCGTATCCGGTATGCGCGGATTCCAGGCCAAACTGGACGTCATCGGCAATAACATCGCCAACGTCAACACTACAGGGTTCAAAGCCGGACGGGTTATGTTCAAAGACATTCTTAGCCAATCCATGTCAGGGGTTACGGCTCCGGTGGCGGGATCAAACGGCGGCGTTAACGCCAAGCAAGTAGGTTTGGGCGTGTCGGTATCCGCCATCGACACGATTCATACGCCGGGCAGTGCCATGACAACGAATGTCCCGCTAGATTTGCGGATCGACGGCGACGGATTTTTCGTTGTCACGCCGACAGACGGCGGTCCTCAGTATTTGACCCGCGCCGGCAACTTCAGCTTGGATGCTGAACGTCAGTTGGTCAATTCCGATGGAATGCTTGTCGTTGCTGCCGGCGGCGGGGTAGTCCCCCAACTGGATGACACGATCAAGTCATTCACCATTGGACAAGACGGACAAATCGTGTCGGTTGACGAGGCCGGTAATGCGGTTCCGAGCGGAATATTTATCGGGATTGCCAAAGTGGTCAACCCGGGCGGTCTTGAGAAAGTCGGCGGCAATCTCTACCGGGTAACGCCGAACGCGAATCCCGGAGGTACTCTCGAAGCTGTGCAAGCCAACGACTCCACGCTCGGAACCGGCGCGGTCATCTCCGGCGAGCTCGAAATGTCCAACGTCGACCTGACTAACGAATTTACGGAAATGATCGTGGCACAGCGCGGTTTCCAGGCAAACTCCAAGATTATCACCACTTCGGACGAGATTTTGCAAACAATCGTTAACCTCAAACAGTAATTGATGTAACCGTCGGGGGAGGGCGTGGCCCTCTCCTTGACGGATCGGGGGGATCATTATGATCGCCGTGACACGATTAAACGGCAGTCAATTTCATGTTAACGCCTTATTGATCGAAACGGTGGAAGAAACGCCGGATACGCTT
Organism: Cohnella sp.; assembly: GCA_028287445.1. GTDB lineage: Bacteria > Bacillota > Bacilli > Paenibacillales > Paenibacillaceae > Cohnella. The sequence continues at coordinate 38,515 of JAQBPQ010000238.1, forward strand.
ATCACGCTTACGACAGGCAAGAAATACATAGTTACCGAAAATTCATCGGATGTGATCCGGTCCATCCGCCACTATTTGCGCAGTATCGGAGTAGTCGCGGCCATCGCCTGCCCGGCTGATACGCAATCGGAGGGAGCTTCATCATGAAGAAAATGTTGCCTTGGCTCGTTTCGCTGCTTTTGGCGATCACGCTGATCGTCTCGGTCGGCATCTACGTCTGGAACCATTACATCAGTGGTTCCGGTTCCAAAGATCCTGCGCAGCAGGTGAAGGATACCGTCCAGCACGTAGAAGCGAAGCCGTTGTCAGCGGATGAAATGATCAAGGTCACATCCGAATTGACCGATATCAAAACGAATATCGCCGACACCAGTTATGTCGTGATGATGAGCTTCACGTTCCAGTTGGACAACCCCAAAGCCAAAGATGAGTTCGACAAAATCAAAGATTTCCAAATCAAACCTCTCATCAATCGGGCCTTATGGACGATGAAACCTGAGGATTTTCAAGGATCGAAGGGCAAAGACCAACTGTGCGCGGTTCTGATCAACTCGATCAATTCCGTCTTGTCCGAAGGCAAGGTGAACAAGGTGGAAGTGAAAGATTTTCTTATGTCGCAAATTTGATCCGCCGGACAGCTTCGTTTAAGTCGGGGCCCCGCAAAGTAATCGGAATGCTGTTCGACAGCATCGACGTCACTTTGTGTGGTAATGAGAGGGGTGAGAGAATTGGTTGATGTCTTATCGCAAAACGAGATCGACGCCCTGCTAGCGGCGCTCTCGTCAGGGGAAATGGATGCGGAAGAACTCAAAAAAGAGGAAACGCAGAAAAAAATACGCTCCTACGATTTTAAAAGAGCCGTACGATTTTCTAAGGATCATATCCGCAGCTTGACCCGTATCCACGAAAACTTCGCGCGTTATTTGACCACCTATTTTTCCGCCCAGCTTCGAACGTTCGTGCAGATCAACGTCGTTCAGGTGGAACAGCTGCCTTATGATGAATTCATCCGGTCGATTCCAAAGATGACCATACTCAACATCTTTGAGGCCGAACCGCTTGAAGGCCGGATGGTGCTGGAGGTTCATCCCAACGTCGCGTTTGCGATGCTGGACCGGGTGTTAGGCGGGGCGGGCTCCGCTCCGACCAAGATCGGAAGCTTGACCGAGATCGAGACGATTATATTGGAAAGAATCTTCAGCCGCACCTTCGAAAGTCTGCAAGAAGCTTGGAAGACGGTTATCGATATGCATCCGCGGCTTGAGGCGCTGGAGACGAATCCGCAGTTTATGCAAATCGTGTCACCGAACGAAACCATCGCGCTGATTTCTCTGAGCACTAAAATCGGAGATACGACAGGCATGATTAACCTTTGTATCCCGCATGTGGTCATTGAGCCGATCATGCCTAAGCTGTCCGTGCACCAATGGTTTGCTTCCCAAAAGAAGCATAGGGCACCGGAAGAGCAGATCATGCTCGAAAAGCGGGTCAACAAAGCCAAACTTCCCGTTGTGGCCGAGCTTGGTTCCTCTCATATCTCGGTTATGGAATTTCTCAATTTGGCGGTTGGAGACGTTATCGCGTTACATAAGCCGACGAGCGAGGGTTTGGAAGTGAAGGTGGGGGACAAGGTGAAGTTCATCTCCAGTCCCGGCACCGTAAGGGATAAGATGGCGATCCAAATTCACGAAATCGTCAGCGAAGGGGTGGAAGACGATCAATGACGAGTAAAGATTATTTGTCCCAAGAAGAAATAGACGCGCTGCTCCGACAATCGTCCGGAGAAGAAGATGAACCCGCTCCGGCCGCCGGAACGAGATTTGGCGAGCTGTTGGTGGACGACCTGTTGACGCCAATCGAACAGGATGCGCTCGGAGAAATCGGCAACATCACGTTTGGAAGCGCCGCGACCGCGTTGTCTACCCTGCTCGGCAAGAAGGTCGACATCACGACTCCTCAGGTGTCCACCATATCGCGCGAGCATTTCAACGATGAGTTTCCCAAACCTCATGTCGCGGTGCACGTGCGGTATGTAGAAGGCTTCGAAGGGATCAATTCTCTTGTTATCAAATCTCATGACGCTCAAGTGATTGCGGACCTCATGCTAGGCGGCGAAGGAAATCCGGAGTCAGAGGAATTGAATGAAATTCACATCAGCGCCGTTCAGGAAGCGATGAACCAGATGATGGGATCGTCGGCGACCTCGATGTCGACGATCTTCAACCGGTTGGTCAACATTTCACCGCCAGGCATTGATATTCTGGATTTTCCGAACGGTACAGGCTTCAGCAACATGCCGCAGGATGATTTTTTCGTCAAAATATCGTTCCGACTCAAAATCGGGGATTTGATCGATTCGACGATCATGCAACTGCTGACGGTTCCGTTTGCCAAGGAGCTGGTCCGTTCCTTGATGGCCGGCGGCGAAACATCGGAGCCGGCACCACTGCAAGCCCCTGTGCAGCAGGCACCCTTGGCCGTGGCGCCTCAAGCCCCGGCGTATACGCAGGCTCCGCAGGAATTGCAGCCTGTGCAACAGATGCCGCCGGCCGCGATTCCAACCGCGATGCCCTCGTACCCACAAAAGCTGGGAGCGCCGGTAAACCGGAATGTCAACGTCAATCCCGTGCAGTTCGCCAGTTTTCAAGGCGCTGGCTTGACGCAAGCGGACGAAACCAATTTGAACCTGTTGCTGGATATCCCGCTTAAGGTCACGGTTGAACTGGGCCGCACCCAGAAGCAGATCAAGGAAATTTTGGAGCTGTCTCAAGGCTCCATCATTGAGTTAGACAAGCTCGCCGGCGAGCCTGTCGACATCTTGGTTAACAACAAGCTGATCGCCAAAGGCGAGGTCGTGGTCATCGACGAAAACTTCGGTGTTCGGGTTACCGACATCGTCAGCCAATGGGATCGCGTCCAAAAAATCCAATAAATTCTTCGGGAGGAAAAGAGATGGCCAACCGCATTCTCATTGTTGATGATGCAGCATTTATGCGTATGATGATTCGCGACATTTTAACCAAAAACGGCTATGAGGTGGTTGGCGAAGCCCAAGACGGCGCTCAAGCGATTGAGAAGTTCAAGGAGCTTCATCCGGATCTTGTCACCATGGATATCACAATGCCCGAAATGGACGGTATTACCGCGTTGAAGGAAATCCGCAAATTGGACACGAATGCGAGGGTGATTATGTGCTCGGCGATGGGCCAGCAAGCGATGGTCATCGACGCGATTCAAGCAGGAGCCAAAGATTTTATCGTGAAGCCTTTCCAAGCCGACCGCGTGATCGAGGCCATCAAGAAAACACTCGGATAAGTCGGGAGCGATTGCGTTCATGAAAGGTTTATTGTACGCGGTGAACGAAGTCCCGCAAGCCGGATCGGTCTGGGATTTACTGAAGGTGTTGTTCGTTTTGGCCCTGATCGTCGGGCTTATCGTCGTGCTTCTCCGATTTTTTGCCAAACGCAACCGCGGTTGGTGGATGAACCGTTCGCTCCGCTCGCTCGGCGGTCTTCCGCTAGGGACCAACAAATCCATGCAAATCGTGCAGTGGAACGGCCGGATCTATGTGCTGGGCATCGGCGATACCGTTACGCTTCTCGAGTCGATCACCGATCCCGAGATGGTCGCTTCTCTGCTGGCCGAATTTGACACTTCTCTCGTATCGAACGGGCCCAATCTTTCCGATTGGCTTCGCAAACTGGGACAACGAAGAAACGCACAGGGAAGCGAAACTCCGGGGGGGGTGACGGAAAGCCGACCGAATTTCGAGCAAACCCTTGAAATCCGGATGCGCCAACTCGCAGAACGAAGACAGCGGGTGGAAAAATTGCTGGAGGAGAAACCGTCCGACGATCGGTCGGACAACCTATGAAAAACAAAATCTTAGCGAGTTTCTTTTTTCTTTTTTTCGTTGGTTTAACCCTTGCGGGAACCGTTTTTGCGGCAGCATCTCCCGCCATCAACATCACCCTGGGAGACGGCAAGCAGCCGGTAGGCGCTTCGGCGTTATCGCTGCTGCTGCTCATCACCGTACTTAGTATAGCGCCGGCCATTCTCGTACTTATGACGAGCTTCACAAGAATCGTCATTGTGCTCGGATTTGTCCGAACGTCACTGGGTACGCAACAAATGCCGCCCAACCAGGTGTTGATCGGACTGGCCTTATTTTTGACCTTTTTTATTATGTCGCCGACATTGTCTCAGGTGAATTCAGATGCGTTACAACCTTATTTGAAAGGCGATATCACGCAGACCGCCGCACTTCAGAAAGCGTCCGTTCCGATGAAAGCATTCATGTACAAACATACGAGAGAGAAAGACCTGCTGCTTTTCATGAATTATACGAAAGCCGCCAAACCCAAAACATACCAAGACATTCCAATTACCGTGCTTGTTCCTTCCTATGCGCTTAGCGAATTGAAGACGGCTTTTCAGATGGGCTTCATGATTTTTATCCCGTTTCTCATCATTGATATGGTCGTGGCCAGTACACTGATGGCCATGGGGATGATGATGCTGCCGCCCGTCATGATTTCGCTGCCGTTCAAAATATTACTCTTCGTTTTGGTAGACGGTTGGTATCTTATCGTCAAGTCGCTGCTCACCAGCTTTCAGACCTAAATCGCCGGCGGCCTGAGTCAACGGGAGGAAAACGATGAGTTCCGAATTTATCATAGGCCTGGCAGGCCAAGCGCTATTTACCACCCTTAAAGCGAGCGCGCCGATGCTCGGAATGGGATTGATTGTCGGTCTCATCGTCAGCATTTTTCAGGCGACCACGCAAATCCAGGAGCAGACGCTTGCCTTTGTTCCCAAAATCGTCGCCGTGTTTTTAGCAGTGCTCATTTTCGGACCTTGGATCCTGAACGTACTTGTTGATTTCACGAGCAACCTGCTCGGAAATCTGGCGAATTACATCGGATAACACACCATGCTGACAACCGATACGATTATGCAGATATTTCCCGCCTTTTTGCTTGTGTTATGCCGAATTACTTCCTTTTTTGTTGTGGCGCCGGTGTTTTCCAGCCGTAACATTCCGGTGACTTTCAAAATCGGATTTGCTTTTTTTGTTTCGATAATCGTGTTCCTGACCGTCGGATTTGACACGAAAGTGACGGTGGATGCCGCCTATTTGTTAGCCGTTCTGCGTGAAGTGTTGGCGGGCTTGATCATTGGCTACGTGTCCTACTTGTTTTTTGCGGCGGTACAGACGTCGGGTGCATTGATGGATATGCAAATCGGCTTTGGAATCGCGAATATCGTCGATCCCCTTACCGGCGTTTCAGCTCCGTTGATCGGGAATTTGAAGTACATGTTAATGACGCTCGTCTTTCTTTCTCTGAACGGGCATCATTACTTGTTGGCCGGCATCATGGACAGCTACAAATGGATTCCGCTGGACAACGGTTTGTTTCACGTGATATACGGGGGCAGTATAACCGAATTTATCGTTCGGACGTTCGCGGATACGTTTCTGCTGGCATTGCAAATATCGGCACCCATCGTCGTGGCCATGTTTTTGACCGATGTGGGATTGGCGCTCTTGGCGCGAACCGCCCCCCAGTTTAATGTGTTTGTCATCGGCGTTCCCATCAAAATTTTGGTCGGAATCGCTTTGCTCATTTTGTTGCTGCCTGGATTCGGCGTCCTGTTTCAAATGGTATTCGATCATATGTTCAACGCTTTGAATAAACTTTTTACCATCTTGAAGGATACACCGAAGTAATGGGTAAGGAGGTGACTTAAATGCCCCAAGTGCCCCGTTTTCGTTTCCGGATGGATTTACAGTTGTTTGCCGGCGAAAAAACGGAAAAAGCGACGCCCAAGAAACGACAGGAATCCCGCAAAAAAGGCCAGGTAGCCAAAAGTGCCGAGCTTCCGGGTTCGCTCATTTTGCTGGGTACGCTTTGCTGCTTTATGGCGCTTGGCCCCTTTTTTACTCAACGGGTGAAGGCTCTGTTTGGCGATATTTTCATCAACCGTCTGAATATGCAGGTATCCGAGCAAAACGTGTTAAACCTGTTTACCCATTACGTGATGGAGCTGTTCATACTGCTCTCGCCGATTCTGGCGATCGTACTTCTCATTGCATTCGCTGCGAATTATGTTCAGGTCGGATGGCTCTTCACAACTGAACCTCTGAAAATGAAGCTGAGCAAACTGAATCCGATATCGGGCGCCAAGCAAATCTTTTCTACGCGTTCGATGGTCGAGTTTCTCAAAACTTCATTGAAGCTGATCGTGATCGGGCTGGTCGTCTATTCCGTCCTGATGTCGGAGAAGAAACGGTTTCTTGAACTGTCACACGTTCCGATTCAGGAAATTTTCGCTTTTACCGCGGACATTACCATCCGGCTCGGATTACTCGTAGCTGCAGTGCTGTTTATTATTGCGTTGGCCGACTATATGTACCAGAAATACGAATATGACAAAAGTTTAAAGATGAGCAAGCAAGACATCAAGGATGAGTACAAAAACACGGAAGGCGATCCGTTGATCAAAGGAAAGATCAGAGAGCGCCAACGGCGGATGGCCATGATGCGGATGATGCAAGAAGTGCCTAACGCGGACGTCGTCATCACCAACCCGACTCACTTCGCCGTCGCTTTGAAATACGACGTCACCAAGATGGAAGCCCCCACCGTGGTGGCCAAAGGACAAGATTATGTGGCTTTCCGCATTAAGGAGATCGCCCGCCAAAATGATGTCGTGACCATGGAAAACAGGCCGCTCGCCCGCGCGCTTTACGAACGGACCGAAATCGGGGATGCCGTCCCCGGCGATCTGTTCCAAGCCGTCGCCGAAGTTCTGGCTTACGTATATCGCCTCAATGGCCGTCGACGCGCCTGAGGCACACAAGCAAACGGCTGCTCACCAGAGCGAACAGCAAAAAGAGGACATTTCGGAAGGGAGGGATCGAATTGAAAATCAAGGACCTCAGCATCCTGATCGGCATCATCGGCGTCGTCCTCATGATGGTCGTGCCGATCCCGACTTGGCTGCTGGACTTGCTGCTCGTCCTGAACATATCCATAGCGCTTATGATTTTGCTGATCTCCATGAACACACAGGATGCGCTGAATTTTTCAATCTTTCCAACCCTATTGCTGATTACGACGATTTTCCGGCTGTCCCTCAACATCTCGACAACCCGGCTCATTTTGCGGGATGCCAATGCCGGACATGTGGTGGCGACTTTCGGTAATTTCGTCGCCGGCGGCCAGTTGGCCATCGGCTTCGTCGTCTTTCTCATTTTGGTTATCGTTCAATTTATCGTCATCACCAAAGGTTCGGAACGTGTCGCAGAAGTCGCCGCCCGGTTTACGCTCGATGCGATGCCCGGTAAACAGATGAGTATCGACGCAGACTTGAATGCGGGACTCATCAACGAGACGCAAGCGCGCGAACGCCGCGAAAAGATCCAAAAGGAAGCCGATTTTTACGGTGCCATGGACGGTGCGAGCAAGTTCGTCAAAGGGGACGCGATTGCGAGTATTATTATCGTTCTGATCAACCTCATCGGCGGTTTCATCATCGGGATGGCCGTTCACGGCATGAGTATTACGGACGCGCTCAGCACGTTTTCCGTCCTTTCGATCGGTGACGGTCTGGTCACACAAATTCCCGCACTCCTGATCAGTACCGCGACCGGTATCATCGTGACACGCGCGGCGTCCGAAGGAAACTTGGCGCATGATATGAGCAGCCAATTGTTTCGTTATCCGCGCTTGTTGTATATCGTGGCAGGAACGGTTGCGCTGCTCGGTCTCGCGACGCCGATTCCGTTCATCACCACCATGCCATATGCCATCATTCTAGTCATCGCCGGTTATCGGCTTCAGAAGAACCTGGATCGGCAAAAACAGAAAGAAGATCTTCTCGTCGAGGAGAAAGAATTCGAGGAAGTTCGCAGCCCCGAGAGTGTCATCAGCCTGCTGCAGGTCGATCCGATCGAATTTGAGTTCGGTTATGGTCTCATTCCCTTGGCGGACACGCAGCAAGGAGGCGACTTGCTGGACCGGATCATCATGATTCGGCGGCAATGCGCCTTGGAAATGGGTCTGATTGTTCCCGTTATCCGAATTCGCGACAATATTCAACTAAAACCGAACGAATATGTTATCAAAATGAAAGGAAATATGGTGGCTCGTGGCGAATTATTGATAAATCATTACTTGGCGATGAGTCCCGGATTTGAGGATGACTCGATTACGGGTATTGAAACGCAGGAGCCGGCCTTCGGTCTTCCGGCGCTCTGGATAGACGAGAGCACGAAGGAACGGGCCGAACTCGCCGGGTATACGGTGGTGGATCCTCCTTCGGTTGTGGCTACCCATTTGACGGAAGTCATTAAGAAGTATGCTCATGAATTGATCGGTCGCCAAGAGACCAAAGCGCTTGTAGAGAGTGTGAAGGATACATACCCGGCACTTGTGGACGAGCTCATTCCTTCCATCCTCAGCATTGGAGAAGTTCAAAAGGTTTTGTCCAAACTGCTCAAAGAGAAAATTTCGATCCGGGACTTGGTTACGATATTCGAAACGTTAGCGGATTACGGCAAGTTCGCCAAAGATCCCGAGGTGCTTACCGAATATGTCCGTCAAAGTCTGTCTCGCCAAATTACGCAGCAATACGCCCAACCGAGTGAGCCGCTGAAGGTCATTACGATCAGCCCGGCTGTGGAGAAAAAAATCGCCGAGTCGGTCCAACAGTCGGATCAAGGCAGCTACCTGGCAATGGATCCTGCATCCTCCCAATCGATCTATCAGAGGCTCACGGAGCAGGTGAACCGCCTGGTGCAATCAGGTCAGCAGCCGATCATCCTGACCTCACCGACCATCCGGATGTATATGCGACAGCTTCTCGAACGGAGTCTGCAAGATATTCCAGTTCTTTCGTACAGCGAACTGGAACCGAATATTGAAGTGCAAAGTGTCGGGGTGGTGAACGCATGAAAGTCAAACGATATTTAGTCGACGATTTGCCGCAAGCGGTTCAGATGATTCGCAGCGAGCTCGGTTCCGACGCCGTCATCCTGAACACCAAAGAAATCCGCATCGGCGGATTTCTTGGCATGTTTCGCAAGAAACGTGTGGAAGTGATCGCGGCCGTCGACGAAGCTTCCCGCAAAGCGCCCGCTCGCACGCAGCCGGTACGGCCGGCGAAACCTGCAGTCGATGCGGAGAAATTGTTTTCCACAGCGCTAGCCGAAGTTCCTGAGATTCGGACCCCCATTCCCGACCAAGCGGTGCGGAATAAATACGCCAGAGGTTTGGCGGGCAACGCCCCGCCGGAGGCGCCAGCCACGGGGGTGGCCGTCGCGGAACCGTCGGAAGAATTTATGGCATCACCTGTAAATTCGGAACCGCAGCCGCGAACCGCTGCGTCGTCTGCCCCTGGCGCTGCGGAAGATCAAGCACCCGAGGACACGTCGGCCCTGATGCAGGAATTGCGGACGATGAAAGACATGATGACCAGGCTGACCCGGCAGCAGACGTTCCGAAGCATGCCCGAATCGGTCATGAAGTGGAGCCGGCGGCTGGCCGAACAAGGCGTCGATCCCGTTCATGTCGAGCAATTCGCGGAAGAAGTCCGGAACCGGCTGATCGACCAAGAAGAAACGAACGAGGCGGCGTCCTATGAAGCCGCGAAGGAAGTGCTGCTGGCCTGGCTGCTTCCATGTGCAGGAGCAGGCTTCGCGCCCGGCACCCGGATCGTTCACCTCGTCGGTCCGACCGGCGTCGGAAAGACGACCACCATCGCCAAGCTGGCCGCCGAGCAGTCGCTCAACCACAGGCGGTCGGTAGGGCTCATCACCGCGGACACTTATCGAATCTCAGCGGTCGATCAACTTCGGACCTATGCGGACATTTTGAATGTGCCTCTCGAAGTGGTGTTCTCTCCGGGGGAATTGACCCGTGCGTATAAGAAAATGGCCGGTCTGGATCTGCTGTTCATGGATACCGCAGGCCGCAACTACCGCAACGAGCTGTTCGTCTCGGAAGTGAACAGCCTGCTCGCACCGGGAGAAAAAGCGGAGACGTTCCTGGTGCTCAGCATGACGCACAAATATTCCGATATGAAACAGGTAGCCATTCAATTCGCTAAATACGGAATTCGCCGGCTCATGCTGACCAAGACAGACGAAACCGATACCTTCGGGGCGATGGTTAATCTCGTCCGTGAATTTTCCTTTCCCATCTCTTACATCACATGCGGGCAGACCGTGCCTGACGACATTCGCCCCTTTGCACCCGGTGAATGGGTAAACAGGCTGCTGGGGGAACCGGACCATGACTGATCAGGCACAAGCGCTTCGGCAATTGGTACATACGAGGGAAGTTCCAGAGACGAGGACGACCAGGGTGGTCACCGTGACCAGCGGCAAAGGCGGGGTCGGGAAGTCTAATTTCAGCCTCAACTTCGCCATGGCGCTTCAGCGGCGCGGGCACAGCGTGCTCGTTTTCGACGCGGACATCGGAATGGCCAACATCGATGTGCTTCTCGGAACGCCGGCCAAGTACAACTTGTTTCATCTCCTCAAGGGAGAGAAGAGCATCTGGGACATTATCCAGACAGGCCCTAACGGCCTGCAATTCATTGCCGGCGGTTCCGGATTCCAGGAACTGGTGCGGTTAACCGATGAGCAGATCGAATATTTCGCCGCACAAATCGGCCAACTCAACGGTCATTTCGATTTTATTCTGTTCGATACGGGTGCGGGTTTGTCCAAGGAAACGCTTCGGTTCATTACGGCAGCCGATGAGGCGATCGTCGTGACAACGCCGGAACCCACCTCCATCACGGACGCTTACGCACTGATGAAAATGGTCAAAACGATGGGGCACCAAGTACCGTTCCGTCTGGTTGTAAACCGGGTCAGCGACGACCGTGAAGGACAGGTGACCGCAGATAACATCCGGCAAGTCGCTTCCAAGTATTTGCAGATGGAACTCCCGGTGCTTGGGTACATCCCGGACGATACCAACGTCTCCAAAGCGGTGAAAAGGCAAACCCCATTGACGGTGGCTTACCCGGATAGCCCGGCCACGCGAGGGATCGATCGGATCGCGTCGCGTTATTTGCTGGAAGAGCGGGAATCGGGATCGATGGATGTAACCGGATTCCTCCAACGTATGAAACGTTTGTGGAGCTGAAGCGGAAACATTCGCCCGATCATTCACGGCCGGTACCGAGAAGACCAGAAACCGCGGAAGGAGAAGTCCTAGATGCCCATCTATCGCGTATTGATCGTTGATGATTCGGCCTTCATGCGGAAAGTTTTCAGCGACAGGATCGATGCAGACGATGACTTTACGGTGGCATCCACCGCTTCCGACGGGGAAGAGGCGATCCGGCTGGCGCAGTCACTGGAACCGGACATCATCACGATGGATCTCGAAATGCCTCGTATGAACGGTCTGGAAGCGTTGAGACGAATTATGGCGCTTCGCCCCACGCCGATCATCATGCTGTCCGCCATTACCGACAATGGGACGCGGGACACCATCAAGGCGCTGCAGTACGGGGCATTCGACTTCATCCACAAACCGGACACTTCGGTGAGACTGGATATCCGGCAAGTGGGCGACGAACTGCTGGACAAGCTCCGCATCGCGATGGAATCCGTGAAAAAGGGTACGTTCCGGATGCTCCCCGCTGTGGAAGAGACCGGAACGTCCTTGTCCGAGACGAACGAGAAGCAGGCGGGAATCGCCGGAAATGAGCAGGAGCCGTCGCCCGAACACCTTTACGGCGGTTTACCGGAACCTCCTGAGCCTGCGGAACCGAAGTTGTCGTCGAAAGAGGAACTCCCGCAAACGCCACATATGCCGGTCAAGCCTGAGACGGCCGGGAAAGCACCGGTTAAGCCGGAAGCACGCCATGCATCTTCGGAGACTGGGCACCGAACCCCAACATTCGTTCCGAAGGCATCGCCGCAGGAAGTCAAAGCGAATAGCCAAACGAAAAATCGGCCGTCTGCCATGTTCACTCAGATCGTTGCGGTCGGCACATCCACCGGGGGGCCGCGGGCGCTTCATGAACTGTTGACCGGGTTGCCGGGAGACTTTGAAGCGCCGTTGCTGGTCGTGCAGCACATGCCGCCTAAATTCACGTTATCGCTCGCCCAACGGCTGGATTCCTTCTGCGCCATTCGAGTGCGGGAGGCGACGGAAGGCGAAAAGGTGGAAACCGCAACGGCTTATATCGCTCCCGGAGGCAAGCAGATGTCTTTGTCGAAGGACTCCTCCGGCACTTACCGGATTAAGCTGACGCAGGAGGGACCCCGAAGCGGGCATATGCCCTCCGTGGATGTACTCTTCGAGTCGCTGGTCGGTCATCGCCAGTTAAAACGCCATATCGTGTTGATGACCGGTATGGGCAGCGACGGGGCCAAAGGGATGAAGGCGTTGCAAGAAGACGGTGCGCAAACCCGTATCGCGGAAGCGGAAGAAACTTGTGTCGTTTATGGCATGCCGCGCTCGGCGGTCGAGCTTGGCGCCGTTACTCACCAGCTTCCACTCCAGCGGATCGCTCCAATCCTCGTGCACGAAGTGAATTCCCGCCACAAATAATTGGCCGAGTCAGATGAGCCATCCTGGAGGTGTCCGGCTAGTGGAACTGAATCAGTATTTGTCGATTTTCATCGACGAGGCTAACGATCATCTACAAGCACTTAACGAAAATATGCTTCGGCTGGAGCAACAGCCGGAGGATATCGGCATCGTACAAGTCATTTTCCGTTCCGCCCATACCTTGAAGGGCATGTCAGCGACGATGGGGTTTGAAGATCTCGCCTCCCTTACGCATGAGATGGAGAACGTGCTTGACTTGGTCCGCAATGACAAGCTGTCGATAAATGGAAACATTTTCGATACGTTGTTCAAATGCTTGGACTCGCTGGATGGGATGATTCAAGATGTCGTGGGCGGGGGCACCGGCAAAGATGAGGTCGGCGAGCTGCTGCAGCGGCTGAAGGCCATCGTAGATGGAGACAGCGGCGGCAAACCGGCGCCGGCTAATTCGGCAAGCTCCGCAACTACCGCTTCAATCGTTCTGGATCAGTACCAGCAATCCGTTTTGATGCAATCTCTGGAAAGCGGGTATCGTGCCTATTTCATCGAAGTAACGGTGCGCGAAGATTGCGTGCTCAAGGCGGCGCGCGCTTATATGGTGTTCGATGTGCTCGAACGCCTAGGCGAAGTGGTGAAGTCTCACCCGTCGGTGCAAGAGATCGAGCAAGAGAAGTTCGAACGAAGCTTCTCAGTGTACTACATCACCCAAACGGATGAAGAGGTCCTAAAGGAACGGATCTCCCGAGTCTCTGAAATCGAATCCGTCCAGATGAACGCCGTCGATAAAGCTTCTCTGGCCGAGTTGCAAGGCACAACAACCGATACGGCAGCGACAGAGCGGGAAACCGCTGCAGCCTCGGCGCCTGCGCCGTCCGCCGAAGCGGAAACCGCCGCTCCTCGTCGAGCACCCGCTTCCAGTGGCGGCGGCAGTGCCGGCCCGAGAACGATCCGCGTCGATATCGAGCGCCTCGATTCACTCATGAACTTATTCAGCGAAATGCTGATCGACCGGGTCCGGCTGGAGCAGTTGGCCTCCGAGATCAGGCGCAGCGACCTGACGGAAACGGTCGAACATATGGCGAGAGTCAGCTCCGATTTACAAAGCATCGTGCTCAAACTTCGAATGGTTCCGGTGGACAGCGTCTTTAACCGTTTCCCTCGTATGGTGCGGGACTTGGCGAAATCACTGGACAAAAAAGTCGACCTTGTCATCACCGGTGCCGAAACGGAACTTGACCGAACCGTCATCGACGAAATCGGCGATCCTCTTGTCCATCTCATCCGTAACGCCGTCGACCATGGCGTTGAGCCGATCACCGATCGCATCCAAGCCGGGAAAGCGGTCACGGGCACCGTTCATCTGAGAGCTTACCATAGCGGCAACCACGTGATGATCGAGATTGAGGAAGATGGGCGAGGCATCAACCGCAGCAAGGTTCTGGAAACCGCGGTGAAGCGCGGCGTCGTTGCGGCCGAGGCCGCGAAAGGACTTAGCGATGAAGAAGTGAACATGCTGATTTTCGCAGCCGGCTTCAGCACCGCAGATAAGGTTTCAGACATCTCGGGACGGGGCGTCGGTCTCGATGTGGTCAAATCCAAGATCGCCTCGCTTGGCGGTCATGTGTCGGTCCAATCTACATTGGGCAAAGGAACTACTTTTTCCATCCAACTGCCTCTGACGTTATCCATCATTACCGCAATGCTCATCAAGCTCGGATCGGAAAAATTCGCATTCCCGCTTTCTTCCATTGTCGAGACGGCAACGGTCAAACGTGAGAATATTCGCTCCATGCACGGAACATTCATCGTGGAATACCGGCAGTCGATTATTCCTGTGATGTCTTTAGCCGAGTTGGTGGATTCGCCGGATTACCGGGACCAGGAGGAAGCGGAGACGGAAATGCTGGTTATCCGCAAAGGGGACAAGATGGCCGCGGTGCTGGTGGACGAATTCATCGGTCAAAGCGAAATCGTGCTCAAGACGCTGGGCAAATATTTGACCAATCTGGACCTCGTCTCTGGAGCGACCATTCTCGGCGACGGCCAGGTAGCGCTCATCATCGATCCGAACGCTTTGTTCAAGTGAACAGGCGCCCATAAGGAGGAATACGCATGGCAGAAGAGCTGAAAGTGATCGTCTTCATGTTGGGAAACGAAGAATACGGCATCGAAGTGGACAAGGTTCGCACGATTGAGCGGATGACTCCGATCACCCGGGTGCCGAAAACTCCTGAGTTCGTTAAAGGGGTCATCAACCTGAGAGGTGTGGTGGTACCGGTCATCAATCTCCGGGGCCGGTTCGGGCTGGCCGAGACGGAGGCCACCGAAAATTCCCGTATCATTATCGTAGCGGCGAATGACATGGAGGTCGGATTCATCGTCGATTCCGCCAACGACGTCATGGACGTGATGAGCGATGCGATCGAAGTGCCGCCGGAGGTTGTGGGCGGGATAAAAGCCAAATATTTGAGCGGTGTCGCCAAAGTGGAAAATAACCGCCTGCTCATTCTGCTGAACCTGTCGGAAGTGCTGAACCGGTCGGAAATCGTTCAATTGGAACAGTTCGGGAGCGAATCGTGATCCTTTTTCCCAAAGACGAAGAGTTCAAAATGGATGTGCTTCGCGAGGTCGGCAACATCGGTTCCGGTCACGCAGCCACCGCTCTATCGACCTTGATGGACAGACAGGTGGACATGGCGGTGCCAACGGTCAGCCTGCTGCCTTTCGAATCGATTGCCGACCGCGTCGGCGGTTCGGAAGCCATCGTCGTGGCGATTTTTCTCCGGATTGAGGGTCCGGCCCCCGGCAATATGTTTTTTATCCTCCGCCCCGGCTCTGCACGTCGGCTGCTTGCGAGGTTCCCTGTATTCGACGATTTTGAAGCTGACCAGTATTCGGAGCTGGAATTGTCTGCCTTGTGTGAAATCGGCAATATCCTTGCCGGCTCCTATCTGTCATCGCTAGGCGATTTCACCGGTTTATATATGTCACCGTCCGTTCCCTCCATCGCCGTAGACATGGCGGGAGCCATCCTCAGCTACGGGCTGATGCAATTCGGAACAATGGGGGATGATGCCTTGCTGATCGACACGATTTTTTTGGAAGGCGGACAAGAGGCAGATGGGCAATTTTTCCTGATTCCCGATCCGGAATCGTTCAACAAGATGTTTCAGGCGCTCGGGGTGCCGGTGGAATGATTGAAGTCACCTTAATCAAAGTAGGAATGGCTGATTTGAACATCGCGAGCGGAGGAGCGTTGCTCAAGACGACCGGTCTCGGCTCTTGCGTCGGTGTCACCCTATATGATCCCCAGCTCAAATTGGCCGGAATGGCCCATATCATGCTGCCCTTGTCGGAAATTGCCAGAGAAGGACAGCTCAATGTGGCCAAATATGCGGATACCGCGATTCCGGAATTGATCCGGCGTCTGCGTGAGAAGGGTGCGGATATCAAGCGGCTGGTGGCCAAAATGGCCGGAGGCGCTCAAATGTTCGCTTTCGCGGGGGGCGGCGATTCCATGCGGATCGGTCCCCGGAACGTCGAGTCCGCCAAACTCATGCTTGACTCGTTCTCTATCCCTCTGGCAGCCGAAGATACGGGAGCGAACTATGGCCGTACGGTGGAATTGGACAGCGGCACCGGAATCTTGATGATCCGAAGCGTTCAATTGGGAGTAAAGGAGATTTAGCATGATCGGTTCTTGGCGCTGGAATGCCGGTTTCGGCGGGTTGGGGGCGGCGCTGACGTTACTGTTCTCGCTGATAAACAACCCGATCGTCACCACGTTGCTGCGAAGTTTCTACGCTTTTGTGGCGTTTGCCCTGCTGGCTTTTGTTGTGCGTTTTGTTCTTGGCCTGCTGCTCCCATCAGCTCACTCCCATGCGGACGAGCTGCGGGAAGAAGAACGGGGGGCCGTTCTCGATTTGGTTACGCCGGGCGAGGACGGCGATTTGAGTCGATTGATGAAGGAACAATGGGCGGACGGCAAAGAAAGTCCGATATCCGGCTTCCAGCCTTTACAACCCAAGCGGTTGGTGTCGCTGGATGACCCCGATCCGGAGCAAGTGGTTCAGGCCATTCGCCGCCTGACCGACGAATAAGGACGGTGAACCCAAAATGGTCGATCAAACACGTTCCCGGTTGTCCCATCAGGAGTTGTGGCTGAGTTGGAAAGAAGCCGGTGATCCGGATGCCAGAAAGACGTTGATCGAACATTATTTGCCGCTGGTGGAATACGTGTCGAGCCGGATGGCCGCCACTTTGCCCAAAAACGTCATGAAAGACGATTTGGCCAGCAACGGCGTCATGGGATTGATTGACGCCATTGAAAAATTCGATTACCAGCGGGGACTACAATTTGAAACTTACGCTTCCTGGCGGATTCGCGGGGCCATTATCGACGGGCTTCGCCAGGGCGATTGGGTGCCGCGCTCGGTTCGCGACAAAGCGAAAAAAATGGAAGACGCATACACCGTGCTGGAGCAGAAACATTTGCGTTCCGCCACGGATGAAGAGGTGTGCGCCTACTTGAACATAACGGAAAAAGAATTCAGGCAAATGCTGCAGGAAGTTGCGGTGGCAGCCATTTGTTCGCTGGAAGATCCGATCCGCGAGGAAGAATCCGAGACCCGGCTATCGCTTCTGGTGGACGAGAAAGCTCGTAATCCGGAGTCCAAAGTTCACGAAACGTTTCTGAGAGATACGCTTACGCAGGGAATCGGACGTCTCACAGAGAAGGAACGAACCGTCGTGTCCCTATTTTATTATGAAGATTTATCGCTCAGTGAAATCGCTGAGGTGATGTCCTTGTCGCCGTCTCGCATTTCCCAGCTCCATTCCAAGGCCATTTTGAGATTACGGGGCGCCTTGGCGAAGCAAAGAGATCACTTGCTCCAGAACGGATAGAGAGGAGGCGCTGCTTGTGTCAACCCAAAATCCATCACAGTTCCAGGAATGGCTTCAAGTTACGGTATCCGAGGACAAAATGAACGCTTATTTGATTTTCCGGAGCGTGGAAGGCGAAGTGAATTTGACGACCCGCGAGCTGGAGACATTCCTCGCGTCCCAAGGAATCAAATTCGGTGTGCAGCAAGACCTGTTGTACCTCATTGCCCAGAGGCCGCAGGATTTTTACTTTACCCAGAACGTCATTGCCGTCGGAATACCGCCGAGAAACGGACAAGACGGCTCCATTCACATTCTCTACGAATTGAACGACCAGAAGAATGGCCGACCGGCGGAACGGGAGGACGGCAGCGTCGACTTCAAGGAAGTAACCCAGCTGGCTAACGTCAAAACCGGCCAATTGATCGCGGAGAGAGTTCCTCCTGTTCCCGGAGAAGCTGGGAAAGCCGTTACCGGGGAAGACATTCCGGGCAAAGACGGCAAGGAAGCCTTGTTTAAGATCGGCAAAAACGTAGTCGTGAATCCTGAAAAAACCGCCATGTATTCAGCGATCGACGGATTGGTTACGAAGACAGAAAAGGATAGACTGAACGTTTTCCCGGTATATGAAGTGAACGGAGACGTGGATTATAAGATAGGAAATATCGATTTTGTAGGGACCGTCGTGATCCGGGGCAACATTTTAACCGGATTTCGCGTGAAGGCATCCGGCGACATCCGCGTGACCGGGGGAATTGAGGGCGCCGAGGTGGAGTCCGAAGGGTCGATCGAAATTTCCGGCGGCATCATAGGGAGCAATAAAGGTTACGTCAAAGCCGGGCGCAATATCAGATGTTCCTTTATTCAAGAAGGTAATGCTTCTGCCGGCGATGAGATCATCGTCAATCAAAGCATCATGCACTCGAATGTCCGTGCCGGCCGCAACGTCATTTGCAATGGGAACAAAGGTCTTGTCGTTGGTGGAATGGTTCAGTCTGGAGATCGGGTCATCGCCCGTACGATCGGCAATTCCATGTCGACCGCCACCTCGATCGAAGTAGGCGTACGGCCGGAGCTTCGACAGGAGCTCGTTGATCTTAGGCAGCAAATGCGGCAGTTCACGGAAAGTTTGGACAAAGCCGACAAAGCGTTGACGCTCATCGATCAGTTAGCGGCAGCCGGCCAGTTGTCACCGGACAAGCTGGCACTTCGAGTGAAGCTGAATGTAACCAAACGGCAAAGCGTGGAAGAAATGCAGGCTGCCAAGGAACGAGTTTTGGAAATCGAGAAAACGCTGGAAGATGTCACGACGGCCAGAGTGGACGCGATCTATACGATCTTCGGCGGGACGAAAATTGTCATTGGACGTTATACACGCTTTGTGAAGGACAGTGTCCAACGCGTCTCTTTCCGGCAAGCGGATGGGGACATCGTGATGATTCCTTTATAAAAACAGCACCTATCCTTAGGCGGGAGTGATCGGCCGTGAGTTACAAATCGATCGATGTGCAGACTTCTCTTCCTCGGGCTGCGGAGCTGACCCCCATGGCTCAGCATCAGCAGCAGCGGTCGTCTGCCGAACAGGCCATGCTTGCCGGACAGACGGTCAAGTCTGCCGAGCAGCAGGCGTCGCGGATGACGAAGGCGGAGTCGGCCTCGAAAGGCGACATCACGGATCGGCAACCAAGGGGAGGAGGGGGGCGGCAGCCTTCCAAACCGCACCAAAGAACCGACGGAACGGAGCAGGAGGAGACGAATCGCTCCGAACATCCGTTCAAAGGGAAACATATTGACTTCATAGGGTGACAACGCCGCCGGGAGAGGGGAACGATAGGTAGAATGAGTCCGTGGGTTAGCGTGGTATTATTCGGATTTGCCGTGTTCGGTCTCGCTTGGCTCACGCCCAAACGCAGCCAGGGTGAGGAAGGGTCCGGCATCGTCGGCGATGCGGCTTACGATCGGCTGCTGGAAGATTTGGAGATGGAAAACCGCGAGCTCGTGGACGCCGTCACCATTTTTAAACAGGAACAGGATCAAACGGTGCACCGGTTGGGCAACCGGATTGTCGAACTGGAACGGCAAATGAAAGTGTGGACAGAGCAACCGTTGAGCGCTTCCGCTGCGAAAATACCGGCACCTGAAGCGCCCTCTATTCCCGATTCGGCTGCGGCGCCGGATCAGGCGCAGGAAGCTGCGGCACAGCCGGCGGCGGACATAGAGTCTGATCGTGATGAGGCTGATCTTCCTCCTTCCTCTATTCGGGTCCGGTACGCGGAACTCATCGCCTTGCACAACAAAGGCCGATCCATGGACCAGATCGCCAAGTCGGCCGGGATGAACAAAGGCGAAGTGCAATTGATTTTGCAACTAGCGCGGCGGGAGGAAGAACAGCTTGCGTAAACACCGGAAATGGCTGATGGGATTTGGCATCGGGGTCATCATTGGAGCGTGTATGCTTCAGCTCATCACCTTCGCCCAAGCACAGGATCAGGCACTAACCATCCCGGACGGTAAGAAGTATACCCAACAGCAACTGGATGCCGAAGTCGCCAAAGCGTTAGCCGGCGCTCAAAAACAACCTTCGACTTCGGCACCAGGCTTCGGTTCGCCGGACGCTTCCAAACCGCCCAAAGTTGAGCCGGGTTCCTCCCAGAAGCCGGGCACCAAAGAACCGGCACCGTCGGCGGCTTCCGCCAAAGGAGACGCACAGGGGAGAGTCGTATCGATTTATATCAGCAAAGACATGTATCTGAACGATGTAGCCGCCAGACTGAAGAAGTTGGGCGTTATCGATAACGTCAATGACTTCTTGAATCAGGCAAGTTCGATCAGCAAAAAGCTCAAAATCGGTACCAGCACGTTTCAGGACAAACCGACTTATAAGCAAATCATGGACGAGTTGATCCGCCCCAAAAATGACTGAGAGAAAATTCGAACCGTCGACACCGACACCGGCTTGGCGGTTTTTTAGCGGCCAATGCGATTAGGCTGCTCACGGCCATTGCGTGCCTGCTGCTAATGTGTTATATTATCTGTCGGTGTGAAAAAACACACGCTGTTCAATTTCGTCAACGGTGCTCCAGTTTCTCAGGGTTTTCCTGCACATGGAGTTTTGGCGAAAGATGCGAGCGGCGGCGGAGCTTCACCTATACAACCATTTTATCAGGAGGTGCAGGAAAGATGGCAGTTATTTCCATGAAACAGCTTCTCGAAGCTGGGGTACACTTCGGCCACCAAACCCGTCGTTGGAACCCGAAAATGGACAAGTACATCTTTACCGAACGGAACGGCATTTACATTATCGACCTGCAAAAAACGGTCAAGAAAGTCGATGAGGCTTACAATTTTGTGCGCCAACTCGCAGAGAACGGCGGCACGATGCTGTTCGTAGGAACGAAGAAACAAGCGCAAGATTCCGTGAAGGAAGAAGCGGAACGCGCCGGCATGTACTATATTAACCAACGCTGGCTCGGCGGCACGCTGACCAACTTCTCCACGATCCAGAAGCGGACCGACCGTCTGCATCAGTTGAATCGTTGGGAAGAAGACGGCACGTTCGCTGTCCTCCCGAAGAAAGAAGTCATCTTGCTCCGCAAGGAGAAAGAGCGCCTGGAGAAATTCCTCGGCGGCATCAAAAACATGCGCAAACTGCCGGACGCATTGTTCATCATCGATCCGCGCAAAGAACGCATCGCGGTTGCCGAAGCCCGCAAGCTGGGCATCCCGATTGTCGGTATCGTCGATACGAACTGCGATCCGGACGAGATCGATTACATCATCCCGGGTAACGACGACGCCATCCGCGCCGTCAAGCTGCTCACAGCCAAAATGGCGGACGCCATCGTCGAATCGCATCAAGGCGAAGAAACGACAGCTTAATCAGCTCCCATTACGCGACAAACAAAGGGTGGTCAGAAGCGAACCTTCTCACCGCCCTTTTTTTAAAAACATTTGATCGCTCCCCGTACATATGACGTCCGGGCTGAAGAGCGCAAATATTAGGAGGTAATCCAGTTGGCCATCCATGCAGCAGACGTAAAAACACTCCGCGAAAGAACCGGAGCCGGTATGCTTGATTGCAAAAAATCGCTCGAAGAAGCGAACGGCGACCTCACCAGAGCAGCCGAACTGCTTCGTGAAAAAGGATTGGCGGCAGCCGCGAAGAAAGGCGACCGCATCGCGACCGAAGGTATCGTCGAATCCTACATCCATGGCGGCGGCCGCATTGGCGTACTGGTTGAAGTCAACTGCGAAACCGACTTCGTTGGCAAAACCGATCAGTTCCGCTCTTTCGTGAAAGATATTGCGATGCAAATCGCAGCAGCCAATCCGAAATTCCTGAGCCGTGAAGAAGTATCCCAAGCAGATCTCGACAAAGAGAAGGAAATTCTCCGCAACCAGGCGCTTAATGAAGGCAAACCGGAGAAAATCGTCGACAAAATGGTCGAAGGCCGGATCAACAAATATTACGAAGAGAACTGTCTGATGGAGCAAGCCTTCGTGAAAGATCCAGACAAAACGATCACCACACTGCTGAACGAGAAAATCTCCGCCATCGGTGAAAAAATTTCCATCCGCCGTTTTGCCCGTTTTGAGCTGGGAGAAGGCATGGAGAAAAAAGTAGACAACTTCGTCGAAGAGGTCATGGCCCAGGCGAAGCTGTAATAAGCATCGCCTTTCCGGGAACACGCTGTGTTCCCTCTTTTTTAAACCACGAGACGATGGGGGTAACGGAATTTGGAACGTCCCGTATATAGACGCGTAGTGCTCAAGGTCAGCGGCGAATCGTTGTCAGGCCCGAACGGATACGGGATCGATGCGGCAACCATCCTGTCGATTGCGGAGCAGGTCAAGGAAGTCATCGAGTTGGGTGTGGAAGTCGCCATCGTCTGCGGTGGAGGCAACATTTGGCGGGGCATCGCCGGCAGCCAGAAAGGCATCGATCGGGCGACTGCCGATTACATGGGTATGTTGGCCACGGTCATGAACTCGCTCGCGCTGCAGGACGCATTGGAACAAATTAATGTTCCGACCCGCGTTCAAACGTCTATTGCCATGCAGCAGATCGCCGAGCCTTACATCCGCCGGCGCGCGATTCGTCACTTGGAGAAAGGCCGCGTCGTCATTTTTGCCGCCGGTACGGGCAACCCGTTCTTTTCGACGGACACGACCGCCGCTCTGCGTGCCGCTGAAATCGAGGCGGAAGTGATTCTGATGGCCAAGAACAAGGTGGATGGTGTTTATAGCGCTGATCCATTTAAGGATGCCAACGCTGAAAAGTATGAGCAGCTCACGTATATGGAAGTACTGAACAAAAACTTGGGCGTTATGGATTCTACCGCCTCCTCGCTCTGCATGGATAACAATATTCCGCTTCTCGTGTTTGCGATTACGGAGAAAGGCAACATTAAACGTGCCGTGATGGGCGAAAAAATCGGCACGATCGTAAAAGGGAGTGTAGACTAGTGCCGCAATCGATCAAGAAAGACGCGGAAGACCGGATGGAGAAAGCGCTGGCCGCTTTGAAACGGGATTTGTCGACGCTGCGTGCCGGACGCGCTTCCCCGGCCCTGTTGGACCGGGTGCAGGCGGACTACTATGGTACGCCTACACCCGTGAACCAGCTCGGCTCGATCAACACACCGGATTCCCGCACGCTGATTATCCAGCCCTGGGACAAAACGGCTCTCTCGGCTATCGAAAAGGCAATCTTGAAATCTGATCTCGGGCTCACCCCGTCCAATGACGGAACGATCATCCGGATCACGATTCCGATGCTGACGGAGGAACGCCGCAAGGACCTTGCCAAAGACACGAAGAGATTCGGCGAGGAAGCGAAGGTGGCCATCCGCAATATTCGTCGGGACGCCAATGAAGACATCAAGAAAAAAGAAAAGGACCAAATTTCCGAAGATGAATCGCGGCGTCATCAAGAAGACGTTCAGAAGCTTACCGACCGCTTCGTCGCGGAAGTCGATAAGATTTTAGCGGCTAAAGAAAAAGAAATCATGGAAGTGTAATTCACTCGTTTCCACCCCTCCGTCAGGTGGGGTTTATTCTCTTTTTCATGGATGGACTAAGGGGGAAACACCATGAGCAGCCGTTCTACCGGCGGTTGGCTCCGCAAGCTTCGATTCGGTATTCGGGGGCCGTCGAACAGGGACAAACCGGCGCCGGATTCCCACATGGACGGCGAACCGACCGGGGACAACATTCCAGAGCATGTGGCCGTCATTATGGACGGCAATGGGCGTTGGGCCAAATCCCGCGGGCTTCCCCGCTTTGCGGGCCATCACAGCGGGATGAAAGCGGTGAAACGCATTGCCAAAGCGGCCGACCGGATCGGTGTGAAGATTCTTACGCTGTATGCGTTCTCGACGGAAAATTGGAAACGTCCCAAAGATGAAGTGGACTTTCTGATGAAGCTGCCGCAGGAGTTTTTGGCCATTGAATTGGGCGAACTGATTGAGAATAATGTTCAGGTTCGCATGATGGGTTCGCGTGAAGGGCTCCCGGCTCATACGTTAGCCGCCGTAGAAGAAGCGGTGCACCGGACGGAAGATAATACCGGCCTTATTCTCAATTTGGCGCTGAATTACGGCAGCCGTTCGGAAATGGTCGACGCGGTCCGGCAACTTGCGAAGGAAGTATCTCAGGGACGCCTGGATCCTGACGCGATCGAGGAGGAACACATCGCGGGCCGGCTGCTAACGGCCGGTATGCCGGATCCCGATCTGCTCATCCGCACCAGCGGGGAGCTTCGTTTGAGCAATTTCATGCTTTGGCAGCTCGCGTACAGTGAGTTGTGTTTCACGGACGTGTATTGGCCGGAGTTTACGGATAAACATTTTTTCGACGCCATACGCGAATACCAGCGGCGGGCGAGACGATACGGGGGGCTGTGAACGTATGGTTCAACGGATTGTGACCGGCGTCGTGGCGGGAGCCGCGTTCCTCGGTCTGCTCTGGCTCGGAGGTTGGTTCTATTCCGTACTGCTACTGATCATGGCCGTGATCGGATATGCGGAATTCGTCAAGATGAACGGTCAGGCTTGGTCCAGGTGGGACGTGTTAGCCGCTTTTGCAGCCGTTATTCTGCTGACCCTAACGCATTTGCCGGACGGGTGGAATTTCTATTTACCTGCATTTGAAAGGGTATCCTGGATTTTAATGTTTGTACTGCTTGCCGCCACAGTATTCAGCAAAAACCGCATTCAGCTCGAGTATGCCAGTCTCTTGTACTTGGGAGCGGTGTATGTAGGGGCCGGGTTTCATTTCATGTTGGCAACAAGAGAGTTGAATCACGGCCTGTTCTGGTCGGTTCTGACTTTCGTCTGCATATGGGCGTCGGATGCCGGCGCTTATTTTGTTGGAAAAACGATCGGGAGAACGAAGCTGTGGCCGGCGATCAGCCCGAATAAGACGGTCGAAGGATCAATCGGCGGCTTGGTCATTGCCGTCATTGCAGGACTTATTTTT
Source organism: Cohnella sp. (assembly GCA_028287445.1). GTDB lineage: Bacteria > Bacillota > Bacilli > Paenibacillales > Paenibacillaceae > Cohnella. The sequence goes on from JAQBPQ010000238.1 coordinate 63,459, forward strand.
GCTTGGTACAAGCCCGGGTGGCTCGGTTACGGACAGGCCGCTGCCATAGGTGCCGTCGCTGCGGTTGCGGGGCAACTGGGAGATTTGATTCAGTCTGCTTATAAAAGATTTCGAGGAGTCAAAGATTCCGGCCATTTGTTGCCGGGACACGGAGGAATTCTGGACCGGACCGACAGCTGGCTCATTGTCTTTCCCTTGGTCCATTTGTTGTCGCTATTGGGTTCATGAATACATAACGCGGGGGTTCCACCATGAAAAAAGTCGCCGTTCTCGGCAGCACGGGTTCCATCGGCACCCAGACGCTGGATGTCATCTCGCGGGAGCCGGAAAGCTACGATGTGGTCGGACTGGCTGCAGGGACGAACGTCGATTTACTGCTTAAACAGACGGCCGTTTTCCGGCCGAAACTTGTATCCGTTGCGACCAGGGAGCTGGCTGACCAGATTCGCGATCGTTTGCCGTCAGGCACGCGGGTATGCTTCGGAGAAGAAGGGTTAGTTGAAGTCGCAGCCCATGCCGGAGCGGATTACGTGGTCTGCGCGCTGGTCGGCAGTCTTGGTCTGTCTTCCGCACTTGCGGCGATTGATGCGGGCGCAACGATCGGACTTGCCAACAAGGAGACGCTTGTGACCGCCGGACATCTCGTGATGGCTCGGGCGGCTGCCAAGGGTGCCGCCATTGTCCCGATAGACAGCGAGCACTCCGCTTTGTTCCAATGTTTGAACGGGGAGCCGCGTTCCGCGGTGAAGCGCTTGATTCTTACCGCCTCCGGGGGAAGTTTTCGCGACAAGACGCGGGACGAATTGAAAGACGTGACGGTCGAAGATGCGTTGAAACATCCGAACTGGAGCATGGGCGCCAAAGTGACCATCGATAGTGCTACAATGGCGAACAAAGGGTTGGAAGTGATGGAGGCGCACTGGCTGTTTGACGTACCGTACGATCGAATCGATGTGATGATCCATCCTGAGAGCATCGTCCATTCGATGGTGGAATTCCGCGATACGAGTGTCATCGCGCAGCTCGGCAATCCGGACATGCGGGTTCCGATCCAATACGCGCTTACCTATCCGGAACGCCGGCCATCTGCGGCTTTGCCACTAGATCTGTTGGCGAAAGGTACGTTGAATTTTCGGCCGATGGATTTCGGCCGTTATCCGTGCTTACATCTGGCTTACGAGGCCGGACGCGTTGGCGGAACAGCGCCTACGGTGTTCAATGCGGCCAACGAAGCCGCGGTTGCTCGTTTTCTGCGCAGGGAGATTTCGTTCCTCTCGATTGAGGAGATCATCGAGGAAGTGCTGAATCGGCATACGCCGCATAGCTCGCCTGATTTGGGCACGATCCTCGAAACCGACCTCTGGGCCCGGCAGCAAGCCGAATTGCTAAGGCCTTGAGACCCACTGTCCTTCCGTGCGTATTCTCTTGTATCGGCCCGGAGAATAATGTTAATCTAAGGACAGCCGTTCGCGGCGACGGGAGTTGAGTTTCATGCAGATGATACAGGTCGTGATATCGACCGTTTTGATGTTCTTTTTGCTTGTTTCCCTGCACGAATGGGGTCATTTTTATTTCGCCCGGCGGGCGGGCATCCTGGTTCGGGAATTCGCGATCGGATTCGGCCCGAAGCTGTTCTCGGTGAAGCAGGGTGAAACCCGCTATACGCTTCGTCTATTGCCGGTCGGCGGATTCGTCCGGATGGCCGGTGAAGACCCCGAGACGTTGGAAGTTCAGCCAGGCCAGGCGATTGCGGTACGGATCAAGGACGATCGGGTCACCCGGTTATACCTTGACCGCTTGGACGAAAGGTCGAATGTCCTTCGCGGTGAGATCAAGGCCATCGATCTCGAGAAAGATCTTCACATGCTTCTGGACGTGGATGGCGACATTCAGCGGCTGGAGGTTCATCCTCAAGCCCAGCTCGTGAGCCGGGGGCGCGAAACGCAAATTGCCCCGATCGACCGCCAATTCGCGAGCAAACCCGTCCGTAAACGGGCGCTCGCGATTTTTGCCGGACCGGTCATGAACTTTATACTGGCATTTGTTCTGTTCGCTCTATATTTGCTGTTAAACGGGGTTCCAATTGAAAACTCCAACAAGGTCATCATCTCAGGCGTGCAAGCGGCAAGTCCGGCCGCTCAAGCCGGTTTGGTCAAAGGAGACTGGGTGAGAACCGTTAACGATCAACCGATCGACGGCAACCTCGATACTTTCATCAAACTGATCGGAGGTTCCGCCGGCAAACCGATGAAATGGGTAGTCCACCGGAAGGGGACGGACGTTCCCATTACCGTCACCCCGGGATCCAACGGCAAAGTCGGGATATACCCAGGGCCGGAGATGCGGCCGCCGGGAGCGGTCGAGACGCTGCGGTTCGCCGGCATCACGATGGCCGACATGACCGGACGCATTTTCGAAGGGTTCCGGAAGCTCATTTTCGGCGAGTTCAAGCTCGACGATCTCGGCGGGCCGATCAAAACCACGCAAGTAACGGTTCAGATCGCCAAACAAGGCTTGCCCCAACTCATTTCTTGGGCTGCGGTGCTCAGTCTCTACCTCGGTATTTTTAACCTGTTGCCGATACCGGCACTGGACGGAAGCCGGCTGATGTTTCTTGGCCTGGAAGCCGTCCGCGGGCGGCCGATCGATCCAAACCGGGAAAGTATGGTGCATTTTATCGGATTCGCCATGCTCATGCTGCTGATGGTCGTCGTTACGTATAACGATATTTTAGGTTTAGTCAGAAAATAAGCGCTGTCGGGGGATGGAGAACTGGCATGTCGAAGGATTCCAAAGATAAAGGATTCGTAACCGAAATTACGCCGCAGGGCGAGGATTTTTCCCGCTGGTATATCGATGTCATCAAAAAGGCCGAGCTCATGGACTACTCACCGGTCCGGGGCTGCATCGTGTTTCGTCCGGACGGCTATGAGCTATGGGAGAACATGCAGCGCGAGCTGGATCAACGCTTTAAAGACACCGGCCACCGCAACGCTTATTTTCCGCTATTTATCCCGGAGAGTTTTTTCCAAAAGGAAAAGGAGCACGTGGAAGGCTTTAATCCCGAGCTGCCTTGGGTGACCGAAGCGGGCGGAGAGAAGTTGGAGGAACGTCTGGCCGTCCGGCCGACATCGGAGACGATGTTTGGCCATATGTATTCCAAATGGATCAAGTCTTATCGCGATCTGCCGATGCTCATCAACCAATGGGCGAACGTCGTCCGTTGGGAGAAACGCACCTTGCCGTTTTTGCGGACCAGCGAGTTCTTGTGGCAGGAAGGGCACACTGCTCATGAGGATGAAGTGGACGCTCGCAAAGAAACGATGACCATGCTCGATGTCTATACCGATTTCGTACAGAACGTGTTGGCGATTCCGGTCATCAAAGGCCAGAAAACGCCATCCGAGAGATTCGCGGGCGCAGTCGATACCTATTCCATCGAAGCGATGATGCGCGACGGCCGCGCGGTGCAGGCGGGAACGTCTCACTACCTGGGCACCAAGTTCGCAGTCGCATTCGACATCAAATATTTGAGCCGCCAAAACACGCAGGAATTTTGCCATACGACTTCCTGGGGAGTCAGCACCCGTCTCATCGGAGCGTTGATCATGGTGCACGGAGACGACCGGGGGCTTATGCTGCCGCCTAAAGTGGCGCCGACTCAGGTGATGATGATTCCAATCGGTCCTCCCAAAACACGTGAACAAGTCATTGCCAAGACGGACGAGTTGTACGCACAGCTCAAACAAGCGGGTGTTCGCGTTCGTGTCGACGATCGGGCCGATGTATCACCGGGCTGGAAGTTTAACGAATACGAAATGCGGGGCATTCCGATCCGGCTGGAACTCGGACCGCGCGATCTTGAGAACGGCGTCTGCGTGCTGGTCTCCCGCGTAAGCGGAGAGAAGAAGCAGATTCCGCTGTCCAATCTCGTGGCGGAAGTTCAAGCGATGTTGGACGAAGTCCATCGCCAGATGTACGACCGCGCGCTGAAATTCCGTGAAGAGCATTTCTTCTCGGTGGACACGCTCGACGAGTTGAAAGCCAAACTGGAAGAAGCCCGCGGATTCGCGCTTGCCGGCTGGTGCGGCTCCGAAGCGTGCGAGAAGCAGGTGAAGGAAGAATCCGGTGCGACAAGCCGGAACATTCCGTTCGAGCCAGCTGACACGAAACATAAGTGCCTCGTTTGCGGAGACGTAGCCGTGCATACCGTAGCGTTCGCAAGAGCTTATTGATCGACAACATCGGTCAACCTTCCTATTGCTAGCTCCACCTTTCATACGATAAAATAAGAGACAAACGATCAGCTTCCGAATGGAAGAAGGCTGACCCGCTCCGGGGAACGGGCGGGAGCCGTCCTTCGCGGAAGCTTTTGTTTTTGACGGGGTTTTGGGGAGGATACGATGATGCATCACGCGGCGGATGGACGCAAACGGTTCGAATTGCTGCTGCAGCAGGCGGAGCTCCCGGCCGAATGGGTCGCGGAACATTTTGCGGACGGGTACATAAACAAAGTCGAAATCAGCAAGTCACGCAACGAATGGAAGTTTTATTTCGTCAAAAGCAAGCCGATTCCGGCTTCGATATATGTTGGATTGATAGAACGGATCAAAGGCAAACTTGGGCATCTGGCGGATATTTCGGTACATCTCGCATACGAAGATACGGTGCCGACCGCGGAGCTCTTGCAGGAATATTGGCCGGTTTTCTTGGAATGGATGCAGCAAGAATTCGCATCGGTGAACGGGTGGCTGGCCAAATCCCGGTTTGAGGTTCGGAACGAAATACTGACGCTGATTCTGCTGGATGAAACCGGACTTGGACTGGCCCGCCGCAAAACGGTGGATGTCCATGCGGCACGTTTTTTTGAGGAAAGGTTCGGCCGTGCATGCCGTGTCCAAATGATCGCGGGCGAATCCCGGCAGGAAGCGTACGAAGTTTTCGCGCAGAAGATTGAGCAGGAATCTCGCGATGCGATCCAGCAGCTTATGGAGAGCACGCGTGATGAGGAGCCGGCCGGAGATACCCCTGCCACACTTCAGCATGGCTATGGGATCAAGGATCAACCCGTTCCGATCCAGCAAGTGCTGGAGGAGGAGAAGAAGGTCACGGTGCAGGGAACCGTTTTTGCATTGGACGTCAAGGAATTACGGAATGGAAGCACGTTGTATCAATTTCATGTGACCGACTACACCGATTCCCTGACGGTGAAGATGTTCGCCAAAAACAAAGAAGACAACAAGACGTTCGGTTTGCTTGCCAATGGCAAGTGGTTAAAGTTGCGGGGCCGGGTCGAGTACGACCGGTATTTGAATCCGCCTGAGCTCGTCATGATGCCGAGTGACGTGAAGGAACTCGCCCCGCCTCCGGAGAAGAAAGACGACGCCGAAGAGAAACGTGTCGAGTTCCATTTACATACGACGATGAGCGCGATGGACGCCATTACGCCGGTGGACGATTATATTAAAACCGCGGCCAAATGGGGGCACAAGGCGATTGCGGTCACCGACCACAGCAACGTGCAATGTTACCCGGACGCGGCCAAAGCAGGCAAGAAACATGGGATTAAGGTCATCTACGGAATCGAAGCGAACGTGGTCAATGACGCGATCCCGATGGTGCTGAATCCGCGGGAAGAAACGCTGCCGGATGCCACTTACGTCGTGTTCGATATCGAGACGACGGGTTTGTCCGTGACCAACAACAAAATGATCGAAATCGCGGCGGTCAAGATGAAAGATGGACAGGAGATCGGCCGATTTGCGACGTTTGTGAATCCGCACGAACCGATTCCCTACAACATCCAGCAGTTGACCAACATTACCGACGAGATGGTCAAGGACGCACCGGAGCTGGCACCGAAGCTGAAGGAGTTCCTCGATTTCATCGAAGATGCGGTATTGGTCGCTCATAACGCCCGGTTCGATATCGGATTCATTCAGGAAGCGTGCAAGCAAAACGGGCACCAGCCGGTGACCAATCCGGTATTGGATACATTGGAGCTGGCTCGTTTCTTGTATCCGACGATGAAAAACCATCGGCTGAACACGCTGGCGGATCGCTATAAAGTATCGCTGGACAATCACCACCGGGCGATCGACGATACCTTGGCGCTTGGCGGCGTGTTGTACGGTTTGATCAAGGATGCGCAGACCCGAGGCGTGACGGAGCTGCACCGGCTCAACCAGATGAACGAAAACAGCTGGAAGACGACCCGTCCTTTTCATTGTGGGATCTATGCGTTGAATGCGGCAGGGAAGAAGAACCTGTTCAAGCTCGTTTCCATGTCGCACACGGAGTACTTTCACCGGGTTGCCTCTATTCCCAAGAGCAAGCTGATCGAACTTCACGAGGGGCTTTTGATCGTGTCGGGCTGCGAAAAAAGCGAATTTTTCGAAACGGTGCTTAACAAGTCGCAGGACGAGGCGGAAGACATTGCTCAGTTCTACGACGTGCTCGAAATCCAGCCGCTCGATTTCTATATGCATCTGCTCGATAAAGGTTTGGTTTCCAGCCGCGCCGCGCTGGAGGAAGCGCTCCGGCGCGTTTGCCGGATCGGCGAGAAGCTGGGCAAACCGGTCATTGCGACCGGCAATGTCCATTATTTGACGGAACGGGAGAAGCTGTTCCGCGATATCACCATCCATGGGATCACCGGGTTCAGTCCGCTCAAAGACCAGCGTAAGCCCGACGCCCATTTTCGCACGACGGGCGAGATGCTCGAAGCGTTCACGTTCCTGGGTGCGGACAAAGCCAAAGAAGTGGTCGTCCGCAACCCCTCCGATCTGGCCGATCGGTTTGAGGAAATTGTGTTATTCCCCGACCAACTGTATACGCCCATTCTCGAAGGGGCCGACGAGGAAATACGGAACACCTGCTACGACACGGCCAATGTCATGTATGGAGAACCTCTGCCGGACGTCGTCGTACAGCGGTTGGAGAAGGAACTTGTGCCGATTATCAAATATGGTTTCTCCACCAACTATCTCATTTCCGAGCGGCTCGTGAAAAAGTCGAATCAGGACGGCTATCTGGTAGGTTCACGAGGATCCGTCGGGTCTTCGGTGGTCGCTACTTTTCTCGGCATCTCCGAGGTCAATCCGCTGCCTGCCCATTACTTATGCAAGGGTCCGGACTGCAAATACAGTGAATGGATCTTGGACGGCAGCGTTCCGAGTGGCTTCGATCTCAAGGATAAACCTTGTCCGAAATGCGGAACGATGATGCGTGGAGACGGCCAGGATATTCCGTTCGAAACGTTCCTTGGATTCAAAGGCGACAAAGTTCCCGATATCGATTTGAACTTCTCGGGCGAGTATCAGTCGATCGCCCACAATTATACGAAGGAACTGCTCGGGGAGAAAAATGTATTCCGGGCGGGGACGATCGGAACGGTCGCAGAGAAAACGGCATTCGGCTTCGCGAAGAAGTATCAGGAAGACCATAACAAAACGTGGCGGGGAGCGGAACTAAGCCGGATTGCGGCGGGATGCACGGGTGTTAAGCGCTCGTCAGGCCAGCACCCGGGAGGAATTGTCGTCGTTCCCGACTATCTGGATGTCGAAGACATCACACCGGTTCAATACCCGGCAGACGATACGGGCTCGGAGTGGAAAACGACCCATTTTGATTATCACGCCTTTGATGCCAACCTGCTCAAGCTCGATATTCTCGGGCACGATGATCCGACAATGATGCGAATGCTGCAGGATTTGACCGGCGTTGATCCGATTACGATTCCGATGAACGATCCGAAAGTGATGAGCATTTTCCATTCGGTAGACGCTCTAGGGGTCAGTTCCCAGCAGATCCGTACGCCCGTGGCCACCTACGGTGTGCCAGAGATGGGTACGCGCTTCGTACGGCAGATGCTGGAGGAGACAAAGCCGAATTCGTTCGCCGATCTGCTGCAAATTTCAGGACTGTCTCACGGTACCGGGGTATGGCTGGGCAACGCGCAAGAGCTGATCAAGAACGGTATCTGCTCGATCAAGACGGTAATCGGGTGCCGGGACGACATCATGTTGTTTCTTATTTATAAAGCAGGAATGGACGCTTCTTTGGCATTCAAAATCACCGAAAGCGTGCGGAAAGGTAAAGGGCTCACGCCGGAGTGGATCGATGAGATGAAAAAATGCAGCGTGCCGCAGTGGTACATCGACTCGTGTCTGCGAATCGAGTATATGTTCCCGAAAGCTCACGCGGCGGCATATGTCATTTCCGCAGTACGCACCGCCTTTTTCAAGCTCTATTATCCGATTCAATATTACGCGACTTACTTCTCCGTACGGGCGGCCGATTTCGATGTCGAGTTGTTCTGCAAAGGCTATGACGCCATCCTGAAGATGCTGATCGAAATCGAGCAAAAAGGATTCCAGGCGACGACCAAGGAGAAAAGCATGATTTCGATTCTGGAAATGGGATTGGAAATGACGGCAAGGGGATTCAAAATCAGACCGATCGACCTCTACCGTTCCGATGCGAACCGGTTTATCATCGAGGAAGATTCGCTCATCCCGCCTTTCTCGGCAATCGCCGGAATCGGGGATAATGCTGCTCGCCATATTGCGGCTGCCCGGGAAGAGGGAGAATATCTCTCGATTGAAGACTTCCAGCAGCGTTCCAAAGCGAGCAAGACGATCGTCGAGGTGCTGACGGGCATGGGCGCCTTCCGGGGAATGCCGGAGAGCAACCAACTGATGCTGTTCTGACGCCGTTTCCAGGCCAGTGACTCTATTGCCAGCACCACCGGAATATGTTAAACTACTTTTGGTAATCATGTGGATATCACTGTCTGCAGAAGAGTGGGGAAACCCACTCTTTCCGTTTTGCAATGGACTTCTTACGGTTAAGAAGGCTGCGGCGATCCATTTGAAGCACGGGAGGTTGTGCAATTGAGCGCAGCGCAAATCAAATCCATTGTGGAAAAATTCGCGACCCCTTATCTGGAGGCTAATGGATTTCAGCTGGTAGATGTGGAGTATGTCAGAGAGACCGGCAACTGGTTTTTGCGCGTTTATGTGGATAAGGAAGGCGGCGTCGAAATCGACGATTGCGGCCGCATTTCCGAGTTTGTAAGCGGCAAACTGGATGAATTGGATCCGATCGAAGAAGCATATTTCCTCGAGGTCAGCTCGCCCGGAGCCGAACGTCCGCTTAAGAAAGCGGAAGATGTGGCTAAAGCCGTCGGTAAGCAGGTGTTCGTCACGACGAACGAACCGGTTGACGGCGCCAAGGAATTCGAAGGAAGGCTGGAGGGCTTTGACGGTGCGACGATGACGGTGGTCATCGGACGCCGTAAGCATGCCATCCCTTACGATAAAGTGGCCTCGGCGCGTCTGGCCATCGTATTTTAATTCACCGAAAGGGGGTCATCCCGACATGAGCATGGAGTTTATCGAAGCGCTGTCCGAAATCGAGCGGGACAAGGGCATCAGCAAAGACGTCCTGGTCGAAGCTATTGAAGCGGCACTCATCTCCAGCTACAAACGAAATTTCAATACTGCACAGAACGTACGTGTCGACATCAACCGCACGACCGGTCAAATCAAGGTTTACGCCCGCAAGACAATCGTGGAGGAAGTGCTGGACCCGCGTCTGGAAATCTCCGTTGAAGCGGCCCGCAGCATGAATCCCCATTTTCAATTGGAAGACATTGCGGAGATCGAGGTGACCCCTCGTGATTTCGGCCGGATCGCCGCCCAGACGGCGAAACAAGTCGTGACCCAACGGATCCGGGAAGCGGAGCGCGGCCTCATTTACCATGCCTTCGTGGACAAGGAACAGGATATCGTTACCGGTATCGTACAAAGGATGGACCAGCGCAACTTGTATGTGGACCTTGGCAAAGTGGAGGCGGCTCTGCCTCTTACCGAACTTATGCCTACCGATAAGTTTAAGCAGGGAGAACGGGTCAAATCGTACATCACGAAAGTGGAAAATACGAGCAAAGGTCCACAAATCATTTTGTCGCGCACGCATCCGGGTCTCTTGAAACGGTTGTTCGAGCTGGAGGTGCCGGAGATTTTCGACGGAACCGTCGAAATTCGTTCGGTCGCGCGCGAAGCCGGTTTCCGATCCAAAATCGCGGTTTATTCCCGTAATGAGGAAGTGGATCCGGTCGGTTCCTGCGTCGGACAAAAAGGCGTGCGGGTTCAGACGATCGTGACGGAACTGAAAGGTGAAAAAATCGACATCGTACGCTGGTCCGACTCGGTGGAGGAATACGTAGCCAACGCGCTCAGCCCGTCGAAGGTACTCGAGGTCATCGTGTTCGAAGCGGAGAAAATGACCCGTGTGATCGTGCCGGATTATCAGCTTTCGCTTGCAATCGGCATCAAAGGCCAGAACGCGCGTCTTGCAGCCAAGCTGACCGGCTGGAAGATCGATATCAAGAGCGAAACGCAGGCGGAGCAAGAGTATGGCCGGTCGAAGTCGCCCGGCGGAACGATGCATCAGGATAGCGTGACCATCGACTAATCGCCTTACAGACTTCGGGATTGCCGCGAGGAAGGGAGAGGGGATACAACCTTGAAACCGCGCAAAATACCGCAGCGCAAATGTGTGGCCTGCCAGGAAATGATGCCTAAGAAGGAATTGATCCGCGTCGTCCGATCGCCGGAAGGGGACATCCTCATCGACCTCACCGGCAAAAAACCGGGCCGCGGCGCCTATCTGTGCGGCAAGGTAAGCTGCTTTAAGCTGGCCAAGAAATCGAAGGCGTTCGAACGGGCATTGAAGGCGCCGGTTTCACCCGACATTTATGACCGGTTGGAGCTGGATTTCATAAAAGTGGAAGACGAGTTTCAAGTCAAAAAACAGCTTCAAGGGGATGACGGAGACGGCGAATAAAGTCTTGTCCAGACTCGGTCTCGCCATGAGGGCCGGCAAGCTGGTCACAGGGGAAGAAACCGTGCTCAAAGCGATCCGGGGCGGAGAAGCGAAGCTGGTGCTGCTCGCCGCGGACGCGTCGGACAATACAGGGAAGAAGCTGGCGGACAAGTGCGGCAGCTACGGCGTACCGCTGCTGGTCGGGTTTACCCGATTCGAGCTGGGATGGGCCGTCGGCAAGCCCGAGCGCGTCATGTTCGCAGTGACGGATCAGGGATTCGCCAACATGATCGCCGGCGGTTGGGGTCAACATTCGGAGGTGGAGAATATTGAGTAAACAAGATACGAGCGAAAACAAGGAAAAGATTAGGGTTTACGAATATGCCAAGTCGCTCAATATGAGCAGTAAAGAAATCATTACGATTTTGAAAAGACAAAATATGCCTGTCAACAATCATATGAGCGTGATGGAGCAGGGTATGGTCGGCGCGGTCGAGAAGTTTTTTCATGATGTAAAGTCGAACGCAGCGGCCAAAATGGCGCAATCCGCCGCGAAACCGGCGCAGGATCGCAAGCCGGCGGCGGCACCGGCTTCTTCCGTGACGTCCGGGCAAGGGCAGCAGCCGCAATTGAATACGCAGCGCAAGCCGGAGGAGCAAGCCGCTCGTCCGCAGCCAGCGGCAGCCGCTCCAACCGCGGGCGCTTCGCGTCCGGCTCCGCAAGGACAAAGCGGCCAAGGCGGAGGCTATAACCGTGACGCCGCTCGTCCGCAAGGTCAAGGCGGCCAGGGCGGCGGATACAATCGTGACGGCGCTCGCCCGCAAGGTCAAGGCAGCCAAGGCGGCTATAATCGTGATGGCGCTCGTCCACAAGGTCAAGGAGGCCAGGGCGGCGGATACAATCGTGATGGCGCTCGCCCGCAAGGTCAAAGCGGTCAGGGCGGCGGTGCACGTCCGCAAGGTCAGGGCGGCAGTGCACGTCCGCAAGGTGGTCAGGGCGGCGCTGCGCGTCCGCAAGGTCAGGGTCAGGGCGGCGGTGCACGTCCGCAAGGCGGCCAGGGCGGCGGATACGCTGGAAGCCGTCCACAAGGGCAAGGCGGCGGATACGGTGGGAATCGTCCGCAAGGTCAGGGCGGCCAAGGAAGCGGCGCAGGCGGCGGTAACCGTCCACAAGGTCAAGGCGGCGGATATGGCGGTTCACGTCCGCAAGGTCAAGGCGGCGGCGCAGGCCGCGGACCGGCCACCGGCAGCGCATCTGCGGCTCCGGCTCGTACCGGACGTCCTGGTGGCGATAACAATCGTCCGGGCGCTCGCACCGACGCTAACAAAACCCGTGATGGCGGCGGATTTAACCGGGACGGAAAGCGTAAAGAAAGCGACTTCGGCAAACGTTTTGACGATGGACGCGGCTTCAGGGGCAAAGGCAAAGGCGGCAAAAACGCCAGAGGCCGGAGCAACCAGCCGCCGCGCGAGAAAATCGACAACACGCCGAAGAAAGTGATCGTCCGCGGTGAAATGACCGTCGGCGAACTCGCGAAGCTTTTGCATAAAGACGCTTCGGAAGTCATCAAAAAACTGCTCATTATGGGCATCATGGTGACCATCAACCAAGAGCTTGATCTGGATACCGTGCTGCTCGTAGCAGGCGAATATGGCGTCGAAACCGAAGTGAAAATCGCGGTCGAAGACACCCAATTCGAAACGATTGAAGAGAATGACGATCTGGATGCGTTGGTTACCCGGCCGCCGGTCGTCACCATCATGGGTCACGTCGACCACGGTAAAACAACGCTGCTCGACGCCATCCGCGAGACCAAAGTCGCCGCGGGCGAAGCGGGCGGCATTACCCAGCACATCGGCGCTTACCAGGTCGATGTGAGCGGCAAAAAAATTACGTTCCTGGATACTCCGGGCCATGAAGCGTTTACCGTCATGCGTGCGCGCGGAGCCCAGGTGACCGATATTACGATTCTGGTCGTCGCGGCGGACGACGGCGTCATGCCGCAAACGGTCGAAGCGATCAATCACGCGAAAGCGGCCAATGTGCCGATCATCGTGGCCATCAACAAAATGGATAAGCCGGACGCGAATCCGGACAAAATTAAGCAGGAACTGACCGAATATGGGTTGGTGCAAGAAGAGTGGGGCGGCGATACGATTTTCGCCAACGTTTCCGCGAAGCAGCGTCAGAACCTTGACGAATTGCTGGAGATGATCTTGCTCGTGGCCGAAATAAACGACTATAAAGCAGTCGTTGACAAACGCGCCCGCGGTACGGTCATGGAAGCCGAACTGGATAAAGGGAAAGGCCCTGTTGCCCGTATCCTCGTGCAGAACGGTACTCTGAAAGTCGGAGACGCCTTCGTGGCGGGCGATTGCTTCGGACGCATCCGTGCGATGACGAATGATCGCGGCCGCCGGATCAAGGAGGCGGGACCTTCCACACCGGTTGAAATCACCGGTCTTACGGAAGTGCCGCAAGCCGGCGATCCGTTCATGGTATTCGAGGATGAGCGCAAAGCGCGTGAAATCGCCGACAAGCGGGCCATCAAGACCCGTCAGGAGACGATGAAGTCGAACTCGAAGGTCACGCTTGAAGACCTGTTCAGTAAAATCAAGGAAGGCGAAATCAAGGATCTCAACGTTATTCTCAAAGCGGACGTACAAGGTTCCTTGGAAGCCCTCAAAGGATCGCTGGAAAAAATCGAAGTCGAAGGCGTTCGCGTGAAGACGATTCACAGCGGCGTCGGCGCCATTACAGAATCCGACATTCTGCTGGCATCCGCGTCGGCGGCAATCGTGGTTGGCTTTAACGTCATCGCGGAGCCTCGCGCAGCACAAGCAGCCGAGCAGGAAAAAGTGGACGTTCGTCTGCACCGGATCATTTACAAGGTAATCGAGGAAATCGAGCAAGCTATGAAGGGCATGCTGGATCCGATCTACAAGGAGCAAGTGATCGGTCATGCGGAAGTTCGCGAAACGTTCAAGGTGAGCAAGGTCGGCACGATTGCCGGTTGTATGGTCACAGACGGCAAAGTTTCCCGCAACGCCGAAGTCCGCCTCATCCGTGGCGGCTCCGTCGTACATCAAGGCAAAATTGACACGCTCAAGCGGTTCAAGGACGACGCCCGAGAGGTGGCGGAAGGCTACGAATGCGGAATCACGCTGGAGAAGTACAACGATCTTCAGCAGGGAGACATCATCGAAGCGTTCGTCATGGAGTCGGTCGAACGTTAATCGCGAGAGTGGACCAAACGAGGTGAAACGCCATGCCCAAATTCCGTACGGGACGGGTCGGGGAACAGATCAAGAAAGAAATCAGCGGCATCATCCAAACCGAGCTGAAGGATCCGAGAATCGGATTCGTCACCGTAACCGGAGTGGACGTGACGGGCGATTTGTCGCAGGCTAGAGTGTACATTAGCATTCTGGGAAGCGAGGAGCAGAAGGAAGCGACGCTGCATGCGATCGCCCGGGCCAAAGGATTCATGAGGTCCGAGCTCGGTCGCCGCGTCCGTCTCCGCCATACGCCGGAAATCGAATTCAAGTTCGACAGCTCAATCGAATATGGCAGTCATATTGAAGCATTGCTGCAACAAATCAACCGGGAACCGCGTGAAACTTGACGCGCCCCGGTTTCTTTCCCGTATAGGGATCATTTCAAGAGCGGGGAGGAAACGGGATGTGGGCAGCGCAATTGGAGCAGGCCGCAGCTTACCTGCGGAAACATGATGATTTTTTGATCGTATCCCATGTTCAGCCGGATGGAGATGCGATCAGCTCCACGATCGCGGTCGGCTGGATTCTCGCGAAGCTCGGTAAAACATACACGATGATGAACGAAGGCCCGGTGCCTTCGCGTCTGCAGTTCCTGTGGAAAAGCAGGGATATGGTCGTGTGCGGAGAGGGCGCGCCGGATCGCAAGTTTCGCCATGTCGTCGCCGTCGATTGCGCGGATTTCGCACGTGTCGGTGCGACGAAGGACTGGTTCGATGCCGAATATGAGCTGCTGAACGTGGATCATCATGCGACGAACGACGGATATGGTACCGTAAATTTGCTCAAATTCAATGCGGCGGCGACGGCAGAAATCTTGTACGACTTGGCGGAGCATATGAAACTACCATTGGATTACGATGCTGCCACCGTTTTTTACACCGGTTTGCTCACGGACACGGGCGGTTTCCGTTATTCCAATACGAGCCCGCATGTGATGGAAACGGCGTCTCATCTGCTTCGGGCAGGCGCTGAAGGCCCGGTTCTGGCGGAGCAGCTGCTCGAACGGATGTCGATGGGGCAGCTGTGGATGATTCAACGCGGGTTATCACGTCTTGTCTTTAGTGAAGACCAGCAGATTGGCTGGTTGTGGGTGACTTCCGAAGATATGGCCGAAACCGGCGCGTCCAATGAAGATTTGGAAGGCTTGGTCAACTACCCTCGCAACATCGAAGGGGTGGAAGTCGGCATCTTGTTCAAGGAAAACGGCACGAACTCAGTGAAAGTCAGCCTTCGGTCGACAGGACGTGTCGATGTCGCGGCGGTCGCTCAGCATTTCGGCGGCGGCGGGCATATTCGTGCGGCCGGATGCCGCCTCACGGTCCCGCTCTCCGAAGCGATGGAACAGGTCGTCGGCTACGTCCGGACCGCGTTGGAGACGGAATGAACGATAAGTCATCGTCGTCCGTCGAAGGAGTATTGGCGATCTGGAAGCCGGCCGGTTGGACGTCCCACGATGTCGTGGCCAAAGCCCGCGGTATCTTGCGGGTCCGTCGGATCGGGCATACCGGCACGCTGGATCCGTCGGTGACCGGTGTGCTTCCGCTATGTGTCGGACGAGCTACCCGATTTGTGGAATATTTGCAGGAGATGCCCAAAACCTATGAAACCACGCTTCGTTTCGGTATCGCGACCGATACGGAGGACCTGGACGGAACGGTAACGGACGAGGCGGACGCCTCATTTTTGACGGAAAACCGAATAAGAGCAGCCGTTCTCTCGTTTGTGGGAGATATCGATCAGGTGCCTCCGATGGTGTCCGCAGTAAAGGTGAATGGTAAACGGTTGTACGAGTTGGCCCGTGAGGGAGTTACCGTCGAGCGGAAACCCCGCCGCGTCACGATCCATTCGATCGAGATATGGGATATCGATACGGGAACAACTCATCCGGAAATCCGATTTTCGGTGCGCTGTTCCAAGGGGACTTATATACGAACCCTCTGCGTGGATATCGGCCGTTCGCTGGGAGTACCTGCGGTAATGGCTTCTCTGATCCGTACCGAAAGCGCAGGGCTTGGGCCGCAGGATTGCGTCACGCTCGAACAAATTCCGGGGCTCATGGCGGCGGGAAGTTTGGGAGGAAGACTCCGCTCGGCAGATCGTCTGTTGGCTCATATTCCACAGACCATCGCCGGAATGCCGGAGGCGGAGCATGCGCTGCAAGGGAAGACGCTATCGATAAATGGGCTTCAGCCGATGCCGGATACCGATGGATTATGGAGGCTGTATCGTTCGGACGGCGCTTTTCTGGGTCTATTCGAGAGTGAAGCGGCTTCCGGTGTGTTGCGCGCCGTCAAAGTGTTCCCTCCCGTGGATGAGCCGGAGACACCGTCATCGGATGAAAGTCGTTGATAGACCCACCTATGGTGCCGCTTAACGCGGAGCAATACAGTGGCTGTTATGATCGCCGACGGTCCGCTAAGGAGAGCAAAGAATGAAAACCTATGAACTGACAGTCGATACAATCGGAAAAGAATCGGCGCTTCCCCCAGGCGCCCTGAAACCGAACGGACTCTCGCTCGCCATCGGCTTTTTCGACGGCGTCCACCTCGGGCACGCGGAAGTCGTCCGCCGAGCGGTGGCGTTGGCCC
>JAQBPQ010000267.1 GCA_028287445.1 Cohnella sp.
TTGTCTTTTGAGCTTGCTCCTTTTCATATCCAGCCTCCTTTCCCCCTCAACAAATAGATCGTCTCTACTTTATCCGTGGTTTTATTGACCCAGTTTGGCCTGAACATCCCTTTGCACGGCTTCCAGCGCTTTGTCCGGTGTCGTCTGATTCGTCCATACACTGTCCAGCTGCTTCGCCGTCATGTCCTGAATTTCCGCCCCGGCAACCGGATTCGGTTCGGGATCGGCATATTGGAGGGTGTCATTGAGCACTTGAAGAATCGGATCGTTTTTCAGTTTGTCTTGGATCGGCTGTGACTGCACATCGGAATTCCTCGTGGAAACCAAGTTAAAGCTGTCGAGAAGGAAGTTCCCTTCCGGGGTCATGCCGTTTTTCACCGGCTGCGAGTTATACCATTTCAAAAACTTCCAGGCCGCTTCCTGATGCTTGGATTGTTTATTCACGCTCCATGCCCAAGTGTAGGTAATCGAACCCTTGGTGCTGCCGTCCGGTGAAGGAATGGGCGCTGCGGCGACATTCGCGAAGTCTTCCGGTTTCATGGTCGCTTTTAAGGAGCCTGCCCAGTAACCGGCGTTGACCACCATTCCGGCGTTGCCGGTAGTGAATGCCTTGCTCATGGTGAATCCGATATCAGAGATCCCGTTTTTGCCGTAAACCTTGGAATAGAACTCCATCGTTTTCTTAGCCGCATCGGAGTCGAGATTCGCTTTCGTCTGATCCGCACTGAGGAAAGTGCCGCCGGCCGTTTTCATGAACGCCAGGAAAGGGTGATACATAATCGCCGGCCAGTCGCGGACGAATCCGAAACCTTGCGTGAGCATTTTGCCGGAGCCGTCTTTTTTGTTGATGGCTTTGCCCATCGAGAGCAGCTCATCCCATGTCTTCGGCGGCTGATCGAAGCCAGCGTCTTTCAGCAATTTTTTGTTGTAATAAAGGGCAAATGCTTCCACTTCCGTGGGATAGCCGAATACTTTACCGTTTACCGAGGCGCCGCGGGCTGCAACTTCGGGATAGTTAGACTTTACGTCTTGGGCGATGTCATCCGGAGCTTCCGCGATTACGTTGGACTTGGCCAGTTGTCCGGCCCACAGGCTGTAAATATGGATGATATCCGTGGTTTGGCCGGAAGTTTGCTTGGCCATGATGGTGGGAAGCAAATCGGTAAACTCGACCGTTTCCATTTTGACCTGAATGTCGGGATTTTCCTTGTTCCACTGCTCGATGTATGGAGCCGCCACTTTCCCGTCATTGCCGGTGAAATGAGTTAACATCGTGATCGTAACCGGTTCTTTGTTCCCGCTCGATGCCGGCTGCGATGCCGAGGCGGATGCCGACGAGGGTGGAGCCCCGGCATCCGAACTGCT
Organism: Cohnella sp.; assembly: GCA_028287445.1. Classification (GTDB taxonomy): domain Bacteria; phylum Bacillota; class Bacilli; order Paenibacillales; family Paenibacillaceae; genus Cohnella. The sequence continues at coordinate 1,366 of JAQBPQ010000267.1, forward strand.
GCCGGCGGAGTTCGTCGACTCTTTGTTTTTGGACCCTCCACTGCACGCAGCCAAGATAAACAGAAGCGCGAAAATCAACACCAACGAAATCCGGTTTTTTGCGCTTTTCATGGCCATACCTCCCATTCCTATTTTTAAAGAGCTTTGTGCATGACGTGAAACTCCCGGCTGACTTTATAACCGACTTTTCTATACAAATAGCCGGCAGGCGAGGTTTCCCCCGTCCATAAAAACCACGACCCGTGAAGGCTCAAAGCTCTCTGGACATGCAGGCAGTCGTACAGCAAAATTTTGCCAAGCCCCTTTCCCCGCATGTTTGAATCGACTCCGAAAGGCCCGAACCGCTCTCTTACCCCTTCGTATCCGCCGAACATGCAGAAACCGACGATACGCCCATCGGGATTTCTCGAAACGAGAATTTGAGTGAGCGGTAAGCCTTGCAGAATCCCTTCCCGTATCGCCCTTCCCCAGTCAGCATTGAACTCGCTCGTCGCAAACTGAATCAATTCGTACAGGTCTTCATCTGCGGCAAACGCAAAAGTATAACCTTCAGAAACTCTTTGCGCTTTCAACGCTTTCACGTCCTCCGGGATTTCAAAGCCGAGCAGGCTGAAGTCCATGGCAACCGGTGAATATTGAATCTCAAAACCGTTGCGAACGAGAAATTGATAACCGTCCGGATAAGCCTTGGCATCGATACCCGGCAAAATATAATTAGGAGCATAGGAGGAGAAGAAGACGGTTTTTCTGCCTTCGCTTCGCAAAAATTGCAAAGCTTCCTCCATGAGCCGTGTTGCGATTGTCTGCCTCCGAAACGCCGGCGCAACAAAAAACCAAGGGATCCATCCGTTTTCCGGCTCCAAATCGGTACCTGCCATCGGAAGCTTCCGCCGGATCGCATATACGCTGCCGACCAGCCGATCTCCGTCGAATGCCAGGCGTAAACCTTCCGGATCAAAATTGGCGTCCAACAGCACCAAATTGCGAAATCGGGTCGGATTGACCGGATCTTTGGTTAACGATTCATTCCATACCCGGACAATCTCTCTTTCGTCTCCCCGATCATAACTTCTAAAAACAAGTTCCCCCATGCTCCACCCCTCCGATTCACCATGGATAAACACACGCAGCTAATATAGCAGGCAAGTGTCTCTCTCGGCTGCCCACATGGCTTCATCCTGCTCGTAATCACTCAACAGCCGTTGTAAACCTTCGGATGTACGGACGGTGGTCCGAACTTGATTTCCTCCGCTCAGCAGATCGATAAATGGTTTTGAACCGCTCGGGGTGAGCCATTGAAACTCGTCTACATGCAAGGAGATAAGATGGTGCAGCAGATGCAGACCTGTGCGGACCGGGCGGAAAGACCGGGGGTCGTGGACAAATAGCCTGATGCCTTCGCACAAAATGCCTTGATATTTGGAGAACACCGGGGTAAAAGTCGTCGGATGAAAATGTACCCCCGGCAGCTGCTGATCGTTCAAGGTTTTGGATAGGACTTTCGATTGTAACCAAGGGGCTCCGACGACTTCGAAAGGTCTGGTAGTCCCTCTTCCCTCCGAAACGTTTGTTCCTTCCATGAAACAGGTTCCCGCGTATACTCTTGCCGTGTCGATGGTGGGCATGTTCGGAGAAGGGACAATCCAAGGCAATCCCGTCTCCAGGTATTCCATCGATCGGACCCAATTTCGGAGAGGCACGATCACCAGTTCGCAGCCAATCCCTTTGGACTTGTTGACCCACATCGCAAATTCGCCGATCGTCAAGCCGGTCCGATAAGGCATACGCCACCCGCCGACGAACGATTCGTAGCCGGCGCTCAACAGTCCGCCTTCCCATAATTCTCCGCCAAGCGGATTCGGCCGATCTAAGAGGAACAGGATTTTCCCGTTGTCTGCGCAAGCCTCCATGGCTTGGATCAACGTGCTGAGATACGTGTAAAAACGAACGCCTAAGTCTTGAATATCAAAAATCAGGACATCGACGTTGTCGAGTTGCTGTGGGGTAGGTTTGGTGTGCTGACCGTAAAGGCTGAAAACGGGAATGTTCAGGTAAGGATCGGTTTCATCTTCGAATTTGACACCGGCCTGCCTTTCGCCGCGAATGCCGTGTTCGCATGCGAATAAGGAAGTCAATCTGACGCCGGACAGGTCGGAGCAAATATCGATGGTGGATTGAAACTGTGAGTTGATGCCGGTGGGATTGGTCAGCAGCCCGATTCTTTGGCCTTTCAGCTTGCTTGCGTATTCGGGAAGTTGATCGGCTCCCGTACGCACGGAATCTTCCATGGTTATTCCCCCTAGTGAGAAGGCGGCTTTTCCCTTTGAGCCCATTTATATGCGTAATATAATTTTTCAATAACTTTTTTTGTTTTTAAAATATTGTTTTTGTTGGGTATGAAATTTTATTTCATTTTTCCATTTGTCTGTAATATATATTTTTATAAAGCACACCATGAAAGGAGGATGAATAGTGTCCGATTTATTCGAAACCTTGGTCACAGAGCGGCAAAATGAGTCTACGCGGCATATAGACAGGCTAGATACACGACAAATCATTGAACTCATCCATCACGAAGATCGCAAGGTCTCGGACGCCTTACAAAAGGTCATTCCACATATTTGTGAAGCGGTGGAGCTCATTGTCGGTGCGATTGAAAAGGGGGGAAGGCTGCTCTATTTCGGGGCGGGCACGAGCGGCAGACTCGGCGTTTTGGATGCTTCGGAATGTCCTCCGACCTATGGTACGGATCCGGGAATGGTTCGCGGAATGATCGCCGGCGGCAGCAAGGCGCTGACCGAGTCAATCGAGGGCGCGGAGGACATCGAGCAGTCAGGCGCGGAAGATGTTGATTTATTGCAGGTAAACAAGCACGATGTCGTGGTTGGCATTGCGGCAAGCGGCCGTACGCCGTATGTGCTCGGAGCGATGAAACGAGCCGCCGCGCTGGGATGCAAGGTCATCGGCGTGACGAATAACCGGGACACGGAAATGTCCAGGCTGGCCGATGTAACGATCGAAGCGGTCGTCGGACCGGAAGTGATTCTAGGCTCCACACGTATGAAAGCCGGAACCGCACAAAAAATGATCCTGAACATGCTGACCACAACCGCCATGATCCGGTTGGGCAAGGTGTATGGGAATTTGATGGTTGATCTGCAGCCAAGCAATGAAAAACTCGTATTTAGATCCAAAAGAATCATTAAAATCGCAACGGATGCTTCCGACCTGATTATAAATCGAGCTTTCGAAGAAGCAGGCGGTCATGTCAAAACCGCCATTACGATGATCCTAACCGAGACGGACCGCGAACAAGCCATAGAACTGCTCGCCCTAACCGGCGGTTTCGTACGTAAAGCCGTGGAGCTGGCAAAGCGATAGCAGCAGCCGGTTTTGCTTGAAGTTGGATGAGCAAACAAACGATCGCTCCCGATGGGAACGATCGTTTGTTTTTTTAAAAACCGACATTTGTGGTACTGTTTGAATGAACCTTATTGATTAAGGGAGGATCCGCGTGGGAAAGCTCGCTGCACAAGTTTATCGCTTAAGAAAATGGATTATTGCGCTTTGGCTGGCCTGCATGGTCGTCGCTGCTTTTTATGCGGTTAAACTTCCCGGCCTATTAAGCGGAAGTGGTTTTGAAATGAAAGGCGATGCTGCGAAGGTAAGCGACATTCTAAAGCACGATTTTCACCTATCCGATGTCCATATTATCGTTTTCTTCGAGAAGCAAAAACAAGCCACACAAGAACAGTTTAAAACGGATATCGAGCATACGCTGATTAAGCTCAAAGGCTCGGAAGGCCTGCTTGCCATAAATTCGCCCTACGATCCGCAAGCAAACGGCATGATCAAAAACGATACCGCGTATGCCGTACTTTCGTTCAATAAAGAACACAGTGAGATGAAAAGCAGCATTCAAGCCGTCAAAGCAAACATACACGATACACCCAACGTCAAAGTAGGGCTCACCGGGGCGCCGATCATCGATCAAGATATGAGTGAGGCCAGTCAGAACGATCTAAAAAAATCGGAAATGATCGGGCTGCCGATCGCTTTGATCGTCCTGATTTTCGCTTTCGGAGGATTGGCGGCATCCGCCATCCCGTTAATGGTGGCGCTATCAAGTGTCGTTACGACGATGGGCTTGCTGTATTTCGCCGGTGAACAGGTGCCGTTATCGATATTTCTCCTCAATATCGTTCCGATGATCGGCATCGCCTTAGGGATTGATTTTGCCTTATTGCTGGTCAACCGCTACAAAGAGGAATTGTCCCAAGGCGACGTAAGACAAGCCGTTATTCGTGCGATGGAGACAGCAGGCAGATCCGTGATCTTCTCGGGATTGTGCGTCTTTCTAGGGTTATCGTCCATGATGTTCATCCGTATCGACATTTTCAAAACGGTGGCGTTGGGTGGTATGGCCGTCGTTTTGTTGTCTGTTTTATCGTCCATTACGCTTCTGCCCGCGGTACTTGCCGTGCTTGGGCCAAACTTGAATCGCTTCATGATTTTCAAACCCAAGGACGGCGTGTCGAAGTGGGCGAAATTCGCTTCCTTTGTGATGAAAAAGCCTCTCATGATGACAGCGATCTCGCTGCTTCTGCTCATCATCGCGATAACGCCTGTAAGCAACATCAGACTCAGTGTACCCGGAGGCGACGCTTTGCCGAACGGGTATGAATCGAAACGGATCTTGGAAAAGTTTAATGCCACGTATAACGAGAAAAATATGAACCCCGTTACGTTCGTGTACCGGCCAAACGGGAATTTACTCAGCGACAAGCCGCTTGGCGAGCTGAACGATATGGTAACGGCGCTTCAAAAAGACCCGTCAGTTGAGAAAGTGGACTCTTTATTTTCGTACGCCGGCAACATGGATAACAAGCAAATTTTAGCGGCGCTTCAAACCGATAGCGGAAAAGCAAAGCTGGAACCCGTGCTCGACAAAACGATGGCGCACAATCAAACCTTTATCCAAGTCACGCTGAAACATGAAGCCGCATCTCCCGCAGCCAAAGACTGGGTCCGTCATTGGATGAAACAAGCCGGCGAACATCAGATGATCCTGGGCGGCGTCTCAAAATTTAATCAAGAGATCTTCGATGAAATCGGAAATAAGGTCGGATATGGACTCTCCTTCGTTCTGATCTCCACCTATATCATATTAATGCTGGCGTTTCGTTCGATTTTAATTCCTTTAAAGGCCATTATCATGAATATCATCAGCTTATCCGCTACGTTCGGCATTTTGGTGTGGTTGTTCCAGGAGGGACACTTGGGCGTGTCGCCTTCCAATATTACGCTTATTATTCCAGTGCTTGTATTCGGACTCGTATTTGGTTTAAGCATGGATTACGAAGTGTTCCTGATCTCCCGGATTCATGAAGTGTATTTGAAAACGCAAAATAATGAACGTGCCATCATGGAAGGACTGACTTCCACAAGCAAAATTATTACCGCCGCGGCTGCCATCATGATCGTAGTCACGGGATCGTTCGCCTTTACGGGTGTCATGCCCGTTAAGCAAATCGGCGTGGGCATTGCCTTGGCTATCTTTATTGATGCGACACTGGTCCGCATGATCCTGGTTCCTTCTTTAATGAAGCTGATGGGTCGATGGAATTGGTGGTTCCCAGGCCGGCAGGAAGCGCAAAAAGCCCGTTTACCGCGATAGATAAATTATGTCATGTTTATTCATATTTCCGTCTTCATTCGGTAGGCGCCGTAGGTGGCCAAGTCATCCTCTCCCTTACGAGGAGAACCCCTGCTGCGGCATCGGTTCGGGACGGTCTGTCAATCCGGATAGTTGGACATGCTGGCCGAGCTTCGAAGCTTTAAGCAGTCCGTGCATCGTCTCCAAAACATGATACGCCATATGCCCCGACGCCCGGTGAGGCCGTCCTTCCGTAATTGCCCTGGCTAAATCGATCACCCCGATGCCGCGTTCGTTATCGGTATATCCGTGGCTAAGCGGCACCTCTTCCCAGTCCTCCTGTCCAGCACGACGAAGCAGCACTTGTCCGCCGAACCCATTGGGATCCGGAACCTTCAGCGTTCCTTTGGTGCCGTATATTTCGATGGAAGGCAGCGACGTTCCGCCATAAATGTCGAAGCTGGTGACGAGAGTCGCCACGGCACCGGACGCGAAATCCAAAACTCCCGCAATGTGGGTCGGCGTTTCCACCTCAATTACGGTTCCCGCTTTCGGTTGGCTCGTGATCGTCCGCTCCGGGAATGTGATGGCTGCAGAAGAAGTTACGCGCGAGATGCCCCCGAGCAGGAAAACCAGCGCCGTTAGATAGTATGGGCCCATGTCGAACAAGGGACCGCCGCCGATTTTATAGAAGAATACCGGATCGGGGTGCCAGGACTCCGGACCGGCTCCCAGCATGAACGCATTGGCAGCGACGGGACGGCCAATTACGCCCTCGTCGATCAATTTGCGGCATGTCTGAATGCCTCCGCCAAGAAATGTCTCCGGGGCACAAGCGACTCGAAGACCTTTGGATTCCGCCAAAGCGAGCACCTGAGCTCCGTCCTCTAAGTAAACCGCCAGCGGCTTCTCGACATACA
>JAQBPQ010000272.1 GCA_028287445.1 Cohnella sp.
CGCCGGACGATCTCCAGTTCGCAGCTGAACCCGAAGCCGATTTCCACATTGGCCTTCAGCTTAGCGGTCTTGTTGAACTCCGGGACATCCGGCGCCTCGAAACCGATCCCGGAAATACTAATGTTTCGGAGAGAGACCTCAACAGGCGTTTCCAACGCCCGTGCCTGCCCGTGCCCATCCAGCAGATGAACGATATGTACGCTGCCGCTCACTTCCACGCGGGGAAACTCCCTTTTCTCTTCGAAACGTTTCAGCAATTGAGGAGGTAGGATCAGCGCGATCGCCCCTTCGTATTTTGCAAATACGGTAGACGGGAACGACTGCATTCCCGCGGGAGAATAAATGGTGAGCTTCACGGTTTCGCCAAGGTCGAACAGATCGAATTCCGGGAGTTCGACTTCAAACAGTTCGCCTTCCACATGGGTCATCACACCGGTAGATACGAAATTTTGCTTTTCCACAACCGTTCGGCAATGCAGCAAAATATTCAGAGGCAGCAAATCCCGATCCGATCCACCCGTCCCGGACTTTGCTCTCCATCCATTCGACATCGCAGTATGCCTCCTTTCTCTATTTAAAAAATCGAAAAGGAACAACAAAAAGGCACTTCCGACGGAAGCCGCCCGTTTCGCCTCCTATGACCTTCAAGGGACGTTTCGGCAGCCAGGCTGTCATGGTTCGAAATAGAACTTTAGACCCTGTAGCTTTGCGTCCTTGCCTTTCGGCAAGTTTGCCAATTTTACGTGATTTTGGTTACCTAACTAGCGTTTATTCTACCATATTGCCTAAATATTCGTAAGACCTTTTCCTTGTTTTGGTTCAATCGGCCCAGAAACATGCAGCATAGATTTAATGCGCAAGCACCACTCGATTTCGTCCCTCATTTTTGGCCTTATACAAGGCTGCATCCACACGTGCGAACAATTCTCTCAAAAATCCTTTGGGGTCGTCGAAGGCCAATTCTTCGCTGTCCTCCGAGACGATGCCCATGCTGATCGTCACGTGTACCTGTTCCGGACCGACCGTCACCAGGTTTTCATTGATGGCATTCATGATTCGGTCGGCAAGCAATTCGGCTTGTTCGAGGTTCGTATGCGGCAAATAAACAGTGAACTCCTCGCCGCCGTATCGGGCCAGAATGTCGGTGCGGCGAAGCTTCGTGCGGACAATGTCCGCCGTGCTTCGAATCACCTCGTCGCCGACCAAATGACCGTAACGGTCGTTGATCTGCTTGAAGTGATCGATGTCGAACAGGAAAATGGTGAAGGGAATCCGATATCTCATGTTCAGCAGAACCTCGTGCTCCAGCTGCTGCATCAGGTAGCGGCGGTTGTAGCAGCCTGTCAGCCCGTCCGTAATCGCCATCTGCTCCAGCTTCTGATTCACGCGAAAAAGCTCCTCTTGGATCGTGATCAGTTCGAGATTCCGTTCGTGGAGCGCCTCGTTTTTACGGTTCATTTCGTCCACCAGCTTGCGCAGTTCGGTTACGTCATGGAAGGTAATCACTCGTCCGAGAAGCGTTCGGCGGTCGTCGAGCACGGGAGAAATCTGAATCGCCACATGGTGCGAGTTTTCCGGAAGGGTGATTTCCGTCTGCATCCGATCTTGCGGATGATGGCGATAGCGATACAGAAATTCATAGACTTCCCCTTGGGTCTGAAGCGGGGCCAGAAACTTTTCCATTTCAAACGATTCGCCTTTGGCCGTCTTGACGAAGGGAAGGGCACCGTGGTTCATTTCGAGCACCTTGCCGTTCTCGTCGACCACGATGATCCCCATCGTCATATGCTCGAAAATATCCCGTTGCGCCATGCTGAGCAGGTCGAATATGCCGAAACGGTAAATCGCAACAACGAAGCAGCAATCGGAAAGAAGAATGCCGAGTGACATGAGTCCCGGTATAATCGGAAGCCAAGGCGCCAGCAGCACATTGATGAGAATGTCCAGCACGGTGAACCCGGTGAGCACAAAAATGCCGATCACGGTGATGGCCAGTTGTTTGCGCTGGTTGGGGGATTGTACGGTTTTGAGGGCGTGGAACATGATAAGCAATGCGACGAAGAAATAGATGAATTGCGTAATGACAAGCACCCAGAAAAGCGGGCCGTACTCCCGATTGAAATACCCTCCGCCCAGGGGGGACATGAAAAGGTGAGAGGGATTCCACATGACCAGAGCAACGCAGATGAGCGCCGGGATCATATAAAGAACCGCTTTGCGACGATTCAACTGTCCGGCACGACCGGTAAGGAAAAACACGAAGGCAAGCCAGCCCGGACCAAGCAGAGACAGCGCCGCAAAGGAAAGTTTGACAAAGGCCGTCTGGTATTCCGGATACCCCGTCATTCCGACGGCGAACTGGCCGAGCGGCCATAACATCATGATAAAATGAAACGCCAAATATACTTTGTGGGTATGCGTAATCCGATTAAACGTCAATACGCAAACGAACAAAATGAACAAGGAAACAAATAAAAGCAGGTCGGGGCTCAGAAATGCCAATTGCTTTCCCCTTTTCACCAAAAGGTATCTTGAAAGAGCGCTTACATGAGACAGTCTTCCAATCATTTTATCATATCCATACTTTTATCAACAATACAAGATTTGCCTTTTTCATGTGTTATTTGGAGATAATCCCAAATAAATAGGGACCAATCTCCTTATTTCCTAAGGCCTCGGGTTCATTTTTAACAGTTCTTTTTCCATATAGGGGGAGACCCCCAAAAAATCCCTGAGTCGTTGATATTCATTCCAAACGGTTGTCCGATTCTCGCCTGCCGGACCTTGAACTGCCCGGATCAACAAGTTTTTGGGCGTGTGCTCCAAATCAATGAATTCCAGCATTTGGGTACGATAACCCGCCGTCTCCAACAAATTGGCCCGAAGAGCATCGGTGACCAGCGCGGAGAACCGTTCCTTCAAAATACCATGCTTCAATAAAGGTTTGAGTGTAGGTTGGGAGATTTGGCGGAAAAGTTCATGCTGGCAGCAGGGTACCGACAGAATGACCGAAGCGTTCCAGGAAATGGCCTTCAGCAGCGCGGCGTCGGTCGCGGTGTCACAAGCGTGCAGCGTGACGACCATGTCGACGGAAGATTCTCCTTCGTATTCGGCAATATCTCCAACGGAAAACGTCAGGTTGTGCCAGGCCAAATCTTCCGCAAGACGGGAGCATTCCGCGATGACATCGGCCTTGAGATCCAAACCGATGATTTTCACAGGCAATTGCTCCCGAATTGCGAGCATGTGATACAGGGCAAACGTCAAATAAGACTTGCCGCTGCCGAAATCGACCACGGTCAGCGGGCGGCCGCGGGGAAGATCCGGCAGCACGTCGGCCACCATTTCGAGAAACCGGTTGATTTGCCGGAATTTATCGTATTTCGCTTTGACAACCCGCCCTTCCGGCGTCGTGACACCAAGCCGGATAAGGAATGGTACCGGTTCTCCCTCTGGTAAAACATACGATTTCAACCGATTGTGGGCCGTAACCGGCTCATTGGTTTTCCCCGTCGGATTGCCTCGAAGCATGGTGACTTCACCTTTTTTGTTGGCCAGCAGTTGAACGTCGGCCTCCCTGGTTTTGAACAAAGCTTGACGATAATCACCCATCAACTGGGTCAACCGCTCACCCGCTGCGTTCTCCGGTACATTTTCGTGATATGCTTTGTTGCCTTGCAGACGCTCCAATTGAAAATGAAGCCCGCTCTTGAGCTTCAAAGGTCGAATGGATATTTTGCGGGCCTCAATATCCTTGCGTCTCGGCTGGCTGAAGGTGACTTGAAGCAATCGCCCCTCGGCTACCGCACGTGTGATGAACTCGCGCCAGTGCGGTTGTTCTGTTCCCGTCATTACCTATTTTCCCCCAGGAATTCAAGTATTTCATCCGAAAAACGGGCCGGATCTTCCATCATTCCCATATGTCCTGCGCCGGGCAAGGTCACTGTGGTAACGTTCGGCTTGGACACCGGGAATCTCCGGTCCGAGGGAATGACTTCATCGTGTTCGCCGGCAAGCAGGAGCACCGGGAGTTCCGTCCGCCGGAGCACGTCGGTCCGGTCCGGACGCTCCCGCATGCCAAGCGCGCAGCCGATCGCCCCTTGCGCGGAGGTGGCGTAGCCGATCTCTTTGGCAGTCGTGATTTTCTTCTCCATGCTCATCCGGTGATCCGGTGCAAACAGTTTTGGAATGAGTCCGTCGACAAGTGATGCCACACCTTCCGCTTTCACCTGCTCCGCCGTCCTCAGCCGGTTCTCTTTGGCGGTGTCGGGGTCCGGCAGCGAAGTGGAATGAACAAGGCCGAAACCGAGCAGCCGGTCCGGGTACTTCTCGGCGAAGGCGAGAGTAGAATAGCCGCTTAAGGAATGACCGAATACGTAGGCTTTGTCGATATTCAGCCGGTCCAACAAGGCAACGGTGTCTTCCGCCAATCGCTCCATCGTATAAACGCCTTCCGTCGCCGGAGACGCGCCGTGACCGCGCAAATCCGGCACGATCACGTGATAATGGGACGCCAGGACCGGCAATACATCGTACCAATAACGACGGCTGCCGCAATAACCGTGAAGAAGCACGACAGGGATGCCTTTCCCTTTCTCTTCGTATCCGGGAACGAATTTCGGGTTGGAATCTTTGGTTTGCATGTTCGACACATCCTTTGGCTGAGGTATTGGTTCGTTAACATTCAGGTTACCATGATGAAACGCGCAAAGCCAAATCGTGTGGTACAATAACGTCATCCGACTGCAACGGTTACCATGCGATAGCATGATCAGTTGTCAGCACTATTTGACGAGAGGAAGATCGGCATGGATTTGTCCCAACCGACGCAAGCCAACGTGGAATATATGATCGAAGCGATTAAGACCAAACTGCGCATGGCGACGGGAGCCGCGATGCAGGCATCCAGCTTTGACGCGCATAAATACGAAGACCTGAAGGACATCTATGATTTGGTCTCTTCCAAAGATCGTTTCAGCGTCAGCGAAGTGGAAGCAATCGTGTCCGAACTGGGGAGACTGCGTAACTGATCATAAGGAGGGTTTACCAGTTATTTAACCGCACCACAAAAACCTCGATCATCGCATGAATGCGATTCGAGGTTTTTCTCTGTTATTGGGCTATTCAACCTTTACATACGGCTTCAACATTTGAACTGCATTTTCAGGTGCGGTCTTTTTTAAATCCAAACCTTTGACAATCTGCCAAGTCTCTTCATGCGCGGCGCTTTCACCGGATTCGACCTCACGGTATTCTCCCATCGTTTCAAGCTCCACCATGGAGTTGTTTGTGTAGATTTCGAAGGAGACGCCGAAATCCGGATACAGACCGCCCGGAACCGGGCGATAGCGTTTGATGAACGTATCCCCGTGGTTGCTGTAGGCCGCCCAACCCGCCTCGTTGTCGGTGCCGATCTTGTAAGGCGTCGGACCGTCTCCTTGGTCCACGATCAGCTCCGACTCCGTAAAGGTGACCCGGGGATCGTTCAGACGACTGTACGGCCACAGGATGAACCTTCGATTCGGCAGCAGTCCGGTGTCCGTTCCGGTCAACGGTACGACCGCCCTTCCGCCGGCACCCATGACCGATAAGGCCCACGGTGCAAAGCGGATCGCCCAGGCGCCATTGTTGGTCACCCGGTGAATGACCGTCACGTTCGCACTGGCTCCATCCACATACAGTTCAATTTCCTTGGTGACCTGGTTCCATCTCTCCTGGGCTGGGCGAAGAATGATACCGTTGTCCCCGGTTTTCTCCCATTCGACCGGCTCATTGTCCGGATACGTGGTGCGCGGGATGCGCTCCGGGCTCGTCCACAGTCGATGGCCGCCATAGATATTCCAACTGCCTCCTCCGACGGGAGCGAACGCATCGCCCGACTGCACGATTTCATTTTTTTCGTCTTCAAAAAATAAATTCCTGCCGCCCGCTGAAGACAGATGGATGATACGGGGCCCGAAGTCCAGGGTAGCTAACAATGCCATACTGTCATTCCGGATCGAGACGCATCGTCCCCATCGCTCATGTTGAATCACTTCCGTAACCAATGCCGTCAATGTAATCTTCCCCTTTCACAAGCCAAATTGGATATCATTCTACTCCGGCTATTCCATAAGCGAAGATGCGGTGAGAAATCGACGCAATGCCTGTTGCCCTTGGATATCCGTCTTAAATACGCCGCAATCCCGAAGGACCGCGTAAAACTTATCTCCGACGGCAGCCTGAAGGATCCCATCGGCTTCGGCCGCCGTTTGGGACGTACCGTGCTCCAAGATCAGTTGGGAAATCCAAACCGCATGCTTGTTTAGCGGATGTTCAGCGCTCTCAAGAGCAGAAGGATCGTACGCCTGTCGACCGTTGAGCATGCTGCCGATGGCCGCCAATTCCTCCTGCAGTCTGCCTGGCAATACCGCCAAGCCCATCACTTCGATGAGCCCGATATTTTCTTTTTTGATGTGATGCAAGGGTTGGTGCGGGTGGAAAATGCCATCCGGATGCTCCGCACTTGTCCGGTTGTTACGAAGCACGAGGTCCAATTCGTATTCGCCGTTATCTCGAAGGCGGGCGATCGGCGTGATCGTGTTGTGCGGTGTTTGGTCCGTATACGCGAGAATATCCGCCTCGACATCGCTATAGTGACGCCAACGGGCCAGCACTGTTGTGGAGATGCGGAGCAGGGCGTGCCGGTCGTTCGAACGCAAACGAAGCACGGTCAACGGCCAACGAACGATACCCGCTTGAACGCCGGATTCCCCTTTGACGTTGAACCATTCCAGCACTTCCGCTTTTTCCATCGGAAACACATGGCGCCCCGCTTGAAAATGGTCGTGGTTCAAAATCGAACCTCCGACGATCGGCAGATCCGCATTCGACCCGATGAAATAATGCGGGAAAAGTTCGACGAAATCGAGCAGACGAGCGAATGTAGCCGGAGATATGGTCATCGGCACGTGTTCTTCGCGAAGTACAATGCTATGTTCATTATAGTACACGTAAGGGGAATACTGGAAATACCAAGATTCGCCTTGAAGCGAGATCGGCAATATCCGCAGATTTTGGCGCGCCGGGTGATCCGGGCGGCCGGCATATCCGACGTTTTCCTTACATAGCAAGCATTTCGGATAATGGGCCGGAGGCAGCGTCTTCAGCCGCGAGATCTCCCTCGGATTCTTTTCCGGCTTAGACAGGTTGATCGTGATTTCCAATTCGCCATCCGGGATCATATGCCGCCAGTAACCGTTCTTGCGGATGCGGTCCATCCGAATATAGTTCGAGTCGATATTGAGTTTGTAAAACCACTCTGTGGCCGCCGCAATGCCTTTCTCCCGTTTCTGGTGGAGAAACAGACGATTCGTATCGGAGGGCCGGGGCAGAAGCAGGGCCATGATGCGTGCATCCAGCAAATCGCGAGAGGTCAGCGTATCATCGGGCAGCAGACCCAGACTTTGTGCCGCGTCTAACAGCGGCTTAAGCAGCGGCACCGGACTATCGGGCAGCAATTCGTCTGCAGAGCCCGCTTCCTCCTCAGCAGGCTCATTCAACCGGAACAAATCCAACAGGGCATTTCTGGCCGCATCCGCATCAAGCGGCTCAATCAAACCGTTGGTCAAAGCAAAAGCCACCAGTCGATCGATGTGGCGGCCGATCGTCTTGGGCGGGACACTTGACTGCTCAGTCATCGTTGTTGCCTCTCCTTTACTTGTCATAACCGTTCGGATGGCTGCTGTGCCATTGCCAAGCGCTGGCCATCATATCCTGCAGCCGGCTGCGGCTCGGATTCCATCCCAGTTCTTGCTTGGCTCGTGCCGACGAAGCGACCAGCACGGCCGGATCACCGTCACGGCGCGCCTCCATTCTCACGGGAATATCGCGGCCGGTTACTTCCCGGGCGATATCGATGACCTGTTGAACGGAATAGCCCTGCCCGTTTCCAAGATTGTAAACCGCATGGTCTCCGTTTTGTCTGAGTCGATTCATCGCGAGCAGGTGCGCATCGGCCAAATCGCTCACATGAATATAATCGCGGACACAGGTGCCGTCTTCGGTCGGGTAGTCATTGCCGAATAGCGAGATGAACTCCCGCTGACCAAGAGCCGTTTGGAGAACAAGCGGAATGAGATGGCTTTCGGGCCGGTGATCCTCTCCGATTTTGCCGCTTTCGTGCGCGCCCGCCGCATTGAAATAACGCAGGGATACGGACCTGATCCCGTGCGCGACACCGAACCATCCAATCATTTTTTCCATCGACAACTTGGTTTCACCATAAGTGTTGGTAGGAACCGTGCGGTCAAATTCGTCGATCGGCACTCGCTCCGGTTCACCATATGTGGCTGCCGTGGACGAGAACACGATGCGGGAAACCCCAGCTTTGCGCATCTGTTCAAGAAGGCATAAAGTGCCAAACACGTTGTTGTGATAATATTTGCCGGGATCCTTCATGCTCTCGCCAACAAGGGAGTTCGCCGCAAAGTGGATGACGCTGTCGATATCGTTTTCCGAGAACACTTGGGACAGAAACGCTTCATCCCGCAAATCCCCGACATACAGCTTGTCGCCAAGAACGGCTTCACGATGGCCTTGATACAAGTTGTCGACAACGACGACCTGTTCCCCTTTCTCGAGCAATGCGGCTACCGTGTGAGAACCGATATAGCCTGCTCCTCCCGTCACCAATACCGCCATTTAAGCTTCCTCCTTCACCTGACGGACGCCGTCGCCAATATCGCAGACATAGAAGTCCGGGTGCAAACCGGTCGCCGTTTCATATTTTAGCCCCACTTCGGACTGGAACCGTTCCACCGAATCTTGATGAACCAGCGAGATCGTGCATCCGCCGAAACCCGCCCCGGTCATTCGGGAACCGAGCACGCCGGGAACCGCCCGGGCCGCGTCCGCCATCGCATCGAGCTCTGGTCCCGTCACTTCGTACAAATCCCGCAAGGAGTCGTGCGAAGCGTTCATGAGCAGCCCGAATTCAGCCAGGTCATTCCGTTTCAAAACATCCATGGAGAGGGCCACTCGGTTAATCTCCTCGACCACGTGACGGGCGCGCCGGCGAACCGTAGCGTCTGTAATGAGATGTTGATTTTCGCGATACTGCCCCAAGGTGAGTTGACCAAGTAAATTCAAATCCGGATAGGCTTTCCGAAGATCCCGCACCGCTTGCTCACATTGTGCGCGACGTTCGTTGTATTTGGAATCGACCAACCCTCGGCGCTTGTTCGTGTTGCCGATGACCAATTTGTAATCGCCGGATCGAAAAGGGACCAGTTCATAAATTAACGTGTCGCAGTCCAGCAATATGGCATGATCCTTCTTGCCGTTGGCGACCGCAAACTGATCCATGATGCCGCATTTGACACCGACAAACTCGTTCTCGGCATGCTGCGACCAAACGGCGATTTCGACCGTGTCGGCGGATTTACCTTCCATTGTCATCAGCGCGTATGCCGTCACCACTTCAATCGATGCCGAGGAGGACAATCCTGCGCCATTCGGGATTTCCCCATGGTACAGGAAGTCGTAACCCCCGGTGAGCCGAATTCCCCGCCGGGACAACTCCCACACGACACCTTTCGGATAATTGATCCAATCGTCATCCTCGCGAAAAGTCAGGTTGTCCGTCGAAATTTCCCGGGCAATAGGGAAATTAGTCGAAGCGAAATTCAGTTGGTCGTCTTCCCTTAGACGGATTAACAGGGTCGTACCAAATGTTAGTGCTGCCGGAAAAACCGACCCACCGTTGTAATCGGTATGTTCGCCTATCAGATTAACCCGTCCAGGAGCTTCGAATACGGTGATATCGGATTCCAAACCGCCGAATTGCCGGACAAATTGCCGTCTCAAATCAGCTAGCTGCGCCATCAATACGCCACCTTTTATTAATAATTGCTGAATATTACCCTCAGTATAGCGGAAGCCGGGTGCTTGTAAAAATGGCAGGAAGTGCGCTTTGCATGGACAAATGTGACTTTTATAAAATTTGAAGAGTCACTCGTGATACAATTGAGGAAAAGAAAAGGAGGTGGCGCCGATGTTCCGAAGTCCCAGTTATCGGGTCGCTTCCAACCCTGTCAGCGTGGAGCCCGGCGAATTGACGGTGCTGTTCGCGGGCGAAAGCCAAACAAAGCCGCACCATCGTGTAGGCCCCAAAGTGGTCGATTATTTTTTGCTGCATCATGTGATTTCCGGCAAGGGCCGATTCCGGATCGGGGATTTCGAGAAGGAGCTCGGAACGGGAGACAGCTTTCTGATTCCTCCCGGGGAGCTTGTCAGCTATGTATCGGACGAGGATGTCCCTTGGCGGTATCGTTGGGTGGCGTTTGCGGGAACACACGCCGCTTCATTGGTTAAGACAGCCGGTTTGGGCGCCGGGCGGCTGGTCGTACACTCCGCCGCAAATCGGGTACCCGGTGAACGGTGCCGCAGCATCTATGACGCGTTCCGGGCGAGGAATCGATCGGCTTCGCTGGAGGCGGCGGGGCACCTGCATCTGCTGCTCTCTTCGCTGCAGGAAACGGTGACCGGTGACCCTCTTGCGCCATTGCGTCCGGATACGCACAGCGAGGAGCTGGTTCGGCAGGTCGCGGGCTATTTATCCGCTCAGTATGCGGAACCGGTTACCATAGAAGGCATGGCGGAGGCGCTTGGCTACAACCGGGCCTACTTGTCCAGGTTGTTCAAAGGCCATACGGGGCTGTCTCCGGCCACGTTTCTCGCCAAACGGAGGGCCGACCAGGGAAGACGGCTGCTGCGCGAAAGGCCGGAACTAACCGTGGAGCAAATTGCCTCATCGGCCGGCTTCGCCGACGCACTCTATTTCTCCAAGCAGTTTCGTCGTTGGTACGGGCAGTCTCCGACGGAATACCGCGCCTTAGTCGCGCGTGGAGGCAAGTGAGCCGGGGGCCGAGCGCTAGGGATGCCTAAAACACCGTCTCCCACCGGCCGGCCGCATCTCCCGCGTCGTTGAGGTATTCGGCCGGGAAACGCGCGTGTAAGCTGGCCAGCGTTTGCTCGGCCACTCCTCCTAACCGCTCGAGCAGGGCCATCACAATATAGGGCCATGCCGACTCTGCGCCGTCGGCGACGTGGATGGCAATTCCGAGTCTCTCCCGGCGCAGGCCGATGGCGAACAGTCCTTGCGCACCGCTTTTGGCGACCACGTTGGGGTCGGCCAGCAACAAGCTGGCCAACCGGCCGGGACCTTCCACCAGCTCAGGATAACGGTTCATCGCAGCGGTCACGCGTGACACCGCTTGCGCGGCCCGTGCATCCGGCGCCGCGTCCGGACAGGCCAACCGCGCATAGGCCAGCGCAATTCGCTCCATCGGCATCGCTGCCACCGGCAGCCCGCAGCCGTCGCGGCCGAGCGCGAACTCGGTTTCGCCGGCTCCCGCCCATTCCCTTACCCGGCGGGCAATTTCGCGCTGCGCCGGATGATCCGGCTCTGCATATCCCTCCAGCGGCCAGCCTTTCAGCTGACACCAGGCCAGCATCCCCAAATGCTTGCCGGCACACGTATGGTACAGTTTGCGAGTTTCGCCTCCTTGGGCGGCCCACACATCTCTTGCCTCCGACGACACCGGTTTGCCGGCTCGGAACACAAACGCATCTTCCGGAATGCCCGATCGGTCGAGCATTTGCTGTAATGCCGCCATCTGAGCCGGATACCCCCGCTGAGAGGCTGCCAATAACGCAAGATGGCGCTCCTCCCAGCCGAAAGCTTCCGCGATACCTCCAAGCACGGGCTCGATCGCCTGCAAAGGCTTCGCCGTGGAACGAACGAAAGTCGGTGCAGTTACCTCTCCGGCTGCAAAGACGATATCGCCTCCGTCCGCCTGGACCACACAAATCCGACCCCGGTGCACATTTTCAGGCAGCCCTGCCCTTGTCGTCACGACCAGAGTCACATCGTCCGCTCCGGACAATCGCCTTGCGTTCCTCGTATCGTTGTCTTGCTCGGATTGCCGCATATTTGCACCTCGCTCTGCTGCGCCTTATTCCCGGCTGCCTACGCCCACACGCTCGGGTTCGCGTTCCGTATTCCGCTCAAAATTCAGTCGATCCGACACCACATACAGCGGACGTCTCTTCGCCTCTTCGTAGGTGCGGCCGATATATTCCCCCAGCACGCCGAGAAGAGAAAGCGTGATTCCGTGGAACAGCAGGCTGATCACGATCAGCGAAGTCCAGCCCGGCTGGGTCGCATCTGTGAACAAGCGCAGATACAACACCATCAGCAAATAGACGAATCCGGCGGCGGACAGCAAAAAGCCCAGGATACCGGCCAGTTTAAGCGGTTTGGTCGAGAAAGAAGTGATCGCGTCGATAGACAGCCGGATCATTTTGCGCAGCGGATATTTGGTCTCGCCGGCGAATCGTTCCTCCCGGATATATTCCACGAAGGTTTGGCGGAATCCCACCCAACTCACCATACCGCGGATAAATCGACTGCTTTCCCTCATCTCGCACAGCGTATCGGAGACCTTCCGGTCCATCAGCCGGAAATCCCCTGTATCAACAGGGATATTGACGGACGTCAGAGCACCGAGCAGGCGGTAAAACATCGAAGCCGTGAACTTCTTGAACCAGGTCTCCCCGCGCCGGGCGGTACGTTTGCCATAGACGACATCGTATCCTTCCCGCCAACGGGCGACCATCTCGAGGATCAGTTCCGGCGGATCCTGGAGGTCGGCGTCAATGAGGACAACCGCCCTGCCGGACGCATGGTCCATACCCGCAGTCACGGCAATTTGGTGGCCGAAGTTCCGCGAAAAATCCACCAGTTTCACCCGGGAATCCGACTCGCACAACTTGCGGACAATATCGGTCGTGCGGTCGCGGCTTCCGTCGTTCACCAATACGATTTCGTAGGTCTCGCCAATCGACTCCAGCACCGAAGTCAGCCTTCGATAGGTCGTATCAATAACCTCTTCTTCGTTAAACATCGGAACAACCACGGATAGGAAACAAGATCCGTTCATGTCCGCTCCCCTTTCATGCTGTATTCCCCTATCCGTCGGCCTCAAAATCCCCAGCTCGGGAGCCAGCGCAATGCGATGTTCATCACTTCCCTGCTCATCGTGGCACCCGTCAGCACCGGATAGAACCAAGCGAACAGGCTGGCAGCGACAACACAGACCCATATTGTCAGCCTGCGTTTGCCGTAGTCACGTTCCTCCCACCAGCGCATCATCCAGACAAGCGATAAAATCAAGAGCGGCACCATCGGAAAATAATGATATAAGAACGTGATGCTTCTTGGAGCCACCATCCACGGAACGTAAAATGACAGGTACATGACCGCAATCGTGAGCACGACCCGATCCCTTCGCCTCCATCCGATCCACCATGAAGCCAGCATCGCCAGCAAACCGCCCCACCAGATGAGCGGGTTCCCGATTGCGGCAATGCTCTGAGCATCTCCCGGTTTGAGGTCTACGCCCCCGTAATACCAGACCGGACGCAGCATCAAAGGCCAAGTATACCATTTGGAAGCATAGGGATGCTGTTCTTTGACACCTTTGTGATAATCGTACATGTTTTTTTGATACTGCCATAAGTTATGCCAATCGTCTTTGGCTTGGGTGGCTTTCTCGAACGGAATGTAGGAAGCCGCATAAATGCCGGCGGGTACCGCGACGAAAAACACGAACGCGGCGAGCAGCGTCAATACCGTGCGACCCCCTAGCCCTTGTTCACCTTCGGATCTCGCTCTTCGATATTGCCTCCGCAAGGCCAGGAAGAATAGGAAGGCCAGTCCGACCCCTCCGTACATATAGTTCCATTTAACAGCGGATGCACAACCAAAAAAGATACCGCTTAAGGCCAGCCAACTGATCCCTTTCCCAAGGCCTCCGTTACGCCAGGCCGTTTCTCCGAACCGGTACATGGCATAGTACATCATAATCGTAAAAGTGACACCGAAGATGTCTACATTAGCCATTCGCGATTCAACCAAATGGAATCCTTCCAACACCAGCAAAAGCGCTGCAAGAAACGCATATCTCGTTCGGCCGAACATGCCCTTGGCCGCGGCAAACATCACCGGTACCATCAGCGTGCCGCAAACGGCGGCCATGAACCGCCAACCATACGGCGTCATGCCGAAGAGTTTCACCCCAATCTCCAACAGCACTTTGCCAAGCGGGGGATGTGTATTTTCGTAAGGCTCCATGAGATGGAGGAATTCATAAGCCGTTCGGCCGTGATAAATCTCGTCGAAGTACATACTGTTGCGGTAATCCGGCCGGAAAGGCGCGAATGACTGCTCATCGAATACCTGAGTGCCGGAACCCTCCGATGAGGAGCCTGCTTTGCCGTTATCCCGCAGTTCCTGAACCGGAATAGGGACCGTTGTTCCTTTGGTGAAAAAGGCCGCTTCATATAAGCGGTATCCGGTGCTTTCCGCCTCAAAACGCATGTAGCGGGCATGCACAGGCTTGTCCTCGGATTTCCAAGTGAACACCCGGTTTGTCTTGTGCTCTACTTTGACGTATAGTTCCCATTTTTGGCCGTCTGCGGACCAGTCGATTTTGGTTTTACCTCGCGCACCGGGACCTTCGTATAAATTCAACCGGTCCACCGGTCGAATTTTGCCGAAATCGACAATAAATCCTTCTCCGCTTACACTCGGTTTCCAAAAGGTCTGAGGAGCAGTCCGGTCGCCAAGATCTGTAAAAGAGGTCAATGCCGCCGTTAAGGTCAGCAATATCACCAATAGCCAATCGACCGGCGACCAGCGGCGACGCTCTCTGTCATATCCCGATCCCGATCCAGATCCGCCGCTCCATTGTACCGGCCAAGTTCTGACACTGTTCGACAGCTCCATCTCCGTCCCCGCTCTCCTCTTTTGCTGCGACTGGGCAATCCAGCACATGGTCTTTTCCATTGTAGTCCAAAGCGCTGTTCCGGGAAAGTGTGCGTTTCTGATCGGCGGGAGACGGGTAAAGGTAAAGCAAGGACGGCTTGGCTGCCGTCCGCGTTGCCCGGGTGGGATAACGTTGGTTTAAGAATAACCCTAGAGGAGGAATTTTCATGCCTGAAAAAACCACGAACACCGGCAGCAAAGGCGGCCTTTTGAAAGGCGCAATCATCGGAGGCGCCGTGGGCGCGGCAGCAGGATTGCTCTTCGCCCCGAAAGCGGGACACAAGCTTCGTGAAGACCTCAAAAACCGTTACTCCGATGTGCATCAAAGGACCAAAGAAGTCGTATCCGACGTTGCATCCAAAACGCAAGGAATGGTGAAGCAAGTCGGTCAACAAGCGACCGATATCGCCGACAAAACGCGTTCCGCCGTCAGCGCGGCCAAGGAAGAAGCCCAGTCCTGGAAAAATCACAATGAGGAACAAAACCTCTAATTGACACACCGGATCCGATTCCGAATCCGAACAAGATGGCCACCCGGGCCCTGCGGCCGGCGGTTGGCCATCTAGTCGGAACTGAAGGGAGCAATGAGGATGACACCGAACACGAATTTGACTTTCAACGCCCCCACCGCCCACTTGGAAGAAGCTCTCTCTCAAACCGGGTGTGTGCGGGATTCCGCCGTGCATTATTCGACTTATCGCACGGAGCTGGAATTTTTGGGAGGTGCCGTGTACGTGTTCCAGGTTCCT
>JAQBPQ010000002.1 GCA_028287445.1 Cohnella sp.
CGGTAGACGAAATCGCGCTCGAAACGGAGCATGCGTTCAAGACGATCGGGACTCCCCGTCATCTGAGCCGCGGCGGCAAAGGCAACGTAAAAGCGCGTACACGCATGGTCATCCAGTATGCGCTGGCCTTCGATTTGAACTTGCTTGTGGTGGGCACGGATCACGCTTCGGAAGCGCTGACCGGTTTCTTCACGAAGTGGGGTGACGGAGCTGTTGACGTAACGCCTCTCAGCAGCTTGAACAAGCGCCAAATCCGTGCACTAGCCCGTACGCTGGGCGTCCCGACTCCTGTCGTCGACAAAGCTCCGACCGCCGGATTGTGGGACGGGCAGACGGACGAAGGCGAACTCGGCGTGACCTACGAGGACAACAGCGACTATTTGGAAGGCAAGGAGATCGACCCCAAAGCCCGCGAAATTTTAGAGAAACACTACCGCCGCACGCAGCATAAACGGCAGCCCATCCCGGGCATCTAAGCGACGAATCGGAGATGATCGTCGGTATCGGGATTGATATGGTGGAGTTGGAGCGGGTCGGACGGATCATGGACAAGCCGCACGGCGGAGGTCTCCGCTTCGCAGATAAAGTGTTGACGGCCGGAGAGAGGGAGCGTTGGGCGGCGCTGCCTTCCCGGCGGGCATTGGAATTTCTCGCTGGCCGGTTCGCCGCCAAAGAGGCGGTTGTGAAAGCGCTGGGATGCGGGATCGGGGCGGTGGCAGGCTTCCGGGACATCGAGATTCTCCCCGATGCCGTGGGCAAACCGGTCTGCTTGTTAACGGACAGGGCTTGGTCCCGTCTAGGAGCTGAAGGCGCCGATCATCGCATTCATCTGGCCATCACGCACGAACGAACGATGGCGGCGGCTTCGGCTGTCGTCGAACGGATAAGTTGAATGACATCCCGGAAAACCTCAGGCAGGCGTTCCGGGATGAGTCTGCATGCCCGCCTCAAACGTTACGGGAAGGTCGACAGGCGGTACATCTTTAGAACGGATAATGGAGAGCGGACATGACAATGACTTATTTCACCATTTTAATGAAACACCTCGAACAAATGCAGATCGAAGTTGCTTTAGCAAGCGAGACGGAAGTAGGATCTATCACCACCAAACCAAGGGATTTGGTGTATGATTGCAACCGGTTTCTCTATATCCGATCGGGCAGAGGACGGCTCTGGATCAGAGGGCAGGAAGAAGAGCTTGCTCCCGGAACATTATGTGTCATTCTGGCCGGATCGTCGCACCGTTTGGCGGCGGATCCGGGTGAAGTGCTGAGCATTCAGTGGTGTCATTGGCACATGAGTTACGGAGATCGAGATATTTACCGAACGCTTCATCTTCCTTATATCGTGCGGGTGGCGGATAAGGCGGCGGTTTCTTCCCTGTTCGCCAGGCTGATCGAGGAGATGCCGCTGAACAAGCTGACTTCGAGGCTTCGGGTGAAAGCACACGTTTTGGAGTTGATCAGCGTTTATTTGGAGCAGCTTCCGGAAGAAGCCCGCCGGGAAGCACCGTCACAGGAGCTGCAAAAAATCGATATTGTGCTGCAGTATATCGATGAACATTTGGCCGACAACGTCACGGTCGAGGATCTGGCTCGTCAGGTATATTTACACCCGAACTATTTTATCGTTTTCTTCAAGTCGCTGCTCGGGTCTTCGCCGATCCAATATGTGAACCAGCGGCGGATGGAGATCGCCAAAGCGCTGCTCATCAAACCAGAGAGCAATGTGTCCGACGTGGCTGCCCAGGTCGGCATGCAGATTTATTATTTCTCGCGTATGTTTAAGGCACACACCGGGCTTACGCCAAGCCGTTTCCGGAAACAAGTGATCGGCATCGCCTCAGCTTGCGCCGACCCGGCGGAGGAGGCGGAGGAAACGTGACGGAAGAGCAGCGGAAGTCTTTTTTCGGCACCGAGCTTCTTCGCTGGTATTTGCGGGAAAGGCGGGATCTTCCCTGGCGCAGGAGCCGGGACCCGTATCCAATATGGGTGTCCGAAATCATGCTGCAGCAAACGCGGGTAGAGACGGTCATTCCGTATTTTCACCGCTTTATGGAACGGTTTCCGACCATCGGCGATTTGGCGATCGCACCGGAAGCCGATGTGCTTAAGGCGTGGGAAGGTCTTGGGTATTATTCCCGCGCCCGCAATCTGCAAACCGCCGCGCAGCAGGTGGCTGAGCGCCACGGCGGGCGGGTGCCGCACGACAAAGCGGCAGTATCGGCATTGAAGGGCGTCGGGCCGTATACCGCAGGCGCCATTCTCAGCATCGCTTTTAATGAGCCGGTACCGGCGGTAGACGGCAACGTGATGCGCGTGTTGTCGCGGTTTTTCAACCTTGACGACGATATTGCCCGCCCGGCCGTACGAGTCGGGATGGAGAGGCTGGCGGCCGGGCTGATTCCGGCCGGGGAAGCGGGCAGCTTCAACCAGGCGCTCATGGAACTCGGCGCTTTGGTTTGTACGCCGCGTTCCCCTGGCTGTTTGTCTTGCCCGGTGATGGAGCATTGCGCCGGTCGGTTGGCCGGACGCGAGCGGGAACTGCCGGTCAAGACGAAAGCGAAGCGGCCCAAGCCCGTGTACAGGTTAGCGGTGCTGACCGAAGGCACGGGGAAGCATGCGGGGCGCGTGTTGGTCCGCCAACGCCCCGGCGAGGGACTGCTGGCGCGGCTATGGGAGCTGCCTCATGTGGAGGCGCCGAACGAATCGGTCTGGGTTTCCCCGGACGCGGCTCGCGACTGGATGGCCGGGGCGCTGGCTGCGGAAGGCGTCCATGTACGTCCCGTCCGCCATTTGGCGGATGCCGAACACATTTTTACACACCTTCACTGGTTCGTGAAACTTTGGTCGGCGGAAGTGGTCGGCGGAGCGGTGATGGATTCGGATTCTTATCGCTGGATCGATCGAGACGATTTCGAACAGTTGGCGTGGCCGAATGTATTTCGCAAGCTGCTGGGGGATTTCTTTAACGGGAAAACCTCCAGTTAGTAGGATGACAATCGGTCAGAATCCGGTTTTAGCAGGAAAAGCTCCAGCTAATTTCAAGGAATGAGCAGAAAAC
>JAQBPQ010000014.1 GCA_028287445.1 Cohnella sp.
AACGAGCTAACGGATCAATTTGTTTCCGCTGACAAATACATTTTCGTCACTCCACTGTGGAACTTTAGTTTTCCGCCTAAGCTCAAAGCATATATCGATTCCATATGCATCGCCGGAAAAACATTCAAGTACACGGCCAATGGTTCGGTGGGGCTTCTCGACGACAAAAAAGCTCTGCATATCCAAGCACGAGGCGGCATATACTCCCAAGGCCCGGCCAAAGAGATGGAGTTCGGAGATCGGTACTTGCGTGCCATCTTCCAGTTCCTCGGCATTACGGATGTCGACTCCCTAATTATCGAAGGCATGGCCCAAATGCCCGATCAAGCGCAGCAGATCAAGGATAAAGCGATGCAGCAAGTGCCGGATAAGGCTCATCGGTTTGCGATGGAAACGGTAAAGGTGTAAATCGGGATTCGGAGCTCTGGCGGGCTTTTTGTTCTTTGAAAAATAAATCATTTACATCGCTTGCATTTCGATTTTAGATCGGGTATGATAATGGCATATCGAAATCTTGACCTGAAACTCACATATTGTAGAGGGTTATGGATTTGACAAATAACCTTGTACAATATGTGAATTTTTTATTTCTCACGAAATAAAGAGGTCATGTAATAATTAAGGAGGTGTTTTCATGCAACAAGGAACAGTGAAATGGTTTAACGCTGAGAAAGGCTTCGGTTTCATCGAAGTTGAAGGCGGCAATGATGTGTTCGTTCACTTCAGCGCGATCGTAGGCGACGGTTTCAAATCGTTGGACGAAGGCCAACGCGTTGAATTCAATGTGGTCCAAGGCAACCGTGGACCGCAAGCTGAGAATGTAGTAAAACTGTAAGCCATAGCAAAGCACCCCGGACCATCGTGTTCGGGGTATTTGTTTTACCTGACGGACCGACCCAGGAGCGAAGGAGGGACGTTCATGTATAACTCACGCAAAAAGCCGTTGGAAGAAATACCGGAAGAATTGACCGCCATTTGGTCTTGCACCAACGATTCGTGCAAGGGATGGACGCGGGATAACTTCTCGTTTTCGGTTCAGCCGATTTGTCCCCTGTGTCAATCCGAGATGGTCAAAGGTGAGAAAATGCTCGCCGTGCTCGTCAACACAAGTCCCAGTCAGACCAAGAAGTAACAACTTGCCATGACAGTACGTGAACACCGGCCACTCATTAGCGGTCGGTGTTTTTTTGTGTTCGCTGCCATGGAAATGATACCAAGCATTTCATTTTACCCGTGAAATCCGGAGGTGTATACTTAACTATTCATCAGGAGGGAGCAACACGATGGCATCATGGATTAAAACTGTCGGCCAAGTCGCATTTTTCATCATTTTTTCGTGGTGCATCAACGGACTCACCGGGCTGCTCCGTTGGAACATTCCCGGAAGCATCGTCGGAATCGTGATCTTGTTCGGATTGCTGCAGACGAAAATCATCAAGCTCGAATGGATCGATCTGGGAGCCAAATGGCTGATTGCGGAAACCCTGCTTTTCTTTACCCCGTCCGCAGTCGGCATTGTACAATATAAAGATTTGATTGTGGACAGCGGTGCCCGGATTTTCATCGTCATTCTGGGAAGCATCCTGATCGTCATGGCCGCCACCGGGCTGTTGGCCGAAAGACTGTCCAAACCGAAGGAGACGAAGACAACATCATGATTCCTTTGGCTTGTTTTCTTCTAACCGTCGCCATCTATTCGTCCGTCAAACGGGTGTACCGGCTTCATCCCAAAATTTATCTAACACCGCTGTTGGTGACTCCCATCATCCTCGTGGTCTTTTTGCTGTGGAGTCAGATTCCTTATCCTACTTATCAATTGGGCGCGCATTGGATCAGCGATATGATCGGGCCCGCGACGGTCGCCTTGGCCGTGCCGGTGTATAAGAACGTTGAGATTTTGAAAAAACATGCGGTGACCATCGTGGCGAGTGTTCTGTTCGGATCCACGATTGCCATCTTCACATCTGCACTAATCGCCAAGGCCTTGCATTTGAACCGGCAACTCGTGGAAAGCTTGGCTCCGCGTTCGGCTACCACCCCGATCGCCATGGATATTTCCCGCTTTATGGGTGGAGTGCCGACGATTACTGCGGTCATTGTTATGGTAACGGGATTGACGGGTATCGTGCTCGGGCCGGTCGTCATCCGGCTGTTCCGGATTCGCAACGATGTCGCGAGAGGCCTGCTGTTCGGAACCGGCGCCCACTCGGCCGGCACCAATAAAGCGTTTGAGTTCGGATCTGTAGCGGGTTCCACTGCCAGTATCGCCATGGTATTGACCGCTTTTTTCACCCTGGTCACGATCTCGTGGATGATGCATTTCATTTTGTAATAAAAGGAAAGCCTTCCACGATGTCGAATGGTTTTAAACGACGATGTCGCGGTTCTCAAGGGGGATGGTAAAGTGCCTGAGTTGAATAGGGAGTCGCCTCTTTATTCGGAGAATGATTGGGGAACGACGCAACTTACGCCGAGCTATCGAGTCGATTTGCGGGATCCTGCGAATGAACATTTGGACCAATTTATCAATGCGAATCTGGTTTCAGATTGGTCTCAGCTAACGTGGAAGACGGTGGGGAAGCCGTACGAAGTCAAGTCCGTGGCGACGTCAAAGAAGGAATGGGAACGACAGCATGGGGATATGTCCGTGAAAACTTCGTGGGAGTTTTTTAACCGTTCCTTTCATGAGTGGTTTGTGATGGATATCCCCGGGGAGCTTTCGAAGTCCCGCAAAAACTTGTTCAAATATTTGTCCCGGTTTCAGATAAGTGACGTAAAAAAGGCCCTTGGCGAAACGATTCGTTTATCCTTTTGGAATTATGCCCATCGAATCGAAGACGGGGTTTGGGATCCGAGGGGTAAGCGGGCTCTTTTTGAAGGACTTGACGTGAACCATACGTACAGGGAACTCATGGATGTGCGGCAAATGGGATTATAGGTTTATGAGTCTGGTTTTGATATCCTGCGCCACGGCTACTTCAAGGCCCATAACGGAATTGTCGCCCAGCCAAGGTAAGGTGACCCTCAAAGGATGAGATGCCTCATGGAAGTGAAACCCGTCATTCTGACCGGCCGCAACGTTGAATTGATTCCCATGGAAGTGGGGCATATTGAAGGATTGTATGAAGCGGGAAATTTCTCCGAGATCTGGGCGGTGACCCAGGGGCGAATCGCTTCTCTCGACGATGCGGAGGAATATGTACTCAAAGCGCTGGGAAATGCGGGCGCGGTTCCGTTCGTGATTAAGGAGCGTGCCTCGGGCAAATTGTTGGGAAGCACGCGGTTTTTTGACATTTCCGCTCAGAACAGGGGTTTGGAAATCGGATCGACTTGGCTAACGCCTGCAGTGTGGAGAACTGCAATCAATACCGAATGCAAATACTTGCTGCTGAAGCATTGCTTCGAAACGCTGGGAACGATTAGGGTTCAACTGAAAACCGATTCACGCAACCTTCGGTCTCAAAGAGCCATTGAGCGGCTAGGCGCAGTGAAAGAAGGGGTGCTGCGAAACCATATGATTCTGCCGGATGGGTATGTGCGGGATTCTGTCTATTACAGCATCCTCGATCGGGAGTGGCCGTCTGTCAAATCCCGGTTAGAAATCGATATGACAGATACCCGCAAGCGGGGAGCGGCTCTAGCTGAATCGAACGGGAGGAATGTAAAGTAAAACCGTTGAAGCTTAGCGTACTGGATCTGGTCCCAGTATTCGATGAAACGGATGTCTCATTGGCACTGGGTCAAGCGGTGGAACTCGCCCAAACAGCCGAGAGATTGGGGTACAATCGTTACTGGGTGGCGGAACACCATGACATGCCAGGGCTGGCCTGTACTTCGCCGGAGGTATTGCTTGCTCATATCGGAGCCAGAACCGAACGCATCCGAATCGGATCAGGGGCGGTATTGCTGCCTCACTATAAACCTCTTAAGGTGGTAGAGTCGTTTCACATGCTCGCCAGCTTATATCCGGGCCGGATTGATCTCGGCCTGGGCCGGGCGCCCGGCGGATCGGGTCCCGTGAGCCTGGCGCTGAGCGGCAATTTCTTGGATAATGTCTGGAAAATGCCGGAATTGCTTAAGGGAGTAACCGAGCTGCTGCAAGGGAACTACACGTATGAGGGAGAACGAATAACCGCCCGCCCGACTCCTCCGGTACCTCCGGAGCCTTGGCTGCTAGGTACCAATACGAAGAGTGCGGCTTATGCGGCAGAATGGGGTACAGGTTTCGTTTTCGGCCAGTTCATGAGCGATGTGGCGGGGGAAGAAGTATTGGGCGCATACCGGGAAGCATTCGTTCCCTCTGCCTTGTTCAACGAGCCCAGCACCATCGTCGCCGTGGGTGTCGTCTGCGCGGAAACCGGGGAAGAGGCCCGGTTTCTCCATTCCGCCGGTTCCGCCCTGTTCCGCAAACCGGACTCCGCCGAGGAACCGTCTGCAATGGCAGATAGAAAATGGTTGATCGGCACAGCTGCTCACATCAAAGCCCGACTGGAACAACTAGCGCGCCTGTACGGCGTAGATGAATTTATCGTGGTCACGATGATTCCCGATTACCGGAAGCGGCTTCGCTCTTTTGAATTGCTTGCTCATGCCGTATTTCATTCATAACCTCATACAAATAACGAAGAACCCGGACGACTCAGTCCCGGTTTTTTTGATGCCTCCCCTTTTACCTTACCACGCGCCATTATTGACAGAAATTAGTTTCAAGCATAAATTTGGTCTATACTTCTGGAAGCGATTGCACTGCTAATTCCACCCCAGCGAAGGAGGATATCATGTTTTCCTTGTCCAAGCCGATATCCATCCGAACCTTGCTTCTGGCCGTGTTTTTGCTGCTCATGATCTTCCCGATGGTTGTCATCACCTTCGTTACTTATAAGAAAGAAAATCAAATCTTTCAAAGCCAAGTCAGCCAATACCTCGCGCAAACCGTGGAACAGACCGGCAGGGCACTTGACGCCAATCTGACGGAAATCGACCGTCTCACTTGGCCGCTCCTGTATCAGCGGCAGCTCGATTTTCTCGAGGCTCCGCTTCACACGCCCTACCAGCTGCAGGAAGCCAACCGTAAATTCCAGCAAATGGTCTATTTCGATTTGTTCCGCGGCCAGTTGGATCACATCCGGGCGGTGTATTTCGTTACGCCGGAACGGATCGTGCTGTCCACCGACAACACGTATCAATGGTCCAAACAAATGGACGAGGCGAATTACCGATACATCGTGCAAGAGATCGGGAAACGACCGCTTAAAATGAATTGGTTCAGCGACCGCAGGGTGGTTTTTCGGGCCAACAGCGGTTTTGAAACCTCGGTGCGCGATTCGGTCGTAGCGGCCCGCAGGCTCATCGACAGCAACTTCTCCGAGCTGAGGGGCCATTTGTTCGTGCAGCTGAACGACCGTTTCCTGACGGATTCGCTTGCGAACGTTCACATCGGCTCCACCGGAGCACTGCTTGTTACAGACCCGCGAGGCGATGTAATCTACCGGCAGGATTCCGCCTTGCTGCAGAACCAACTAATCAGGGAGGCCGTCAAATCCCTGCCGTCGCAAGGAATCGGTACCGTGAAGCTGCAAGGAAAATGGCTTCTTTCCTATGCCATCTCGGATATCAGCGGTTGGAAAATGACCGCGGTCGTTCCGATGAGCGAGCTTCTTGGGGCCAATCAGAAAATATTGCAATATTTGCTCATCATGGCGGTGCTGGGTACGGTCATTTTCATCATCATTTCCGTTATGCTCGCCACTGCCTTGTCCAAGCCGGTCATCCAACTGGCCCGATTGATGTCCTATTCGTCCATCGGCCATCTGCACGTGCGGGACATTCAAGGCTCCGTCCATGAAATCGGCATTCTCCAACGAAACTTCAACCGGCTGATGGACCGGATCGGGCAGTTGATGCAGGAAAACGAGCGCAAAGAGAAGGAGAAACGGGAGGCCCTGCTCCAAGCGCTTCAAATGCAGATTCATCCCCATTTTCTCTATAACACGCTCGACACCATGTATTGGATGTCCAAAAAACATCAAGCGGAGCCGCTCAGTAAACTGGTTGCCGCACTAGGCAAGTTTTTCAGGTTCACGCTGAACTCCGGGCAGGAGTGGACGACGCTCGACAAAGAGCTGGAGCATGTGGAGAATTATTTACAAATTCAGTCCTACCGGTATCGGGACCGGCTCCAGCATGAAATCGAGTTGGATCCGCTCGCCAAAGACGCCTCCATCATTCCGCTCCTTTTGCAGCCGCTTGTCGAAAATGCGGTGGAACACGGGATTTCCAATATCCCGGAGGGCGGGAAAGTGACGATAACGGCGCGTCGGGAAGGTGAGCAGGTCATCATTCAAATCATGAACACGGGAAATGCCGTCGATGAGA
Source organism: Cohnella sp. (assembly GCA_028287445.1). GTDB lineage: Bacteria > Bacillota > Bacilli > Paenibacillales > Paenibacillaceae > Cohnella. Next base: position 6,376 of record JAQBPQ010000014.1, read on the forward strand.
AAAGGGTCGCCGGACTTCTCCGTGACGATTCTCCGAGTGGACATGTGGGTTTGCGTAACGTTCAGCATCGGATCCAATTGGCGTTCGGACCGGAGTACGGCCTGATGGTTGAAGCGGGGACCCCCGGAGGAACGACGGTGACCGTAAACATTCCGTACCAAAGTATGGCAGAGAAAGAGGCGGCCGGATGACCCGTTACAAATTGAACATGTGGCTCGCCATTGCATTCGGGCTGATGGCACTATGGGCGCTGGGCGGCATTGTGTTTTTGGACCGGAACACGGTCGTAACGGTTGAAGCGCGCGTTCCGGCACCCGGCATTAAAGTGTTGATCCGTACCGGCACGGAAGCGGCAGCCCTGCGACAATTGCTCAAGCCGTTCGAACAAGAAACCGGAATCCGGGCGGATCTGATCGAGGTGGGCCGGGACGGTTATTTCACGACGGTGGGAACCCAGCTTCTGGCGGGCTCAGGCACGTTCGATTTGGTTTTCGTGCCCAATACCTCCATTGCGGGCCTGGCTTCCGCGGGAACGATCTTGCCGTTGGATTCGTTTATCCAGGATCCGACCCTGACCGATCGCAAAGCGTTCGATTTGGAAGATTTCTTGGCCGTTTACCGGTACAACGAGTCGATCTATGCATTGCCGACGGATATCAGCACCCATTTTATTTATTATCGAAGCGACCTCATTCCGAAGGCTCCTCAAACTTGGGACGAAGTTTATGCGCTGGCTCAGAAATTTTCGGCAAGTCAGAATCCGCAGTCTCCGACCAAGTGGGGCTTTGCCATGCCGGCGGTCGTCCCGGAAGAGAGGACGAAGATTTTCGCGTCGTTGCTCTGGACGTTCGGAGGAGATTTCCTGAGCAAGCAGGATGGCCATTCGATGCTCAGCGAACCCAAGTCGATCCAAGCTGCACAATATATACAGCGGCTGGTCAAGAACAGATTGGTGCCGGGGGATCTGCAGTATTGGGATTTTGTGAAAACAAGGGACGCCCTCTTGCACGGCGAAATCGCGATGGCCGCACCTTACTGGAACGCGGCGTATCCGATGATCCGGTCCGATACCACAAGTCCGTACGCGAATAAGATCCAAGTGGCGCTTCTGCCGGGCGTGAAGGACGAGAACGGTGAGATCCGGCGCGTGCCGTTCCAACATGCATGGACGCTTGCGATCAACGCCAGCTCGTCCCGCAAGGAATGGGCTTGGAAGTTCCTAGCTTACGCTACCGGCAAGAAGGGTGGAGCCCTCTATGCGAAGGCAGGAGGGGTTCCGGCGCGCAAGTCGATCCTTGCCGATGCCGCGTTACGGTCATCCAGGCCGGATTTTGGGTTAATTCTCGAAAGCATGAAGTATGCCAAATCGGAGCCCTCCGTCACCTATTATCCGTCGATGGTGGAAATTACGGAGAAGGCTCTGGCTAAGATATTTACTTTGGACAGCACACCGGAGGACGCTTTTACGGAAGCCACGAACGATTTGAACCGGTTAACGGGCAGATAGCGGGGGGAGGAGCGGACAATGGACGGGAATCCGGTATGCCGGGCGATTATTATAGACGACGAAGCCTGGATTCGTGAAGGCTTAAGCGAGCATATCGGCTGGGACCGACTCGGCATCGAGCTGGTCCGCGTGTTTCAGGACGGGGCGGAAGCCTTGGCGTTTTTGGAACAGGTACCGGTGGAAATTATTTTGTCGGATATTCGAATGCCGCAAATGACCGGGCTGGAGCTGCTCTCGAAACTGCGGGAGCTGGGCGCGGACCGACCTGCATTTTCTCGAATCAAGGTGATTTTCCTAAGCGGCTTCGGGGATTTCAAATACGCGCAGGAAGCGCTGCGGCTGGGTGCCGTCGATTATTTGCTCAAGCCGACCGAGGTGGAGGAAATCGAAGCCGTGCTGAAGAGAGCCAAACAACAGCATGAAGAGGCGGCTTCATCGTTTGCTCCGGACGCTTCGGGAGCAACGGACGCAGCAGCGGACGAACCGAACTCTTATCTGATCAAGAAAGCCATCCTGATGATCGCGGACCGGTACCATGAGGATCTCCATCTCTCGGACCTCGCGGGCGAGCTGTTTATTACGCCGAAC
>JAQBPQ010000043.1 GCA_028287445.1 Cohnella sp.
CGCAATTTCGTTAATGAACGATATTTTCGTCGCCAGAAACGCGTTGGAGGCGTATTTCAGCATTTCCGCGCTGCGAATGTCCGTCACCATGATTTGATCCGTCAACGGCCGATGCAGCTCCGTGATCGTTGCGGCTGCAGTTCCGGAATCAGCTCCGATCACGATTCGGTCAGGATGAAGCGTATCCCGGACAGCCGAACCCTCTCTCAAAAACTCCGGCAGCGAAATGCTGTCGAACCACTCGTTCGTCCGGCTTCGGATGATATCTCTCACGCGTTCATTGGTTCCGACGGGGACCGTGCTCTTCACGGCAATGATTTTGTATCCGTTCATCGCATCCGCAATCTCAGCGGCCGCGTAATCGATATAGGATAGATTCGCCTCTCCGTTCGGCAGGGAAGGCGTCCCGACAGCGATAATGACGATATCCGACTGCCTTACGGCACGATACAGATCCGAAGTATAGCTCAGCCTGCCGGCAGCGGTATTTTTAACCGACAGCTCCAGCAGCTCAGGTTCGTAAATCGGCATACCACCGTTTTGCAAGGTTGCGATTTTGGATGGATCTTTGTCGACGCAGATCACTTGATTGCCGAGTTCCGCATAGCAGACCCCCGACACGAGCCCGACATAACCTGTGCCGATCACCGCAATGTTCATTGTCATCACTCCAATACCTTACAAAGTTGAATGATTTCGTCCCAATCGAGCACGAGTCGGACGATATCTTCTTCGATGAGCTGCGTGCCGGTTTGCACTTCGATGATTTCGATATCCGTTCCCGCCCGCAAGCTGTGTTTGCTCTCCTTCGGAATCGAGACGACATCGCCGGCCGATACGGGAAACCTGCGGTCGCCCATGATCATGTCCCCCTGTCCGGAGACCACCGTCCAAAATTCATCCCGGAGACTGTGGTATTGGTAGCTCAGATTTTTACCGGCCGCGATAAAAATCCGCTTCGTCAGCACTTCCCTGCCGTCCGGATAGGTAACGTAATCCAGCACCCGATACCGGCCCCAGAGTCTCTCCTCATACATAGGGCGCTGCTCCGAATGCTTCATTACTTCCTTAATAAGCGGGCTTGAATCTTTGTCCGCCACCAGAATGCCGTCGGGGCTCGCCGCCACGATCACATTGGACAGGTTAAGCAATGTGATCGGGACGTCCAATTCGTTAATGACATGCGTATTTACCGAACCTTCCGTTATGATCCCTTTGCCGATCAAGGGAGTTTCGATTTCCTCCGTCAGCGTGTTCCAGGTGCCGAGATCTTTCCAGCCCCCGTCATATCGGACGGCCGCAACCCGATTCGCTTTCTCCACCACTTCATAATCGAAGCTGATTTTCGGAAGCTTGGCATATCGTTTCAACATTTCTTCATACTGAATCGGAAGCTCGTAAGCAATGAGGATGTTGATGATGAAATCCAGCTTGAATGCAAAAACCCCGCAATTCCAAAGCGCAGCCTGATGAATCATTTGTGCCGCTTCTTCTTTACCGGGTTTCTCACGGAAACTGTGGACTTCCACGAATGGCCGATCGGAGCCTTGTTCCGGTTTCGGAATGATGTAGCCGTATTTCTCCGATGGATAGGTCGGCTTTACGCCAATAAGCGCCAAGTCGGTTTCGGAGTGGTCAAGCACGTGTTCCAACTGTTTCAACTGATCAAAGAAAGTGTTTTCGACGAAGGGATCAACGGGCATCACCACAACCGCCTCATTAAGGCTGACGCCTTCCACCGAATATAAATACGTGGCCGCCAGCGCAATGGCAGGGAATGTATCTCTTCTTTCCGGTTCAACGATGAGATTGATGTCACTCCCTATTTGATTGTAGATCATCTCCACCTGTGGTTTGCTTGTCGCCACATAAGCGTGCTCCTGCAAACCGGCTTCTCCGATCTGTCCCCAGACTCTCTGAATCATGGACTCCAAGCGGCCGTCGGCATTTTTCAAAACTTTGAGAAACTGTTTCGACCGCGAATCGTTCGAAAGCGGCCACAGCCGTTTTCCTGAGCCCCCCGAAAGAAGGACGATTTTCATAGGATCCCTCCACCCTGCTTGTTCGTCGGTTTCGCCAGTAATCCCGCGGACGTTATGCCACCGGTCCAGGTATGATAGTAGCTGCTGTTCTTGCCGTAAGAGTTGTCGATCAATAAGTTAGGTTTATTCAGGAGACAAGACAGAATATGACCGTGAAGCCTCGACGTATGCACGGTCCGGTAATGGCTGAACCGGTTGACCGCCTTTTTCACCAGATAGTCGCTGTACTGGCCCCAGATCAGGCTTACGGGCAGTCTGCCGCTTCCCTTCCGGAGCAATCCGGAAAACACGCGAATCGACTTCTGCTCCACTCGGCTGTAAAGAGTCGACCAGTCCAAATAATCTCCCTGGCCGGAAGCTTCAAGGTGCTCCTGCTCTGCCGTCTTTTCGATATCGGTTCGGAGAAAACAGAGCAATTCCTTCTCCGGGATGTGTCGGCTCCGAATCGGCCATAATTGGTGAGCCATATCCGGAGACAAATTTACAACGCATGTCTTAAACTTGTGTTTCGCCATGTCCAGCGACAACGTATCACGAACAAAAAGATGCAAGTCCGGATGCCGGCCCAAAATCGCCGCCGTTCGATCAAATGCGGATTCGTTCTTGTAGAAAATCGTCTGCGGCAAAATGACCACGCGATGCCCGGAATAGTCCGCAACGATTTGCTCGCGCAATTTCTGATGTGCCGGATACAGGTCGCCGAAGTTTCCCCCGCCGTGCAGAACGATGATGTGATCCTTCGGAATGGGCAGCTTGTCCGGGAAATCCAATACGCTGTATCTTGCACGGACTCGAATGTGATGATCTTTGAAAAAAGCTTCGGTCCCTTTCATGATCAACAGATCGCCGCCATTGCCATGAACCGGATAATCGATATAGTAGATGTTGGAATGGGGAGGAATCACGTTCAAAATCTGCTGAAGCCGGTTTTTAAGCCCATCCATCGGATGAGCGAGCGGTACGGTTTCCATCCGTCGTCTCCTTTGTGCTTATCTTCTCTCACCGGTGCCATCATACGCTCCAGCTTACATTCTCTTTAATGGGTTTCGCCGGAACCCCTGCTACAAGCGCATGGGCAGGCACGTCTCTGGATACGACCGACCCGGCAGCCACGATGGCGCCTTTGCCTATGGTGACCCCTTTTAAGATGATGGATTTATTGCCGATCCACACATGGTCCTCAATCACGGTCGGCTTGGTAGAAGTCGTACCTTCCAAGTGGTGATAATCGGTATCCATAATGGAGACATCCCATGAGATCGCGCAGTGTCTGCCTATTTTCACATGCTTCTTGCACATGATTTCAGTTCTTCGATTAATGAAAGTATGGTCGCCGATTTCAATGACCGCGTCACTTGAATCCAAATAAAACCCGGTATCTCGATGCAGGACAACGTTGTCTCCGATGATGAACCTGGCACGTTTTACTTTCGACAACGTGACGTTGCCGCATACCCGCAGCAGCTTCCCGCATTGATCGACTTTCCTACTGAATAGTGCGCCGAGAACAATACGATAACCGTATTTCACGTAATCCCTGACGCTTCTATTGTTTTTGCTCATACCGGGCTTGCCGTCCTTCCACTCCATACGTTAGGTTTGTTTTCCTTCGCAAGAAACGCTCGAATAGAAAACGAAAATCGTCTTTGTTAAAAAGCATGCCGGCAATTCGCAGCTTGAAGACGATTTTCATGGCAGCGATCGTAATCCCAATCCGAATCAAAGCGCCGAGCAATAACGCAAATGCAATGCCGTTCAAACCGTACAGCGGTGCAAGTATGAAAAACAACCCGACCGTTATCGCCAGAGCGGCCGCCTGCCGGGCTGCCACAAGTCCGGGACGTCCCATCGCGTTAAACGCAGAGGCGAGAATCCATGAACCTCCTCCGATAATGCATTCAAAGGAGAGCAGATAGAATGCCCAACCGGCTTCCAGAAATTGCTGTCCGAACAGAATGCCCAACATGAAACGGCCAACGATGATCCCTGGAATGACCGCAATCGTCATGAGCAGCATGGAGAGCCGGAATGCCCGGCAAACCGTTGCCATGACTTTCTCCTGATCCAGCCCGGTGATCTTCGGAAAGATGACGTTCGAAATGGCCATTTGGACCACATTAAACACTCGGGATAATGTGTATACGACGGTGTAAAGGCCGAAATCTCTCGGCGTGAGCAGCGTTAATATGATGATCTTGTCACATTGCGAGTACAAGGTTCCGAGCAATTCAACGCCAAATACCCTTCCACCGTAACCGAAGAGAGACTTTAGTGCCGCGTGATTCCCGAATTTCCCCAGCCAGCCTACGCTTAATTCACGACGTAACCGATATAGGGACCACAAGACGACCATCAAGCTGGTCACGAAAAAAATGAAAGCAGCGGAATTCCGGTACAACAGGCCGAGCGCCCAAAGCGCCAGAAGACCCAACAGATTACTCATGGGAACGTACAACCGCAAACCGTTGAACAGGTTGAATTTATCCATGCTTTGCGCGAGCGCCGAAAGCAAATTCGCGGCAAGCAGCATCGGAAGCGCCAAAACGGTATACCATTGGGCGATTTGGATCACGGCAGATGGATAATTCCCAAGCCATACGGGAAGACAGAACCAGGCGATAATGCCGGCAAGCAAACTGACCGGAATCTGAAATAGAAAACCTGCCCTGACGTATTCCGCTCCATTGCCCGGGTTCATTTTCATATTGTAGATAAGGGAAGTCGGAAGACCGAACCCGACAAGCCCCGCCAGCAAAGTCGGCCAGAACAGGATCGCCGAGAACTCTCCTTTTCCCGCGACCCCGAACAATCGCGCCGTCACGATTGATGTCAATGTGCTTAGGACCATAATCATCAGATTGGCGGCGCTGGTATGTAGGATCGTATGGAAGGCTCCGCGGCCGTTTAACAGTCTTTTCACTGCCAGTTGATTGATCATTTCCCCGACATCCTTCGACCGAATATTTCCCGTCAGTGGTAGGTTCGCAGCACGCCGCTGATCAGACCGTTGTTATAGGCAATTCTGCTGATGTTGCGAAATATTCGGCGTTTATCGTACATAAATACAATCGACAGCAACAGAAACAACGGCACCTTCAGGAGCGATTTCAAGAAGATTCCCGCTTTCCTCTTCGAGCTGACTGCACGGCTTACCCCTTGCCAATAAATTCTTCGAAGCAGCCATTTTCTGCTGATCCGGCTTCGCGGGATTTTATGCAGCACCGAGGCATGTGGCGTGTAATAGACCGTATACCGGGTACGAATACGTTCGATCAGCTCGGATTCCTCGCTGGAAAGCAAATTGCTTCCCACCCTGCCCAAGTCCTCCCGGAATGCCTCCATCGAATCGAACACCGATTTGCGGAAAGCGACGTTGGCTCCGAACGGAACGGCCGGCTTTCGCATTTCCACGACTTCATCGGAATAATCCAGGATCGTGTACAATGTCCGGTTTTCCGGTGACAGCCACAGCGGTGCGCTGCCTTCCCAAGCGGGCTCGATTTTGCCTCCGACACAGCCGATCCGGGGATCCAGGTCGAACAGGGCGATAATCCCCCCGATCCAATCTGTGCAAGCCACCGCGTCATCGTCCAGGAAAAGCACATACTCGCCGCTCGCTTCGCGGATCGCTCGATTCCGGGCGACCGAGAGGCCAAGCCGTTCTTCAAAAATATAAATAACCGGAATATGAACCATCTTCTGAAATTCCTGGACAACCTGTTTCGTATGATCGGTGGAACAATTGTCCACCACGATCACCTCATAGCAATTTTTAAAGTTTTGCTGCAGCAGACTCAGGAGCGCTTCTTTCAAATCCGCTGCTCTATTATGGGTGCAAATG
>JAQBPQ010000077.1 GCA_028287445.1 Cohnella sp.
CATCCGCTCTTCCGCCATCTGACCCGGGAGGCCCCCGGCTTTCTCGGCATCAAGACGATCAAATGGAACTTCACCAAATTCCTCGTGGACCGCAGCGGACGCGTCGTAAAACGTTTTGCTCCGAACGTGAACCCGGACAAAATTGAACCTTACATTCGAAAATATTTATAGGCATCAAAAAACGACCCATAAGGTCGTTGGGATGTACCGATAGGAAAAAGTTCAGGTTCCGGAGTCCGTCTCCGGAGGCTTGTTCACATTGTTGCATTTGGCACAGATGCCTTGGAAATCCATGCGGTGATCGAGAACCGTAAACCCGTATTCCCTGTCCAGCCTTTCTTCCAGCGGAAGAAGCCAATCTTCCATAATCTCCGACATGGATCCGCATTGCACGCATATCAGGTGATGATGGTGATGCTTGTTGCTGTCCGCGCGGAGATCGTAACGGGCTACGCCGTCTCCGAAGTTCATCTTCTCCACGACGTGCATTTCACTCAGCAGCTCAAGCGTGCGATAAACGGTGGCGAGACCGATTTCAGGGGACTTTTCTTTCACCAGCATGAATACGTCTTCGGCGCTGAGATGATCTTCTTCGTTCTCGAGCAACACGCGAACCGTCGCTTCCCGTTGGGGGGTCAGTTTGTAGCCCTGGGATTGCAGCTGCTGCTTGACTTTTTCAATGCGGGCTTCCATTCTGTTCCCCCTCCGGTTCTCTGTACGCTTGGTTCCATTATAGGGGGAGCCGATTCCGGAAGTCAAACCGTTCCTGCTAGAGTTGAGGGGCTGCAGTAGAGAGTTTCGGCGGCATCACGTGCGGTGTGACCCTCTCGAGAAGGAGAGGCGAAACATAGGCTTCGTATAAGGAAGCCATTCCCACCATGACCAGCATCAAAACAGCAACCGCAGTATGTGCTAGAAACGGCGGGAGAAGCCGTCCTTTGCGCCGGAACAACCTCTCCCGCACGACAAAATAAGCGAATCGGGCTGCCGAGACGCTGGCAATCATCAAGGCCGGAACGGCCAGCGCGTTCTGCGGGGCGACCGTTGCCAGGAAGAAAAGCAGCCCTTTCCAAGCGAGCTCGTGCACGAGCAGTCCGACGGCGAAGCCGATCAGCACCCCTTTTAAAAAAACTAGCACGAGCACGAACGGAAGGCCGATAACCGACAAACCGAGCAGCCAAATCAGAAGAACCCATTTTGAGTAAAACAGGAATCCGTCCCAGAAAGTCGCTGCCGCTTTCAGATGAGCAGGATCCCCGACCGATTTCAAATAAACCCCCAGCGTTTGGGCCAAATCTTGCTGCTGCTCGAACGTTAGGGCGCGAACGAGCAATGCTCCGAAAACGCCGCCTACAATAAATAGAACCCCGATAAACACATATAAATTGAAATTGTCGCGAACCGACAATTTCCAAAGCCTGAAACTCACGCAGAATTCCCCCTTGTCCGACAGTTGTTCTCGTGCCTAAATGTATGTCGGACAAGGGGTTTTTAGAATGGCGCCAGCTTTCCGTAGTCACCGCCGCTGCCGGATTGGAAGGAAAGCCGCCCCTCCCTGGCCGCCATGATTGCTGCGGCGATCCGCTCGCCCGCTGCGCCCGCCAACCTCTCTTCGGGCGCCCGGTGCAGCACTTCCATTTCCGTACCCACCTCGGCAAGCAATTTGTTCAGCAATACCTTGCCGACGCCTGGAAAGAAGGAAAGCGGTACTTGCCGTCGATACGGGGGACGGCCGGCAGGGTGCTGCGGTTGTGCGCGGTCCGCGAGTTGATCGACACGTCCGGCCACGCCGCGGATCAGCTTCCGGCTTCCGCAGGACGGACATGCTTCGGCGGTTTCGGCTTCCGTTCCGCCGGTCACTGCTTTGCGGCAGGCGGAACAGTAGGTGGTATGGTATTTTCCGAGCTGCGGGTGAAGCCCGTAGTTGGCGATGATGCTGCGACCTTCTTCTCCACGTATCGCTCTGGTGAACTCGGTGAACGAAGGCTCCGCCAATCGGAGTTCGTTGCACTCCCGTCCGATCATGCCAATGGAATGAGCGTCCGAGTTCGTTAAGAACGGATAAGGAGTCAGCTCGGAGATACGGTCCGCCATATCGGTATCCGCGCTCAGTCCCAGTTCGACGGCGGCGATTCCTTCCGGATCGAGCCTGTCCGCGAGTCTGTCGGCAGAGCAACCGAGTAACCCGCGATGCGGGGTGAAAACATGTGCCGGAACGAGCAGACCTCCTCGTCCGAGCAGCTCCGATTGCAACTCCCGGGCGGTGGAGCGGATGCGCTGGGAACTGAGCATGACATTCTTCAGCCTTGGCTTCATCCAGTCCGTCCAAAGCTTCATTTGACTCAAATTGGGTAAATATCCCAACAGGTGAAAAGGACCGCCGTCAGGCTCCCGAATTTCCATTTCAGCTCCGAGCAGGATGACGGTGTCCCGATAACGGATTCCGCCTCCCTCAGCCTCTTCCATTTCTCCAGAGTCCAGACAACGCTCTATATCAACCTGAACGGCCGGAGAGTGGCAGTCGATGACGCCAATCACTCGAACGCCTTTGCGTTCCGACGCTTCCTTGGCGATGGAACGAAACGTCAAATCCCGGCTGGCGCTGATTTTGACCGGTTGGCCCCCGTCGGAGCGCCCGATATGCACATGCAGATCTGCGAAGTATGTTTGCAGTCTGGTCATCCCGGCAACGAGCCCGTTTTCACTTTCAGTTCCCAAGCATACACAGCCAGCAGTGTTTTGGCATCGCAAATTCGGCCTTTGCGAATGTACTGCCAAGCTTGCTCCAGCGTGATCGCTTCGCAGGTGAGAAACTCTTCCTCGTCGAGATGAACGTCACCTTGTTCCAATTGGTCCGCATAATACAAGTGCACGATTTCTTCGGCGAACCCCGGCGATGTTGAGAAAGACTGCAGCAAGGTGAGCTTAGAAGCCCGAAATCCCGTCTCCTCTTCCAGTTCGCGGGCTGCCGCTTCCAGCGGATCTTCACCCGGTTCCAGTTTTCCAGCGGGGATTTCTACCTGAACCTTGTCCAATGGTTTGCGGAATTGCTCCACGACCAGCATCTTATCCCCCTGCAGCGCCAGTATCGCTACTGCGCCGGGATGTTTCACAATTTCCCTCGTTGCGGTTCGGCCATCCGGCAGCCGCACGGTATCGACTTGAAGCGAAATCATCCGACCTTGGAAAATCGGCTTGGTCTCGAGCGTTTCTTCAAAAAAAGGATGTCGGGTTGGTTGGTGTTCGGTCATTTTGGCATACTCTCCCTGTCATGAAATCAACATTAGGCTCATAGGATCAAAATAAAGGCTTGTCCCGATGATTGCAAGTCCACTGCATCGTATTGCACACAGTGGAAGCGCTCGGCCAGCCACAAAGGAGGATTTCTCCATGTTAAAACGTTATGCAACGACCGAACGCATCCGATGGACAGGCAAAGCATGGGAAATCCGTCACGCGCTCCGTCAGGAGCTCAAGCGACGAGGCGGCCACACACGGATCGCCGAATTGCTGTCGGATCGTTCTACCGCTATCGCAAGATAAGATTGATGCCTTTATAGGACCCGCCAAGATGCAGATGAAGAAAAAAGGAGAGAAGCATCCTTGCAGCATGTCGCCTAATGGTTGAAGCTAAAAAGGGAGCCAGCCGGCTCCCTTTTTGGCTTCACAACGATCTAACACGGCTTTTGCGTGTTACCGTTTTATACGCCCCGCTTCACCGTCTCCGCCACAATCGACAGTACGAGCTCGGTTACTTTCACAATATCGTCGGCTCTGATACGCTCGTTCGTGGTGTGAATGTCCTCGTATCCGACAGCCAGATTGACGGTCGGAACGCCGTTGCCGTTAAACATGTTCGCATCGCTGCCTCCGCCGGATTCGAACTGGCGCGGCTCGCGTCCGATGGCCCGGATCGCGGATTTGGCAATTTCCACGACTTCGTCACCGTCTCCAAATCGGTAAGCCGGGTAAATGACCTCGTTTCGGAAGTCGACCTCCGCCCCGTAATCCCGCGCCGCGCTTTCTACTGCTTCCCGCATGGACTCGACCTGACGCTCCATTTTGGTATGATCCCGACTGCGTGCTTCGGCATAAATCTTGACACTTTCGGTGACGATGTTCACTTCGCCGCCGCCCTCGAAACGTCCGATATTCGCGGTGGTCTCCTCGTCAATGCGTCCCAGCTTCATGCGGGACACGGCTTTGGACGCCACCTGAATAGCGCTGATGCCGTCTTCCGGGTTCACACCTGCGTGAGCCGCTTTGCCGCGGATCGTAATATATTGACGCGAATTGGTCGGAGCGGCGACCGCGATTGCGCCGACTTCTCCGTTGGAATCCAGCGCATAGCCGTATTTCGCACGGAGACGCGAACCTTCCATTGCCCGGGAACCGAGCAATCCCGACTCCTCACCGGCGGTAATGACCAGTTGAATGGATCCGTGGGGAAGGTTGTTCTCTTGCAGTGCCCGGATTGCTTCAAAAATCGCCGCGAGCCCCGCCTTGTCGTCGCTGCCGAGAATCGTCGTCCCGTCGCTGCGAACATAGCCGTCATCGTCTAGCCGCGGTTTGATGCCGGTGCCGGGCGATACCGTATCCATGTGCGAAGTGAACAAAAGACCCGGTACGTTCTCCGATCCGGCAGTCGCCGGAAACCAAGCGAACAGGTTGCCGGAGCCATGCCCTGTTTGGGCGGCCGTATCGTCTTCCGTCACTTCCAATCCCAACTTGCCGAACTTCTCCTTCAACACTTGGCTGATTTTATGTTCGTGTTTCGTTTCGCTGTCGATTTTGACCAGTTCCATAAATTCCGACAAAAGCCTTTCAGGCTGTACCATGTTCTTTCCTCCTGACGATACTTTCGATACAATCATAAATACAAGCTCCTCCGGAAAGGATGAATTTCCATTGAACAACCGTTGGTTCAAAATCGTCATTTACCTCATGTTGATCGCGATGCTGCTGTCGACCCTGCTTGTGACCATTGGATCGTTTTTTCAATAATCCCGGATTCATATCCGAACACCCGGCTAAAATGCGGCACGATCCGCCGGCCGATTTCTTCAACAACGAGCTCTTCTCCGGTTAATGCCTCAAGCGAGGTGACGCCGTACTCTGTAATGCCGCACGGAACAATGCCGCGGAAGCCTTCCTGCTCTACGCCTCGTTTGACATTAAACGCGAACCCGTGACCAGTTACGAATCCCCGCCTAGTGCGGGCTTTGTTGAATTTGACGCCGATCGCGGCGATTTTCTCGTCCCCCACCCAAACCCCGGTATACTTCGGTTTACGTCCGCCCCGCAGCCCGAATTCCGCCAACAGGCCGATGATGGCCTCTTCCAAATCACGCAAATACCGGTGCAAATCGAGGCCGGCCGCGTCTAAGTACAAAAGCGGATATCCGACCAATTGGCCCGGTCCGTGATAGGTAATATCGCCGCCCCGATCGATTTCGAATACGGAGATTCCTCTCTGCGCCAATTCGTCCGTTCCAAGCAGCAGATGCTCCGGATGACGGTCGGAGCCGATCGTATACGTCGGCGGATGTTCCAGCAGCAGAAGCGTATCTTCGCGCTCCTCACGGTCGATTTCCCGAACCAACCGTTTTTGGAGATCCCACGCTTCCTTGTAGTCGACCCTCGACAACCATTCGCTATGTAAAGGTTTCATCCCGCCCCTCCTCGTGTGCTGCTTCTCCGTCCATTGTACGTAAAAAAAGCGCTGTCCGCAAACAGCGCTGTCCGACCATTCCCCGTCAATATAACTTCGTATCCTGGTTAAAGCCTTCGAGAATTTCTTTCACCTTTTGGTGGAATCGTCCACAGATGATGCCGTCCAGAATCCGATGGTCAAAAGACAAGCAGAGGTTGACCATCGAGCGGATGCCGATCATGTCGCCGATGACAACCGGGCGTTTGACGATGGCTTCGAAGGTGAGAATGGCGGCCTGCGGATAATTGATGATCGGATACGACAACACCGATCCGAACGTTCCTGTGTTGTTGACGGTAAACGTCCCGCCCTGCATGTCCGAGAGTTTCAGCTTTCCTTCTCTTGTCTTGTTGGCCAGTTGGCTAATCTCGTGCGCGAGGCCGGTGATCGTTTTCTGATCCGCATTCCGGATGACCGGCGTCAGCACGGAATCTTCCGTTCCGACCGCGAGCGATAGATTGATATCCCGTTTGACGATGATTTTATCGACAGCCCATACCGAATTCATCAGCGGATATTCCTTGATCGCGCCTACGATCGCTTTCAGCAAGAAAGGCATGAACGTGAGGTTAATGCCTTCTTGTTTTTTGAAATCGTCTTTAAGCTTGCTGCGCAGCCCAACGAGATGGGTAAGATCGACCTCGACCATCGTCCAGGCATGCGGGATCTCATTGACGCTTTGGCGCATGTTTTTGGCGATCGTGTTGCGAATCGGTGTAACATCGATGGCATATTCGCGGCCGGTGGCGGCAGCTTGTCCCTCATCGACTTCGACAACCGGAAGACGAGCAGGTTCCGTCACCAAGGCAGGGGCGGCCGCCACAGCCGCTGTCGGGAACACGGGAGCATCATGGCCGCGGTTACCGGCGTTAACCGCATCCAGCACGTCTTTACGTGTAATCCGCCCGCCCAGACCGGAGCCGGCTACACGGGACAGATCCACACCGTTCTCGGCGGCCAGTTTCTGGACCGCGGGCGAGAATCTGGCGCGCATCGGAGCATCCGGATCGAACGCTGCAACCGGAGCTGTCACGGCCGGACGGCTTGCCGTCTGAGCCGGCAAATCCGCCACAGCAGCCGGTGCTTGCGGCTTCGCCGCCGCTGAAGAAGCTTCGGCCTCCGTCTCCACCAAAGCGATCGGTGAGCCGACGTTCACGACTTCCCCGGCGCCCGCCAAAATTTTGACCAATTTTCCGCGTACGGTGGAAGGAAGCTCGGCATTCACTTTATCGGTAATGAGTTCGCAGATCGGCTCATACATGTCCACCGGGTCGCCCGGTTCTTTCAGCCAACGGTCGATTGTGGCATTCACGAGCGATTCCGCAAGCTGCGGCATGACAATTTCCACGATTTGTTTCGGCATCGTTATCAACCCTTCCCCGGCAAGATTGACGCGCGCTTAGTAACGCGCCAGTTCCAGCATGGCCGCTTTCAGTTTGTCCTTGTTGAGCAGGAAATGCTTCTCTCCCGGCGAGTTAATCGGCATGGCCGGTACGTCAGGTCCGCACAAGCGGCGGATCGGAGCGTCCAGGTCATACAACAGCTCTTCCGCGATGATCGCGGACACTTCCGCACCGATGCCGCCGGTTTTGTTGTCTTCGTGCACGATCAGCACTTTGCCGGTCTTGGCTGCTGCCTCCAGAATACCTTCCCGGTCCAGCGGCTGCAACGTCCTCAAATCGAGGATATGCGCTTCCACGCCTTCCTCGCGGGATAGTTCATCCGCAGCCTGCATAGCAAAGTGAAGCGGCATGCTGTACCCGATGACGGTAATATCCGTTCCTTCACGCATCACCTTCGATTTGCCGATCGGCACGACATAGTCGTCATCCGGCACTTCGTCCGTGATCAGCCGGTAACATTTCTTATTCTCAAAAAAGAGCACCGGGTCCGGATCGCGTATAGCCGCCTTCAATAGTCCTTTAGCATCGTAAGCCGTTGCGGGAGCGACGATTTTTAATCCCGGCGTACCGAAAAACACCGATTCCGGGCACTGAGAGTGATACGGGCCGCCGAAAATGCCGCCGCCAATCGGGGCGCGGATGACCAGCGGGCAATCCCAGTCGTTATTGGAGCGATAGCGGATTTTGGCCGCTTCGCTAATAATTTGGTTCGTGGCTGGAAACATGAAGTCGGAGTATTGCATCTCCGCGATCGGTTTCATCCCGGCCATGGCCGCTCCGATTGCAGCACCGGCAATCACGGACTCCGCCAGCGGGGTATCGAGAACCCGGTCCTCGCCGAACTGCTGCTGCAGCCCCTTAGTCGTACCGAACACGCCGCCCTTCAGACCGACATCCTCACCCAGCACAAATACGGACGGGTCCCGCTCCATCTCTTCTTTCATCGCCAATCGAATGGCGTCGATATATTCGATGACCGGCATGTTCAGTCCCCCTTTCCAGCGGACACGACCCCGACACTCTCGGAGCCGGTTTCGACCCGCGTTATCGCGTTGTCTTCCGCGTACACATAACGGTGGGAATCTTCCGCCGATTGGAACGGCGCTTTCTCCGCATATTCGGTCGCTTCGTCGAGGATGGCGCGTTGCCGCACCTGCAGTTCCGCTTCTTGTGCATCCGACCACAGCCCGACATCCTTCAAATATTGACGGAATACCGGAATGGCGTCTTTCTTTTTGTGCTCATCGACTTCTTCTTTGGTTCGATAAGCCATGTCGTTGTCGGAAGTCGAATGAGGATTTACGCGATAGGTCATGATTTCGATCAGCGTCGGGCCTTCACCGGCCACGGCACGGTCACGCGCTTCTTTGACAACCCGGTATACTTCGAGCGGGTCGTTGCCATCTACCCGGTAACCGGGAAAGCCATATCCGATCGCCCGGTCGGCGATCCGGCCGGCGGATTGCTTGGAGAACGGTACCGAAATCGCATACTGATTGTTTTGGCAGATGAAAATGACCGGCAGTTTAAGAACGCCTGCGAAATTGCAGCCTTCATGGAAATCTCCCTGGCTGCTGGAGCCTTCGCCGAACGAAACGATCGAAACCGACCGTTCACCGCGCATCTTGGCAGCCAATGCAAAACCAACTGCATGCGGAACCTGCGTTGTGACCGGGCTTGATCCCGTCACAATCCGCAGTCTTTTGGAGCCAAAGTGTCCGGGCATCTGACGCCCCGCGCTGTTCGGGTCTTCTACCTTAGCATAAACAGAAAGCATGAGCTCTTTGACCGTCATACCAACGGATAATACGACTCCGTAATCGCGGTAATAGGGAAGAAACCAGTCTGTCTCGCGATCCATAGCGAACGTCATCGCCACCTGTGAAGGCTCTTGTGAGATCCCGGAAACGTGAAAATTGATTTTTCCCGCTCTTTGCAGAAGCTGCACCCGTTCGTCATAACCGCGGGCGAGCGTCATCGTTTCATACATGGCGACCGCCTTGTCGTCGGATATCCCGAGTTCGGCGTGCCGGTGAGTGTGCCGGACGGTGCCCGTCTGTGTCATAGCGCGTCCCTCCTGGCTTTGCATAATATTGTAACCTGGTCTTAATACTTGAGCTTAAATCTTATTATACTCCCCCTCCGGACAAAAAGAAACGTCCATCCGGGACGAGGTTCGAAGTCTCCGGTTGCACGTTTAAGCGGGATATGATTAGGCGTGCCTGCCGCTTCCGGACAGTCCAAACATCGTTTCCTGCATGATTTCCGACAAGGTCGGATGCGGGTGGATCGTTCGGCCGATCTCCCATGGGACGGCATCCAGCAGTTTCGCTAGAGACGCTTCTGCAATGAGTTCGGTGGCATGAGGACCGACCAAGTGAACGCCAAGAAGGTCGCCGGTATCGGCGTCCGCGATCGCTTTGCCAAAACCCTCGCTCTCTCCGTAAACGAGCGCTTTGCCCAGCACACGCAGAGGGATTCGGACCGTCTTGACCTTCAACCCGGTCGCTTTGGCCGCCTCTTCCGTCCAGCCGATGGAGGCGGCTTCCGGCCGTGAGTAAATGCAGCGCGGGATGTCGCGATCCGGGGAACGAACCGGCTTGCCGCCGGTCAAATGCTCAACCGCGACCGATGCCTCGTGCATGGCCGCATGGGCGAGCTGTACGCCGCCGATGACGTCGCCGATGGCATAAATATGCGGTTCCCCCGTCTGCAGCGTTTCCGGGTTTACCGTGACGAATCCGTTCACCGATTTCACGTCGGTGTTTTCCAATCCGATTCCTTCCACGTTACCTTGACGTCCCACAGACACCATCATGCGCTCAGCGTTTAACGCGATCGTCTGCCCCGCGGCTTCCACGTCGACGGATAAACCCTTCTCCGACACGATGCAAGTCGATACCAGCAGCTTCGCGCCGGTTAGCACGCGGACACCACGCTTCGCAAGCGCCTTGGCGATTTCGCGAGACACGTCCTTGTCTTCCGACGGCAGCAACCGATCGGCCGTCTCGATCAGTGTCACCTCTGTGCCGAAATCGCACAACATAGACGCCCACTCCACACCGATCACGCCTCCGCCAACAATCACCACAGACAACGGCCGAGTGCTCCACTCCAGCGCTTCATCGCTATTTACGACGGTCGTTCCGTCATAAGGCAAACCCTCCAACCGGCGGGGACGGGAGCCTGTGGCGATGATGACGTTCTTCGGCACGACCGTCTCCGACTCTCCGTCTGCCAACTCAACCGCCACGGCACCACTCTTCGGCGAGAAGATCGAAGGACCGATCACGCGTGCGTTACCATGCAGGACTTGGATTTTATGCTGTTTCATCAAAGCTTGTACGCCCCGATACAACTGTTCCACGATGTCGTTTTTGCGGGAAAGAACGCCTTTCCAGTCGACGGATACACCGGTATCCGGAACGGAGATACCGTATGCCCCAGCTTCCTTGAGAGTGGCAAATACTTCCGCGCTTCGGAGGAGCGATTTGCTCGGTATGCAGCCCCGATGCAAGCAGGTTCCGCCCAGCTTGTCCTTCTCGATAATGACGACGCTTTTGCCGGCTTGCGCCGCGCGCACCGCCGCCGTATAGCCGCCCGGTCCGCCTCCCACAATGGCGACGTCGGTTTCGATTGGCATGATTGTCCCCCCGCGATCGATGATCCTCAAGTTCCCATGTAAATCCGGTTTCTTTTCCCTATTGTACCTTTTTTCCGCGCGGGAACAAAGTCGATCATTGGGAGGGTGAGACCTTACGTGGACATCCTTCTAGGAAAAAGGTATGATAAATAGAACAAAAGGAGGGCCCTTTCCGTGAAACTCATCCTTTCGCGCCTGATCGCCATCCTACTTCTGGTCATTCCCGGCATCGGCGCCGCTTATGGATTTTTGCTCATGAAAGATGCTTTATACAATTATTTCGCCGATATGGGCAACGTGAGCGTGCAAACTCCCCATTTTGGCTGGGGTTCTTTTTTGATCGGCTTCATTTTGTTTTTACTCGGTATCAGCTTTATTGGCGGGTGGATTTTTTTTCGTGACCGCAAACATAATTATTTGTCTTCCCGATTTCGGCCCAAGCGGCCGCGTCCTCCCCGCCACAGCGAAACGAAAGGCGGAGGAACCGGCAGCCGCCCTGAATAAGAGCGAATTCAACGAAGACTTCTCCGCTATTTGCGAAGAAGTCTTTTTCATTTTAACATGAACTTGAAGATAGGGGGTATGCACTGTGCTTTATCAATATTTAGGTATCGATCATGTGCAATTAGCGGCTCCTAAGGGCTGCGAGGAACAGGCGAGAGAGTTTTACGGGGCACGGCTCGGGATGATGGAAATTCCGAAACCCGGCCTGTTGAAAGGACGCGGAGGGGTTTGGTTTCAATGTGGCATTCACCAGGTGCATATCGGGGTACAGGACGATTTTCATCCGGCACGCAAAGCTCACCCCGCCTTTCATGTGCAAAATCTGGCGGATTTGCGGAGTCACCTGCTGGGGCAAAGCATCCGGGTCCAGGACGATGAAGCGCTCGAGGGAGCGGACCGGTTTTACCTGAGCGACCCCTTCGGCAATCGTCTCGAATTTTTGGAATGGCTGAAATGACCAAAAAGGCTCCATCATGCATGTAACCGACCTGCTTGAGCATCCATCTTATTTTCAATTTCGTTAAGCCGATTAACCATTTGTATTAAAATTTTCTGAATTTCCAAATTCTCTTGCTCTGCTTTATAATTTATCGCAAAATCCATAATAGCTTCTTGCTTATCTCTGGCGGCTTGTCGATTTTGGCTCATCAGGATTACCGGGGCTTGAAAGGCTGCCAAGCAAGATAAAATTAAATTCAAAAGAATAAACGGTGATGCATCAAAATGAGCCGTTAAACTAATTATATTCCAAACCATCCACAAAAATAAGAAAGTAATGAAAATGATAATAAAGGGCCAGCTTCCGCCAAACGAAGCAATGTTATCCGCAAGTCGACCAGACCAACTCGTGCCTTTTTCTTGCTCTTGATTCAAATGAGATTCAATATTCCCCTTGTATTCATTTACCATTTCCGTGACCCTCTTAATGTGCTCTTCACTCAAGTTGTTTTTCACACTTACATTCAGATCTTCAACTAAGTTTTTCTCGTCTTTAAATGCGTTTGCTGTTAATTTATTATTTTGCTCTTCTGACATTTCCTCACCTCATTCTCAGAGTGTACCATACATATTGGTAAATTATAGAAGGATATCGAGAAGTATATAGCACGCCTGCCACTAGCAAAAAGGCGGCCCCGCCTTCATTTTTGCCTCTAAGAAGGTTCTTGCATCAGCTGATATTCACTTGACCGGAATGCAGCCTTTCTTGCAAATGTGACAGCATGTCGTCAGTCATCCGCTCCAAATCGAAAACCGGCTGAAAGCCCCACTCTTCGCGCGCCGACGAGGCATCTATCGCATCCGGCCAACCGTCCGCAATGCTCTGACGCACGGGATCCACATGATAGCTGAGCTCAAAATCCGGCAACCGTTTGCGGATACTCGCCGCGATCGTCTCCGGATCCACGCTCATCGCCGTGACATTAAAGGCGTTGCGGTGCTTAAGCTTTGAGGCGTCGTCCTCCATCAGCGTGATGATCGCTTCAATCGCGTCCGGCATATACATCATGTCGAGAAACGTACCTTTATTGATATACGAAGTATAACGGCCGGACCGTACGGCTTCCACATACATATCGACGGCATAATCGGTCGTGCCGCCTCCCGGCGGAGCCGAGTGGGAGACCAAGCCGGGAAAACGGAGACCCCTCGTGTCCAGCCCATATTTATGAAAATAGTAGTCGCAAAGCAGCTCGCCCGACACTTTGTTGACGCCGTACATGGTGAGAGGCCGCTGGATCGTATCCTGGGGCGTGCCCGTTTTCGGTGTGCCGGGTCCGAAAGCTCCAATCGAACTAGGTGTGAAAAGCTGACAGCTCAGTTCCTTGGCTGCCTCCAATGCGTTCAACAGCCCGCCCATGTTCAATTGCCAGGCGAGCAGCGGCTTCAACTCGGCTGTCACGGACAAAAGGGCGGCCAGATGGAGAATCGTATCCGCCCGAAACTCCTTAGCGGCATCCAGTAGAGCAGCGCCATCGGACACATCAAGGAGCCGGAATGGACCGGCTATGGCGGCCTCAGTTTGTTTTTGACGGATGTCAGTGGCCAAAACCGAATCGGTGCCGTATTGCCGCCGCAGCCGCACGGTCAGGTCGGACCCAATCTGTCCCAATGCGCCGGTAATCATAATTCGTTTCATCGCGTCAGCCTCCTAACCGATCAGCCCCAACTCGCGTCCCACTTTCCCGTAGGCGGCCAGCGCCCGATCCAACATCTCCGTCGTATGCGCCGCGGTAGGCATATTCCGCACCCGTCCGGCCCCCTTGGCTACGGTCGGGAAGACGATGGCTTTGGCGTAAATGCCTTCTTCATAGAGCAAGGAGCTGAACTTCTGCGTCGTCTCCTCGTTGCCAATGATGCATGGGGTGATCGGAGTTTCGGTGCGCCCGATGGAAAAACCGAGATCTTTAAGGCCCTTCTGCAAATAAGCCGCATGCTCCCATAATCGGTGCTGCAATTCCTCACTGCCCTGTACAATTTCAATTGCGGCGATACAGGCCGCGACAGCTCCTGGTGTCGCGGCCGTGGAAAACAGAAACGGGCGGCTGCGAACCTTGAGCCAGTCGATTAAATCTTGTTTGCCCGCCACATAACCTCCGATGACGCCAATGGCCTTCGATAACGTGCCGATCTGGAAATCAATCCGATCGGACAGCCCGAAATGCTTGACGGTACCTGCTCCGCCGCCAAGAACTCCCGTTCCGTGCGCATCATCAACATAGGTAATCAGGTCGAAACTATCGGCGATTTCGGCGATATCCGGTAATTTCGCAATGTCCCCATCCATCGAGAAAACACCATCCGTGATGACCATGATTTTTTCATAATTTCCCGACTCTCTAGCCTCTTTGGCCTTTCGGCGCAGATCGTCCATATCGGAATGCGAATAGCGAATCACCTTTGATCTTGTCAGCCGGCAGCCGTCGATGATTGAAGCGTGATTCCATTCATCCGATAGGATGGCGTCACGTTCGCCCATGACGGCCGAAATCGCGGCCATGTTGCAGTTAAAGCCGGACTGATAAGAGATGGCGGCTTCGGTGTGTTTAAACCGTGCGAGCTTGTGTTCCAGCTCGACGTGCAGCGAAAGCGTACCGTTGATTGTACGAACGGCGCCGCTTCCCACTCCGAACTTCCGAGTCGCCTGAATGGCGGCGTTCAGCATCCGCGCATCGGTCGCCAATCCCAAATAGTTGTTGGAAGAGAGGTTCACGAACTCTTGTCCGTTCATGTATATGATTGGTCCGTTCGGGCTGTCCATTGGCTCGATCGTATTATACAGCCCTTGCGATTTCAACTGCGCGAGGTTGGACTGAAGAAATGAGGCCAGTGTTTTACTTGCCATGACGAATTCCTCCTAGGGTCAGGACGTCTCAAGTCTCGATTACGACCATCTGATGGCACTCCAGCTTCGGCACCGTGTAACGGACACCGGTTTCCGAAATTTCGAACGGAAGCTCCATCATCTGAGGTGCCAAGTACACTTTGCGAACGGGTCGCTCCGTCCGAACGGTTACGCCAATCTCATAGAGAGGCAAGATATCCTCGATGACCTCAATGCCTTCTCCCCGTTTGACTGGAACCGCATACAAAAGATGCTGGATCAAGCGCCCCGGTTCCCGTTGTGCTTGCAGCGTCACGACGCCTTGCGCCGGCAGATTCGTCTCGAGCGTTTTGTCCGGAAGAAGACGATTCAGAGCGTAGATCACCATTTCCTTCAAATGAAGGCTGCCCTTAGTAGCATACTCTTCAAATATATCCCAGGCAATGTATATTCCATGCCGGCCTTCTGTTATCCCTGGATTGGCGGCTTTCAAGGAGCTGGGGGTATGCTGATGAGAACAAAACTTGATCGCCTGCCGGTTAAAATACGGTTCCTCCCGATATCCCAGCGCTCGTCCGCCTTCCGACAATTCCACGTTCTGACCGATGGAATACATCACAAAGCCGGCGCGCGATAAGCTGAGCAGATCGAAATCAGGACGACAATAACTGGGCCGGTAAACATTCTCTCCTAACCACTTTACCCCAAAATCCAAACCGAAGCCGCTTCCGTCCGTTTTTAATCCCGAAATTCCGGTTGCCAGAACTTTTCCACCATCTGCAACAAATGCATGGAGTTTGACCGCCAGTTGCGCGCCGATTTTCACCCGGTCGGGAAGTATGATCACCTGGTAGCGATGAAAGTCCTGAACCAAATCAATGACATCAAATAAAAACTTGCCCTCCAGCAAAATCCGGGCCGCACCCGCGTCGGAATTCCCGGTGAAACGCGCCTCCGCCGCTTCACTATCCGATTCTCCGGTCGCCTCCAAAGACAGCAGCGCGATGTCTGCGATGTTCCGCGTATCGGAACACCATGCTTCCTTCGCCTCCACTTCCCGGTACGCCGCACCGATCAACGCATAGGTTGCGGGATCCATCATGCCTTCCGGGTGGAGCTGGTCGCCGATCGAACAACGGGCGCCATTCGCCAAGCTCAGCGATGCTTCGTAACGGAGAGCGTTCGGATGTTTGTATCCTCCGAATTCTCCCCATGTAGTGTGGAATTTTCCGGTCATGCCGAGGAAATCCATTCCCAACGGCTGAGCATATCGGGCGGACAATGGAAAATGGTCATACCCCCACCCGCCTGTGGGTAAGGACTCCAGTTCCAGATGGGTGTTCATGACAGCCAGATCGCGCCGCCCCCTGCGTATGTGGCCGCCGTTATGAAACACGGGCAATCCCGGTTTGACCGTGTCAATGGTTTCTCTGACCCGCGTCGTGTAATGTGCGTAGGTCCGCTCCCATAAGGGAAGCATGGCGCGCTCATCGAGAAAATCGATCTCTTCCGATAAAGCTTGCGCCAGGCAACGATGGCAATAACATTTTTTTACTCCGGTTATATCCAGAAATAGGCCGTCGGCGTCGTAATTTCGAACGACCTCCTCCACTTGCGCAAGCAACACGTCCAGGTAAGGGGAGTTCATACAGAACTCGTGATAGCCGGGTTCCATGAAGTTCTTCACCCACGAGGTGCGGTCTTCGCGGTCCCGAAGAAGCCACTCCGGCCGCCGTTTAGCCAATTTCTCATCCAATCCCGCCGACAGGTAAACCGGCGTCTTGACCCCAATTTCATGAGCGGCCTCGATCATCGCGCCCAACAGATCAAACGACAGTCCCGGATGAATCTCATTGGCCGTCGACGGGTGGTAGGCCCAGCCGTGATGGCATTTGGAAAATACCGTGATCGAATCCACTTTGCCGAGTTTCAGCATTTCTTGAAACTGGGTCTTGGAAAAAAGAGCGCCGATGTTGTCGATATACTCCGAGGTGTGGAAATCCAAATGAACTTGTCTAAACCGCATTCCTGATCTCCTCCTTCTTATTTTCATATGACAGGAATTCACTCAGGAGTCATCTTCGTAAGTTCCATTCGTCTGTGCCGTATTTCGCAGCCGCCAAGCGGGCTGCTAGTTCTTCCTCGTAAAAGGACAGAGTGCCCGGGTCTATGATGATGGACAGGCCTTCTTCGAACCCGGCGAGGAATGCTTGCTCGATCTCAGACATCTTCGGCAGCGGTAAGTTTCGGTTACGCAGGCAGTCCCCGATCGCAGCTGCTTTGCGTTCGAAGATCCGCTTCTTGCGAAGCTTGTCCTCTTCGTCACCGAAGCGCAGGACGTCAAACAGCAGGTCAGCGTCCAACTCCAACGGAATGGAACCGTGTTGCAAGATAACGCCTTTGGCGCGCATTTGCGAGCTTCCGGCGATTTTACGTCCTTCCCATACGAGCTCATACTGAGAAGGAGCGTCGAAGCAAGCGGACGAATCGGGCTTCGCCGGTGCAGAACCGTTCCGGCCCTCTTCTCTGCTCATACGCGCGTCTATTCCCAATCGGCGAAAACCTTGCAGCAATCCCTCGCTGAGCACGCGACAGGCTTCTTCTACCCCGACGGGAATGCCGGGGTAAGTCTCGCCTACCACGATGCTGTAGGTCAACTCACGGGCGTGGAGAACGGCGCGGCCGCCTGTCGGCCGCCGGACGAAACCGACTCCCCGGCTGTGCAGCCTCTCCAAATCGACTTCCTCTGCGGCTCGTTGGAAGTAGCCGATCGACAGCGTCGCCGGATCCCAGCCGTAAAATCGCAGCGTGGGCGGCGTAAGTCCCTCTTGATGGGCGATGAGCAGCGCTTCGTCAATCGCCATATTGTCCGCCGGCGAACGGTTACCGGTATGGAGAAATCGCCATACCGAACGTTTCGGATCAGTCGCTGACCGCACGATACCGTTCCGGCGTCAGAAGTTTGCCTACCGCTTCCTCTACGCTGCCCTCGATTTCCACTTCTAGAATCCATCCGGCCTCGTAGGGGTCGCTGTTCACGGCTTCCGGCGCATCAATCAGCGTATCGTTCACGCGTACCACTTTCCCGCTCACGGGTGTGTACAATTCGGAGACGGTTTTGACCGACTCGATCGAACCGACACTGTCTCCTCCGACTACCGTCGATCCAAGCTCCGGCAGTTCCACGAAAACGATGTCTCCAAGCTGGCATTGCGCATAGTCGGTGATCCCGATGCGGACGATTTGTCCACCGGCCGGCAGCGCCCATTCATGCTCTTCGCTGTAATAAAGGTTGTCTCTTACTTCGCTCATTTGTTACTCCTCTTTTCATTGGGATGATTTGGTACAGCTTAGCAAGAGCAATTCAACACGGGCTTCCGGGCTGCCGTCGCCTCGTCCAGCCGATTCACGACTGTCGTGTACGGTGCATTCAGCACAAGCTGCGGATCGGTTTCCGCCTCCTTAACGATTTGAATCATCGTGTCGATGAAACCGTCCATCGTCTCCTTGCTCTCGGTTTCGGTGGGCTCGATCATGATGCATTCTTCGACGTTAAGAGGAAAATACACGGTTGGCGGATGATAGCCGAAATCGAGCAGCCGCTTCGCCACGTCGAGCGTCCTCACGCCGAACGTTTTGAGTCGTTTGCCGGACAGCACGAATTCGTGTTTGCAAACCCCGGGGTACGGCACTTCAAAATAGGGAGCGAGCCGGTGCATCATATAATTGGCGTTCAGCACGGCATTTTCCGAGACACGGCGTAACCCTTCCGGTCCATAAGTTCGAATGTATGTATAGGCGCGGACGAGGATGCCGAAATTGCCGTAGTAGGCTTTGACTCGGCCAATGGACTGAGGACGATCGGTATCCCAGAAATAAGTTCCGTCTTCCCTGCGTCCAACGATTGGCTTCGGCAGGAACGGGACCAGCTTGCTTTTCACCCCCACCGGGCCGGCACCAGGTCCGCCTCCTCCATGCGGTGTGCTCATCGTTTTATGCAAATTCAGGTGAACGACGTCGAATCCCATATCGCCGGGACGGGTGATGCCCATGATGGCGTTGGAGTTCGCGCCGTCATAATACAGAAGCCCTCCCGCGTCGTGCACGATTTGGGCGATTTGTTCGATTTGTTGCTCGAAGAGACCGAGTGTGTTCGGGTTCGTGAGCATGAGGGCAGCCGTATCGCTGCCGACCACCGCCCGCAAAGCGTTCAGATCTACCAATCCACGCTCGTTGGAAGGAATGGTAATCGTCTCAAAACCGGCGACGGTGGCGCTGGCTGGGTTCGTTCCGTGCGATGAATCGGGAACGATCACTTTGGTCCGCTTCTCTCCGCGGCTCTCGTGGTAGGCACGGATGAGCATCAGCCCGGTCCACTCTCCATGCGCGCCGGCTGCCGGCTGCAGGGTCACCTGATCCATTCCCGTTAGGGCGGCCAGATCGTTCTGTAAGGTGTAGAGCAGTTCCAATGCGCCCTGGATGCTCTCCTCGGGCTGATACGGATGAATTTTGGCGAAGCCTGGAAACCGTGCGACATCTTCGTTGATTTTGGGATTGTATTTCATCGTGCAGGAACCGAGTGGATAAAAACCGTTATCGATTCCAAAATTTCTGCGAGAAAGCTCCGTATAGTGCCGAATGACATCCACTTCGTAGACTTCCGGAAGCTCTGCGGGTTTGGAGCGCAGCATCCCTTCTGGAATGACGGAGGCCGGCTCGATTTGGGGCACGTCGCATTCCGTGAGCGAGTAAGCGACCCGGCCCGGATGACTCAATTCGAAAATGAGCGCTTTTTCCGGTTTCATATCGCACTCGCCTCCCATTCGCGGACGAAACCATCAATTTCATCCTTTGTTCTCCGTTCGGTGACGGCGACGAGCATATGACCCTTCAATTCCGGGTAGTCGGTGCCGAGGTCGTAACCGCCGATGTAACCGGCCTTCAGCAACATTGCGTTCACCTTATGAACATCGGCCGGACCGGGCAATTTTACCACAAACTCATTAAAGAACGGTGCGGTAAACGCCGGCGAACCAGCCGGAAAACGTCCTGCTGCGTAATGCGCTTTCCTCATATTTTGCAGAGACACCTCTTGCATGCCGGATTTCCCCATCACAGACATATAAACGGATGCGCATAAAGCGAGCAGCGCCTGATTGGAGCAAATGTTCGACGTCGCTTTCTCCCGGCGGATATGCTGTTCGCGGGCCTGCAGCGTAAGAACGAAACCGCGTTTGCCGTTCCGGTCGACGGTCTGGCCGACAATACGTCCTGGAATCCGGCGCATCAGCGCCTCCGTCACGGCGAAAAATCCGCAAGTAGGTCCCCCGAGCGATGTGGGGATGCCAAGCGGCTGTGCATCGCCGACGACAACATCGGCACCGAGTACACCCGGAGATTCCAACAGCCCGAGAGACAACGGATTGACACTCATAACGAGAAGGCCTTTCTTCTCGTGAATAAGCGGCTCGATTACCCGAATATCCTCGATACAACCGAAAAAATTTGGCGTCTGGACGAGTACGGCAGCCGTATTGTCATCGATGGTTTTCTTCAGTTCATCAAGATCGGTGACACCATCCCGGAAACCAACTTCAACAACCTCCAGATTTAAACCGCGTGCCGAGGTGCGGACGATCTCCCGCGCCTCCGGATGTACCGTACGGCTGACTACGATACGCTTGCGTTTCGTAGCCCCGCTTGCCAGCGCTGCCGCCTCTGCCAAAGCCGTTGCTCCGTCGTACATGCTCGCATTGGCGACCTTCATGCCGGTTAGCTCGCAAATGTACGACTGAAACTCGAATATCGCCTGTAATTCTCCTTGGCTGATTTCGGGTTGATAGGGGGTGTATGCTGTATAAAATTCGGAACGGGAAATGACGTGATTGATGACAACGGGAATGTGGTGATCGTATATTCCTGCGCCTAGAAAACTGGTAAAACGGTCTGCGTCGGCGTTGCGATCGGCCAACCGGTGCATATGCCTCAGCATGCTGGGTTCGTCAAGCGCCCCCGACATCGGAAGAACACCGTTATAACGAACGGAAGCCGGTATATCCGCAAACAAATCTTCCACACTTTTGGCGCCGACGGTTGCCAGCATTTCAGTCTGATCTTGCTCAGTCATCGGCAAATATCGATGTTTCATCCGGGTTTTGCTCCTTCGTCTGTGTTTTTTACTCGTTTGTAAAAAGGAGTCGGGACCACTTCCGCCTTCAGCATTTTGCCGCGGATCTCCACCCACACTTCGGTTTGTAGAGCGGTATGGGCGATGTCGAGTAGAGCGAGTCCCAGATTGCGTTTGAGCGTAGGCGATTGCGTACCTGTCGTCACCTCTCCGATCTGACGGTCGTTTGCATAGACCGGATAATGCGCGCGGGGAATGCCCCGGTCGATCATTTCGATGCCGGCCAGTTTACGCTGCAAACCCACACTTTTTTGCTCGATCAACGCTTCTTTGCCGATGAAATCAGCTTTATCCAGCTTTACGAAAATCCCAAGACCAGCCTCCAAAGGTGAAATCCGATCCGACAACTCCTGCCCGTACAAGGGCAGGCGGGCTTCGAAGCGCAGTGTATCCCGGGCACCGAGACCGACGGGAATGAGTCCGTCCGATTGTCCGGCGGCCAGCAGATCTTGCCACACGCGGGGTGCGTCGGCTGCATCGACATAAATCTCGAATCCGTCTTCACCGGTGTAACCGGTACGGGAGAGCAGCACTTTGCACCCGCAAATCTCCGCTTTCTCCAGGAAATGAAACGGCGAGAGCGCCCTTACGTCGTTTTCCGTGACACGAGACAAAATATTAGCCGCAAGCGGCCCCTGCAGCGCCAAGAGCGCAGTTTTCCCCGAGCGGTCGTTCAGAGTGACTCCCTCCGGCAAACGTACCTTCAACCAGGTGAAATCTTTGTCGATGTTGGAGGCGTTTACAACTAACATAAACCGGTCTGCAGACAACTTATACACCAGTAAATCGTCGACAACTCCCCCGTCGGGATAACACATAAGCGTGTACTGTGCCTGCCCGGGTGCAAGCCTGTTTACGTCGTTGGTGGTCATCTGCTGCAGGAACATCCCGGCCTGTGGACCCGTCAGTTCGAACTCGCCCATGTGGGAAACGTCGAACAGACCCGCTTGTTTGCGAACCGCATCGTGCTCCTTTTGGATGCCGTAAAACTGGACTGGCATCTCCCATCCGCCGAAATCGATGCAGCGAACAGCAGGTTCGCCTTCCTTCTGATACAGCGGGTACAGCGGTGTCCGTTGAAGAAGACTCATACCATCACACCCTCTCACCGTTAATTATGCAACAAAAAAAGGACAGGTCAAAAGGATGTTAGAATACGCGCCTGCACGGCGCGTATCCGATCCTTTCGCTCTGTCCTTGGTACCTGAGAGTTGCCTTCCATACGCCGTAATGAATTGGCGAGTAAAAGTTTCCCCGTTGGTGATCCCGCTTCGGGATGCTCTCCAGAGTCGCGTCCGGCAAAGGTCCTTTTGCCTGAGAGATTCACCCGGAAGGGCTTACTCCTTCGGCGCTACCTGATCACAACGGTAATCTCTCCCGCTGCCTTCATCCGCTTATTCGATTATGGCGATTTCTATTTCCATTATAAACAATGATCCCCAGCGGCGGTCAACGATTAATTTATCAAATGTAAAAAAAGTGACGTAATCTGACAGGCCGTGCCTCCCACATCACTGACCCGATGCGGACGGTGTCGGAGCAGCCGGCGTTGTTGCGGTAGCCGATGCAGGCGCAGTCGTCGCCGGTTTGGCGAGCAAATTTTCAACGTGGTAGGCTTTCTTTTCCTTATCCAGCCAACCGGTAATCAAGGTCTGCAGTTGCTCGTCCACGTACCGGTTTTTTACCTGTTGTTTGACTTGATCATACGTCGGCGTAAAAGCAGGTTTTTTGTCCGTCAGCTTGATGATATGGAAACCGTTCGGAGATTGCACGACGCCACTCATTTCACCAACTTTTAGATTGAAAGCAGCTGTCTCGAACTGCGGGTTCATGGCACCGCGTCCGAAGTAGTCAAGATCTCCGCCGTTCGCCTTGGAACCGGGATCCGTTGACTTTTCTTTGGCCAGAGTCGCGAAATCTGTACCCTTCTTGAGCTCCGCGAGCACGGCGTCCGCCTCCGCTTTGGTGGCCAGCAAAATGTGAGATGCCCTCACGACCTCAGCTGTTCCGAAGCTGGCTTTGTTCGCATCGAAATACTTTTTCAGTTGATCGTCCGTCGGCTTGATTTGCGGTTCGAATATTTTCCGGAGTTTAAGCTGGATTCCGATTTGCTGTTTCAGACTATCCAGTGTCATGTTGTTCTGCTGCATAGCAGCGTTGAACTGCGCATCAGACGGATAGCTTTTTTTGAAAATGGCAAGTTCGGCGTCGATATCGGCCGGATTGACAACGGCGTTTACTTTTTTCGCTTCGAGATCGATCAGTTTCAGCGTCAGCATGCCGTCCAGCTTCGAACTGACCTGGTCGACCCCTGCTTGCTTCACCATCTCGTCGTACAGATCGGCTTTGGTGATCGTCACGCCGTCCATGCGGCCAACGGCATCATTCATACCGGATTTATGCTGGCCAAGCACAAGCACCAGGATCAGTGCGGCGAGTGCCAGCAAGGTCACGCCGATCCAAGTCCAGTTAATCAGGGATTTGCGATTCGTTTCCGTGTCGGGTGCATGCGGGGGACTTGTCTCCTGTTCCT
>JAQBPQ010000087.1 GCA_028287445.1 Cohnella sp.
TCCTAAAATGTTTGCCAACGGCAAACATGCTTCGGAAGCATAAGCTAGCTCAGCGTAAGCACAGGTAACAAGATGATGTTTCTATGCTCAACCTTTCGTTCGTATGCCTCCAACGCGTTGCTCTACAACGCTGCCTGTTGGCACACGGTCTGTGACGACTTCGTCGCACAGGTTCGCATCCAGTTTTCAAGGCGCAAGCCTGCAACGCGTTGCCTTTGCAACGCTGTCTGCGGTCAGGCGGTCTGTGACGATTTCATCGCGCAGTGGCGCATTACATTCGCGACATAAACACCCAACGTTTATAGACAACGTCAGGTGTTTTTTTGTTTGCGCAAACTAAGGCAAGGCCGTTGTCTAACCCAGTGTTGGGAAGGGCGGAACAATCATCCAATTGCAGCGTTGGCGCGGTTTCCGCGGTTCCGGAATATCCTTGACAGCCCTAGACGCCTCTGCTAATATTGCCATAATCAATCGGCAGACAATCCCGGCAAGCGGCCGGCTAAGGAGGGTAATCACTCGTGTGGCAAAACAAATTCGCCAAGGAAGGACTCACGTTTGACGACGTGCTGCTCGTTCCCCGGAAATCCACAACACTTCCCAGGGACGTAGATGTATCAATCAGGCTCAGTTCTTCCATCAAGCTGAATATTCCGGTGATCAGTGCGGGGATGGATACGGTCACGGAATCGGCTTTGGCGATCGCGATCGCGAGGGAAGGCGGAATCGGCGTCGTTCACAAAAACATGTCGGTCGCGCAACAGGCGGAAGAAGTCGACAGGGTCAAACGTTCGGAGAGCGGAGTGATCACCAATCCGTTTTCGTTGAAGCCGGACCATCATGTGTACGATGCGGAAGAATTAATGGGTAAATATCGGATTTCCGGTGTCCCGATCGTGGATGACGAGGGGAAGCTGGTCGGGATTCTGACTAACCGAGACTTGCGTTTCGTACACGATTATTCCATCAAGATCAGCAGCGTGATGACGCGGGACAATTTGGTAACCGCACCCGTCGGAACCACACTCCAACAAGCGGAAGGCCTTCTCCAGAAACATAAGATCGAGAAGTTGCCGCTCGTCGACGAGAACAATACGCTCAAAGGCTTAATTACGATAAAAGATATCGAAAAAGCGATCCAATTTCCGAATGCGGCCAAGGATATCCACGGAAGATTGTTGGTTGGCGCAGCTGTAGGCGTTTCGAAGGATACATCCGAACGAGCGGAAGCGTTGGTTCAAGCCGGAATTGATTTACTCGTGGTTGATTCCGCCCATGGTCATCATGTCGACATCGTGTCCATGGTCCGGAATCTGCGCGAGAAGTATCCCGAATTGTCGATCGTGGCAGGCAATGTGGCGACGGGTGAAGCAACGCGTGAATTAATTGAGGCCGGTGCATCGATCGTTAAAGTCGGAATTGGACCGGGTTCCATTTGTACGACCAGGATCGTAGCCGGCATCGGCGTACCGCAAATTACCGCGATTTACGATTGCGCAACTGTCGCTCGGGAATATAATGTTCCGATCATTGCCGATGGCGGGATCAAATATTCCGGTGAAGTCACGAAAGCAATCGCTGCCGGTGCAAGTGCGGTCATGTTAGGCAGCCTGTTCGCCGGGACGGAGGAGAGCCCGGGCGAGTCGGAAATCTACCAGGGCCGGCGGTATAAATCCTATCGCGGTATGGGCTCGATAGGCGCCATGAAGGAAGGCAGCAAAGACCGATACTTCCAGGAGGATGAAAGCAAGCTTGTTCCGGAAGGGATCGAAGGCCGCGTCCCTTACAAGGGACCGTTGAAGGACACGATCCATCAATTAATCGGTGGTTTACGTTCGGGCATGGGATACTGCGGCACGGCCACGATCGAGGAATTGAAAAACGACACGGAATTTGTACGTATTACCGGCGCGGGACTTCGCGAGAGCCATCCCCACGATGTGCAAATAACCAAAGAAGCGCCGAACTATTCCATGTAACACGGCACAACCAACCAAGCCGCGGGCAGGGCAGGATACATGACGAGCCCGCGTCTATTTCATTTGCCGCATCCCAATAATACATCCTCTTGACCCTCTAAAATGCTACGATAGACTTTATTTTCTCGCCCAATCGTATGTTACAATAAATAACGAAATTTATCGTATAAAGGGAGAGAACGCGTTGAACCGTCATGCTCTGTTGTTCCGTCATTTGCCAAATCTATCGAAACGGTTCGTCTCCGCAGTATTGCTGATAGGAATGCTCTCTACGACCTTATTGGCCGGTGTGGCAGCCGCGGCTCCAACGGCCGCCGGCGCTGTGATGATTCAGGGGAAAGCCGCGATTCTTATGGATGCGGATTCCGGTCAAGTGTTGTTTCAGAAAGATGCCGATACCGCCTATGCTCCCGCGAGTATGGCCAAAATGATGACGGAATATCTCGTGGAAAAAGCAGTCCAGAATGGCCAAATCAAATGGGATGCTCCCGTTACCGTCACCGAAAATGCCTCTAAACAAATCGGCAGCCGGGTTTTCCTGGCCGCAGGTGACAAACATACAGTAAAGGAACTTTATGTAGCCATGGCTGTTGCATCGGCCAATGATGCCACCGTGCAACTGGCCGAATTTTTGGCGGGGTCGGAGGAAGCCTTCGCGAAACTCATGAACCAAACCGCACAAAAATTCGGCATGAAGAATACTCATTTCATCAATGCCACAGGGCTTGATCGAGCGGATATGCCGACGGCATACCGGCCGACGACAATTGATGGAGAAACACTGATGTCTGCCCGTGACTCGGCGACGTTGGCTTATCATATCCTGAAGGAAATTCCAGGTTTTCTCGATGTATCCAAAATTCCAAGCCTTAAATTCCGGGCACGGGACAAACAAGAGACGCCGAACTGGAACTGGATGCTTGAGACGAACAAGAACATCCCCAATTT
Organism: Cohnella sp.; assembly: GCA_028287445.1. Lineage (GTDB taxonomy): Bacteria > Bacillota > Bacilli > Paenibacillales > Paenibacillaceae > Cohnella. The sequence goes on from JAQBPQ010000087.1 coordinate 2,925, forward strand.
CCGCAAGTTCGCTTATCCCGGTGTTGACGGCCTTAAGACGGGCCACACTAGCCATGCCGGCAATTGCTTTACGGGCACAGCTCTTCGCAACGGCACCCGTCTAATCGCGGTTGTCATGGGAGTGCCCGGCGGCATGCAAGACGGTAAACGATTCCTCGAGACGGCGAAACTGTTCGATTACGGCTTCAATCATTTCGAGAAAAAATCGATCGTCGACGCGAAAGCGCCCATTAAAGATCATGACACACTGAAGGTCACCAAAGGAAAGCAGACCCAACTTCACGTCGTAACGGCATCGGATGTTTCCATTCTCATTCCTAAAGGCTCGAATGTCGAGATCACGGAAACGACCGTCAAGAGCAACAAAGAACCGCTGTTCGCGCCGATCCAACAAGGGGACAAAGTTGGGACGGCCACATTCAAATTTAAGGACCCTTCGACAGGCGATCAAAAATCAATATCCGTCGCTTTGCTCGCGAACGAAGATGTCAGCAAAGCAAGCTGGTGGCGGCTGCTTTTCCGTGCGATCGGCAGCTTCTTCTCCGGCTTGTTCCAAGGCATCATGCATCTGTTCTAAAATCCGACCCATACGGTTGCCTATGAGCATCCCTTCATGTAAAATTAATGGTTAGAATCTTCGGGAGGCATGAAACCATGGAAACGGGAACTTCGAGAGTAAAACGCGGAATGGCCGAAATGCAAAAGGGCGGCGTCATCATGGACGTCATGAACGCCGAGCAAGCCCAAATCGCTGAGGCCGCCGGCGCGACCGCCGTTATGGCGTTAGAACGTGTACCGTCGGATATCCGTGCGGCAGGCGGCGTTGCGCGTATGGCTGATCCGACCATCGTCGAGCAAGTGATGGCCGTCGTAAGCATTCCGGTTATGGCCAAAGCACGCATCGGACATTATGTGGAGGCGAAGGTGTTGGAATCACTCGGCGTCGATTATATCGATGAGAGCGAGGTTTTGACGCCGGCCGATGAAGTGTTCCACATTAGCAAATCCGAGTTTACGGTGCCTTTCGTATGCGGCGCGAAGGATTTGGGCGAGGCACTGCGCCGGATTCAAGAAGGCGCTTCGATGCTGCGCACCAAAGGTGAACCGGGTACGGGCAATGTGGTAGAAGCGGTTCGCCATCTGCGCCTCATTTTTGGCCAAATACGCAAAGTACAGAACTTGTCCAAGGACGAACTGTATCATGAAGCCAAAACGCTGGGTGTGCCATACGACCTGTTGCTTGGCGTACACGAAACGGGAAGACTGCCGGTGGTCAACTTTGCAGCGGGTGGGGTGGCCACGCCTTCTGATGCTGCTCTGATGATGCACTTGGGAGCGGACGGCATATTCGTGGGTTCGGGTATTTTCAAATCCGAAAATCCGGAGAAATTCGCGCGGGCGATCGTTGAAGCGACGACTCATTATGAGGACTATGCCCTGATCGCACGTGTATCCAAAGATCTGGGAGCGCCGATGAAAGGCATTGAAATCTCTAAGCTGGAACCGTCTCAGCGCATGCAGGACCGCGGCATTTAAGCAGGGCCTGCTTCGCTAGAACATGATCTGCCATCGGGCGGTTTCCCAAGGGCGCTATTAGCGCTTTACCGGGGGGCCGCCCGGATTGGGTTTACCTGATAGCGGAGGGAAGGAACAGCCATGAATATCGGAGTGTTGGCGCTTCAAGGCGCGGTCGCTGAACATATCCGCAGCATCGGTTTGGCGGGGGGACACGGAGTCGCGGTCAAACAGCCGCAGCAACTGGGCAGTGTTGACGGACTGGTCATTCCCGGCGGGGAGAGCACAACCATCGGCAAGCTGATGCGCAAATATGGGTTTATCGATGCACTGCGGGACTTCTCTCAAGCTGGCAAACCCATCTTCGGCACTTGTGCGGGATTGATCGTATTAGCCGAAAGGCTGGACGGCGGAGAAGAGCCGCATCTGGGGCTGATGAACATGACGGTGGCTCGGAACGCCTTCGGCCGCCAGCGGGAAAGCTTCGAGACGGATCTGGACGTGCAGGGCATCGAGTCGCCCCTGCGGGCTGTGTTCATCCGTGCTCCGCTGATTAAGGAAGTGGGCGATGATGTAGAAGTGCTCGCCTCGTACAAAGGCGAGATTGTAACGGCCAGACAAGGTCATTTACTCGCCGCCTCCTTTCATCCCGAACTGACTGACGACTACCGTTTGCACGGGCTGTTTTTGGACATGGCCCGGCAAGCCCGATAAGGAGGATTCCGAAGTGTTGGATGTCAAACTGCTTCGCAACGATTTTGAGCGCGTTGTGCGTGCGCTCCACAATCGCGGTGCTTCGCTGGATTTGCTCGAGAAGTTTCCGTCTTACGACACGGCCAGACGGGAGAAACTTACGGAAGGCGACCAACTGAAGAACCGGCGTAACGTCGTATCGCAGGAAGTGGCCAAGCTGAAGAAAAACGGAGGCAACGCCGACGAGTTGATCGCCGAAATGCGCGACGTAAACGACCGCATCAAGCTGTTGGACGACGAGGTGCGCATTCTCGAAGCCGAGATGGATGTCATGCTCCTGTCCGTTCCCAACGTTCCGCACGATTCGGTTCCGGTCGGTGCTTCGGAAGCAGACAACGTGGAGCTGCGGCTGGAAGGAACACCGCGGGCGTTTGATTTCGAGCCGCGAGCGCACTGGGATCTGGGTACTGAGCTTGGTATTCTCGATTTCGAAGCGGCGGCTAAAGTGACTGGATCGCGTTTTGTGTTTCTCAAAGGTCTCGGTGCCCGTCTGGAGCGCGCTCTTATCAATTTCATGATGGATTTGCACGCGGACCGGCATCGTTATGAAGAAATTTTGCCGCCCTATATCGTCAATCGCGACAGCTTGGTGGGAACGGGTCAGCTGCCCAAATTTGCGGAGGATTTGTTCAAGCTTGAGGGAACAGACTATTTTCTGATTCCTACGGCCGAGGTGCCCATCACCAATTACCACCGGGACGAAATTTTGTCGGCGAAGGATCTGCCCAAACGGTTTGTAGCATTCAGCGGATGTTTCCGTTCGGAAGCCGGCGCTGCCGGCCGCGACACCCGCGGGTTAATCCGCCAACACCAATTCAACAAGATCGAACTGGTTCAACTGGTGGCGCCCGAAACTTCCTATGACGTATTGGAGCAGCTAACCGGTCATGCCGAGCGTGTGCTTCAATTGTTAGGTTTGCCTTATCGCGTTTTGGCGCTTTGTACGGGGGACATGGGCTTCGGTTCAGCCAAAACCTACGATCTGGAAGTTTGGATTCCGAGTGCCGGAACCTACCGCGAAATCTCGTCCTGTACCAATTTCGAGGACTTCCAAGCCCGCCGGGCCGGCATCCGTTATCGTCCGGATAATGCGGCGAAGCCGGAGTTCGTACATACGTTGAACGGTTCGGGCTTGGCCGTTGGCCGTACGTTCGCCGCGATACTGGAGAATTATCAACAAGCTGACGGCACCATTCGGATTCCTGAAGTGCTGCGCCCGTATATGGGCGGACTAGAGGTAATCGCTCCCAAGGGTTGATGCATCGTTCGTGCTTGTGATATGATTACGGGGCAGTGCCCGCCTCTCAGAGGGTGAAGGCCGCTGTCCGATTTTTGGAGAGGTACCGAAGCGGTCATAACGGGGCGGTCTTGAAAACCGTTAGGGTGCAAGCCCACGTGGGTTCGAATCCCACCCTCTCCGCCATGTTACATAAAGGTACGTCAAAACGTTGATCTGACGGCGTTTTCGAGACATACTGCCTATAACGCAGCCACCGTTCTTTTCGCGGTCTGGCTGCGTTTTTTCGTTTTCGTGACCGTTGGGTTCACAACTGAAACGGAGGTCACATTATGAACGAGAACAGCGACACATGGATATGCAATCCCGAACCCTTGCACGGTCTGATACGACGTTGTAAGCCATGTAATCCAGAACATCGATGCATCCCTACTTTCTTACGTAGGTACGCCCCCTTGCTCCACAGAACGATTCGAGTTCACGTAGCAAATCGCCCACAAAAATTTTTTGACTTTTCGGAAACCTCGAGGACATACGTGCGAGGACGCTTGGGAACAAATGGCTAACGAGGTATTCTCCGGTCTGTTCGTGTTGGCGGCGGGACGTTGGGCGACGAAATATCCTACTAACTTGCAAGCTTCGGGCCGTTACAGCCCGTAACATAAGGGGTAATCGTACATAGAAACAAACCTTCGACCACTAATTTAGGAGTTGACAGCCATGAGCACGGACATGGAGATGTCTGATATAGAGAAGACCGTGATGGACGCTATCTTGAAAGGTAAAGCACCCCCTGACGATTTGCATGCCATTGCAAAGGTCTGTCGCATATCCGAGGTGGAAGCGTCTGTCGCCGTCCAACTTCTCAGCTACAGAAAACTGTTACCCACATTAGGTCACGAATCAGCACGAACTTCACTTCCAGCGTAAGTGAAAAAATAGATCCTCGAAATCCGTTCACCCTGTGACACTGGATCACATCAACAAAATACGGATAAACAAGCGGGCGTTCCTTCAGTAAACGTTGATAATAGTCATCGACTGAAGTTTATTTTCAGCTGTGTATGTGAGGAGAAATTAACAACGCCAGTCCTGCTGCCGAACAAATAGCAGTTCCAACACACTGTAGAACGAAGTACGCTGTGGGCGGTTGCTTAGTTGCTTTCCAACCTTGGGTAATTTTCCAAAAATACAGTGGTTTTACAGTAGCAAATAAAGCTAAACCGGTCCAAAGTATAAGGAATCCAGTTATAATTGCCGAGATCCATCTAACTTCTGGTGGAACCACTTTAAGACCTCCCCGGAGTAGTCGGTTACTTTTGAAGATGGTAAGGAACGGTCGTGATGACTACATCCTTTTTCCGAAGGAACCAGGCTCGAATCAACAATGCACTTTGATTGTGCAGCAGATTGTGCCACCATTTCTTCGGGATAAACTGAG
>JAQBPQ010000108.1 GCA_028287445.1 Cohnella sp.
GCCGTTTGTTCGTTGCCAAAATGGGAGGCCAACCCTAACGGTGTATAACCATCCGCGCTGTAACGATGGACGAGTTCCGGTGATGCCAGCAGCAATTCTTGGACCCTGCTCGTGCTTCCGATCGCTGACGCCTCGAAAATACTTAGTTCCGCCCCTTTGCTCAGGAGCAGCTCCCGGATTTGGTTGGCCCGATAATACGCAGCCATCAGGACGGCCGTTTCTCCCTTGCTGTTGCTTGCGTTCACAAGCGCGGAATCCCGATTGATCAACTCGGTTACTTTTTCGATGTTGTTTCCTTTAACGGCCTCAATCATTTCGTTCCTTAAATGATGCAGCTCATCCGCAACCCGCCTGGCCTTGTGCAGCAGTTCATCCAATGATTGAATCCCCGCGTTCACGAAGTGCGACACCGCCCTCGAACGGTTTGACTCGAGCCCCGACTCCACAAGCAGATCTACTGCTTCAAGAGAGGCTTCATCCAGCCGGATGGAGATGACGACGCTTTGTTTCTTTTTAGGCATAACATTCTCCAAGGGTGTGTGTATTTTGAATTACAAAATTACAATAACATAATTTTCTTCGATATGGAAATAAAAAAGAGGCGGCGTTAAAGGTCAGTACGGCGCGGTCCTTCTCCAAATGCGCAACTGGGGAGAACAATGGAGAACCCCCGCAACCCAACAAAGTTTGATAGAATGGAATACATCCGTTACAGAATGGAGTTACGATCTTGGACTATATTATTTTGGATATCGAATTCAATGGCCGGAAGTTCGCGAGCGATCTGCCGATGGAGGTGATCGAGATCGGGGCGGTCAGGCTGAACTCGTCTTTAACGCCAACGGATGAATTTTCATCCATGATCAAGCCGGTCTATTTCTCCAAGCTGAACAGCTTCATTAAGAAGAAGACTGTAATCTCCCAGGAGGAGATTGACCGTGCCGACGGCTACCCTAAAGTCATTATGGATTTCATCGACTGGCTGAATCGAAGTGAATCCTTCCTGCTCGTCACGTGGGGCGGCGAAGATCTGAAACGAATCATCTATGATGCACGGATGCACAAGCTGGATGAAGCGTATTGGCTGGCTGTGCCCTATTTTGACTTGTTAAAAGGATTTCTCCGCTATAAAAAGATAACGAATGATGTCAGTGTGGAGGCCGCTCTGCAGGATCTCGGTATTATGACCGAAGGCTCGGCCCACCGGGCATTGGATGACGCCCGCATGACTTCCGACATCTTCCGGAAAATATTTGGCGGGTTGGATTTTGAGTTAAGCCAGCAGTTCAAGGATTCATACACCAATGCGAAGGAACGAAGATGGGTCAAAGACGCGGTCCGGACGATGTTGGCTCGCAAAATCGTCCCCGAATGGCCGTTATTTGTTGAACATTATCTAGCCGGAAAACCGGCGCTAACCGATTCCAAGAAGGTTGCGGAGCTTCAAGAGCATTTTGCGGCTGAAGTTGCGAGGGTACAGCAATCTACTGCAGGAAAAGTTGGCTTGAAATGAAGAAGGCCGCGAACCTCCACCACAATGGCGGGTTCCCGGCCTTTTCCACTTTTACGCTGCTATCACTTCTTGCTGTTGCTCATGGCCGCCAATATCTTCACGGCCCCACTGTCACCGTCTACGAAACGATGGTAGTCGGGGGACTCCACCGGAACGAGCGCCATTTTCCCCTCGGCGTTGAAATGTATGCCCCACCCGTATTTTTTGGGGAGCATGGATGCTCTCAGGCAGGGCATCGGCTTCTGGAAAAATTCATCTCTCATTTGGGTACCCCGCGCCGCCAACTCCTCTGGTGAAATCTCCTTATGTCGGATATGCACTTCATATAGAAGCTCTTCTTGGGTATACCGGTACGGATGGTCAGCCACCAACTCAAATTCGATTCCGGGCTTTGATTTGCCGTTCTTCTTGTCCGGCGGTACGGTGCCTCTCTCTGCAGGGCAATCCCGGGCCACCGTGATGAACGTATCGTAGTAATTCCAGTTCATCTTCATCCCCCTTCCGGTCATTCCTCTATTTTCATTATACCCGATCCCCCTGACAATACCGGTCAGTGAAGATTGTCGATTACCGTCTATGATAAACTGGGTACATAAATCTATGAACGGCAAGGAGATAGGCGATGATGAAGTTGGTATCCTGGAATGTTAACGGTTTGCGAGCCTGTGTAAACAAAGGATTTAACGATTACTTCAAACAAACGGATGCAGATATATTCTGTATTCAGGAGACGAAGCTGCAGGAAGGCCAAATTAGCCTCGAGCATGGGGAGGAATATACGCAGTATTGGAATTACGCGGTTAAAAAGGGGTATTCCGGAACAGCCGTATTTACCAAGATCAAACCGCTATCGGTTCGGTACGGTTTGGAGGAGGAACAAGAGCCGGAGGGTCGGATCATTACTTTGGAGTTCGATACCTTCTACCTCGTGAATGTGTATACCCCCAATGCCAGACGTGATCTGTCCAGGCTGGAGTTCAGGCTGGAATGGGAGGACAGTTTTCGAAGCTTCCTTCAGCAATTGGATGCCCATAAGCCGGTAATGGTCTGCGGTGATTTGAATGTCGCCCACCAGGAGATCGACCTGAAGAATTGGAAGTCGAATCGCGGCAACTCCGGCTTCACCTTGGAAGAACGGGACAAAATGACCCGTCTGCTGGAAGCCGGTTTTATCGATTCCTTCCGACATAGGTACCCGGAGCGGACAGATACCTATACTTGGTGGTCGAATATGCCCAAGGTTAGAGAACGGAATGTGGGGTGGAGAATCGATTATTTCCTGATTTCCTCCAGACTGAGTCCCTTGTTAGTTGACGCAAAAATTGATTGCGAGATCACAGGCAGCGACCATTGCCCTATTGTTCTGGAAGTCGCGGATATTACGTTGTAACCTCACAAAAAAAACGAGTCTTCCGCCGATCATGCGGAGAGAGCCGTTTTTGACTAGGTCTTGTCGGTTGTTTGCCGCTTAGTCCATTTCTAATTTACTAACTACACTATTTTGACCTGCAAAAATGGAACCTCCGCTTCGCACGGTATCGCGAATGACTCTTATCATCCTTTCTCTATCGGCATACACCGCGGCAATCCAACTCTGCGGCGCATTCGTCTCCGGGTCGTGCCGTGCGCCCCAGCCGGCCATTTCAAGCAAGACAGGTATTAAATCCAAGCCTTTCTCCGTAAGTAAATAAACCTCCTTTCGCTTATCTGTGTCATGGGGGTTTTTAACGAGAATTCCTTTTTGCTCTAGAGTTACAAGGCGGGTCGCGAGTATGTTGGAAGAAATGCCTTCTTCCGATTCTAGAAACTCCCCGTACGTTTTCTTGCCGAAATAAACGATGTCACGCACGATGAGCAAGGACCAACTATCGCCAAAAGTCTCTAGAGAGAAATTAATGGGGCAATGTGATTTACTTTCTGAACGTTTCATAAACCCATGATAGCACACTTACTTGCAATATCGAAGAGAAATATCAGGAGGGCGCCATATGAGATTTCGTGCCATCATTCAACTCAACGGCAAGACTGCCACAGGTATCCGAGTTCCGGACGAGGTCGTTGCGAGCCTCGGGCCAAGCAAGAAACCGCCTGTCCGTATCACGATCGGAGGTCATACATACCGCAGCACTGTGGCGTCGATGGGCGGACAGTTTATGATCCCAGTCAGCGCAGAGCACCGCATAAGTGCCGGTGTCGCCGCCGGTGATGAGGTGGACGTCGACATTGAACTGGATACCGAGCCTCGCGAGGTTACCATTCCGCCTGACTTCTCGAATGCGATTGACCGTGATGAGAATGCAAGGCAGTTCTTCGACGGGCTGTCTTACAGCAACAAACTGCGGATTGTGATCTCGATTGAGGAAGCCAAGACGGACGAGACCCGGCAACGACGTATCGCCAAGGCGGTGGACATGCTGAGAGAAGGACGAACCTAGGGTTAAACCATTTGGACAACCCGGGCAACTTCTGGTTAGGCTCGTCACCAATCGTTTCATTCGACTGCAAATATGGCAAATGGAAAAAAGCTCGGCGGTCAGCCCAGATGCAGGGCTTCCGCCGCAATCTCCTGCTTCACGTTCTGCACGCTATCGCCGGAAGGCTTCCGGACCCGTCGCAGCAGGAGTCCCAGCACGATGCCGCACATCGCGATCACGAGCATGACGCCGAACGTATAATCGAACGCTTTGGGCGCCAGAGCCAGCATGGCCTTTTTCGCCTCGGCGGCGCCAGCGCCCGCGACGGCTTGGTGACCGGCCGCGAGGGTCTTGATGCGGGAAGTCAGGATCGTTACAACCGTCGCCACGGCAAGCGAGCTGACTACTTGCTGCAGAGCGTTCGTCAGCGAAGTGACCCGGCTGACCAGTTCACGCGGAGCCTTGTTCATCAGATGCGAATTGAGCGGCATCATCATCAATCCCATCCCGGCGCCTGCCATGATGAGCGGCAGCAGCAGGTCTTTGCTTTGTGTCGTCAAATCGATATGGCTATATTGGAAAATAGCGCCCGACACGAGGCTAAGACCGACGACGACAAGCCAGCGTACGCCGATCCTGTCGAATAGAAATCCGCCGAGCGGCATCATGCAGGCCGACGCGAGCGCTTGCGGAAACAGGGTAAGACCTGTGTCGAAAGCGCCGAATCCCCTCGCTTGCTGCAGAAATTGCGGCATCAGGAAAATAGCCCCGAACAGCGAAAACTGGACGATCCACTGCACGAAAATGCTGAATGTGAAATCGATGGAACGAAAAATTCGCAGTTCCAGAAGCGGAGTTTTTGCGCGCAGCTCGACCATAATGAAAGCGATCAGAGCCAGCCCGCCGCCAATGAGACCGGCCAACGTTTTGTCGGAAGTCCAGCTGGAGGCTCCTTGGCTCACACCGTACGAGAGCGCCGCGAAAGCAACCGGTCCGAGAATCATACCCGGCAGATCGAAGCCGGCCACCTTGTGCCGAGCAATCTTCGGCAGGCTCCACATGCCGAATAGCACGCTGAAAATCCCCACGGGAATATTGATCAGGAAAATCCAGCGCCACGAATGATACTCGACCAGCCAGCCGGAGACAATCGGCCCGACCGCCGGCGCAAACAGAATCGGCATGCCGAGCATGCCCATCACCACGCCGATTTTATTCGGCGGGCTGAGCCTGTAAACGTAGGCCATCGCCACCGGCATGACGAATCCGCCGCCCAGTCCCTGGATCACGCGGAATACGATCAGCCATTCCGCGCTGTTCGGCGTAGCGCACAGCGCGGAGCCCAGCGTAAACAGGATGACCGAGGTAAGGAAAACGTTCTTCGCGCCGAACCGGTCCGACAACCATCCGGCAAGCGGAATGACGGCCGCGGTGGCCAGCATATAGCCGGTTACCGTCCACTGCAAAGTAGGAAGCTGTGTATGAAAATCTTGCACCAGCTTGGAGAGCGCCACATTCATGGCCGTGGTATCGAGAATGACCATAAAACAGCCTGAAATAATAGCGATCAGGGGTACCAAAATGCTGATGATACGAAATTCCGGCTGGCTCTGGCCGGGGACTGCAGCTTGCGCCATCTTCTTCCACTCCTCCTCGTTCAACTTCTGCATGGCGCTCGCAAATCCCGGTTGATTTTTCTTAGGTGACAGGCACATGAGCGGTCGAATATGTTATGATGTGATGTATGTACGGACAATTGTCCGCACACAAAAATATAACGGACAATTGTCCGGATGTCAAATGAACTTTTGGAAATTTTTTCATCGGGAGGGGAGTTTTGTCGTGGAACCACTCGACCGCGATATCGGGGCGCACTTTACCGGTCAGACGGCAGAACCGCCAACGGAATCCGATCCTAAAGAATTGCGCGACAGCGAGTATCGCCGCCGGATTCTTGCTGCCGCCAGCCGATTGTTGGAGCAAAACGGCATCGATGCGGTGAACATGTACCAAATCGCACAAGAGGCCGGCATCGGTCAGGGAACTTTGTATCGGCGTTACGAGCATTCCGGGGAAATTTATTCCGACCTTCTTCGGACAAGCTTGGAGCAATTTGTCGATGATCTCGAACAATTTTGCGGCCGAACCTCTTCCCCGCTGACGGCTTTCGAACAACTTTACCAAGTCATTGTCCGCCTAGTTGACTACATCGATGACAAGGCCGAGTTGCTATCCGCCATCAGTTGCATGTACGCCGGCAAAAAAAGCTTGCTGCTCCAGAAACGTCCCATCATGATGCGGCTCCACAACATTATTGCCGATCTCTTCACCCGGGGTTGCAGTCAGGGAGAGGCAGCCGAGATCGATGTGACGCTCACGGTCAACTTCCTGCTCGCCGCGCTGGCGCCCGAACAATATTTCCACCACCGCGATTCGCTGGGTTACAGCAAGGAGCGTTATCTGGCAAGCCTTCGCCGCTTGTTTATCGACGGGCTGCAGAAGCGGTAACACCTATAACGTTTGTCAGATTTCAACGGCTAAACAACTACACGAGAAAGTAAAACCCACCCCAAGGTTCGCGCCCAAGGTGGGTTATTGTCGCTCATTCGGCAGAGGTTAACTGAGCACTCTTCGAGCAGTTACAAACCTCGTTTTCCAATATTTTGTGTTCATTTTAACTACGGTGATTCCCTTACTGCTGGAGCTGTGCAGCATTTTACCATATCCGGCGTATATTCCGACATGGCTAATTCTTCTACCGTTCGTTTTGAAAAAAACGAGATCCCCCATGCTCAGATATTTCACCTTCTTGCCGGCAACAGCTTGCGTAATCGATGTTCGGGGCAACGATACTCCGCTCTTTCTAAAAATATATTGGGTGAACGAGGAACAGTCAAATGCGTGCGTATCGCCCATTGGAGCACCAAATCGATAGGGTACGCCTAAATATTGTTTGCCCGTATGAATTAATTTTTGCGACCTAGGCGTTGCGGCATGGGCTTGTGGAGCAGCACCATAAAGTACTGAAATACCAAATGAAACACCAAGTGCAGCAATGAGAAAACGTCTTACATGTGATTTTTGCATTTTGCGGATGTACCTCCCTATGTAAATTGCAATTTAGTTATTTATCATCATAGCAGAATAAAAAGTTGAATTATTTTCCAAAAAGAAAACAAATGCTTTTGCCGCGTACAATATTCGTGATTATGAACATACAATAAGAATGCTCTCATCAAACGAACAGGCCCGTTTACGGACCTGTTCGTTTGTTTTATTTATAGGCTTGCTGCAAACCTCACACCGCCGACTGGTTCGGTGATAGATCCCAAGGAATCATTTTGTTTGCAAGCTGTTTGCAAAGAAGTCCAAAAAGGGCTGTAACAGCCTACCCGAAGGCAACCTGTCACAGCCCTTCACCGTTCCAGCGATCAAGCTTAATCACCGTGAAAAATTCGAATGCCAGCTTCTTAATTTTGCAATTTCCAGCTTTGTCATCTCGATTGTCGCCTGTAAATACTGCACTAAGAACTCAAGTTCCTGTGTAGTGTAAGTTTCCAGCAATTTTTCAAAAGCTTGCCCCATCGAACGATATACATTGTCAGATGTCGCGAGCTTTTTCTGATTGACAGAAATGATTACTTTACGACGATCCTCGGCATCAGGTGTGCGTTGAGCGAAATTCCGCTGCTCAAGCCGGTTGATAACATTCGTCACTGCTCCAGTGGTTAGATTTAATCGTTGTGCGAGTTGTCCTGCCGTCATGGGGCCTTCTTGCACCAGTGTCGAAATAGCCTTCAAGTCGGTGATGCCTAAGTCCAACTTAGCTGCGGCTGCCTGTTGAAATAAGGCTGTTTCGGTGCTTTCCATCTGACCCAAAAATTGCATTTGACTCTTAAGAGCCTTTCGGTGCTCGGGTTCGTTCATACATGCTTCTCCCATTGCTTGACATATTTTAACTTAACAATTAAGATATTAATTAAGATATATGTGAAGATTATTATAGTGCTGATCCATGAATTGCACAAGAAAGGATATCAGAACATTGAAAACGGAGATCGAGGTTAAAAATCAATCGACAGTTAGGGAGAAGATGCTCTATACAACCAGCTTCGTAACTTCTAGAGACGGCACGACCATTGGCTACCGTGAACTCGGCCAGGGCCCGGGATTGGTGGTCGTGCATGGCACCATGGAGTCAGCCCAAAGTCACATGCAGCTCGCCGAAGCGCTGGCTGATACTTTCACCGTTTACTTACCCGATCGCCGTGGACGCGGCCTAAGCGGTCCGTACAGCGATGACTACAGCCTACAGAAGGATGTCGAGGATCTCGACGCCCTCCTTGCCAAAACGGGCGCCCATTATGTCTTCGGAGTGAGCGCAGGCGCCCTTAGTTGCCTGCAAGCGGCTCTCACCCTACCCGCCATTCACAAAGCCTCCATCTTTGATCCGCCACTGATCATCAACGGCTCCATTTCGACGGACTTCTTGGCGCGGTATGATAAGGAGATTGCTGAAGGTGACGTGGTGTCAGCACTAGTTACAGGCATGTTGGGATCTCAAATGGGGCCGCCAATATTCAATTCCATCCCCCGCTGGTTTCTCAAGCTTCTCACGAAGATGATGATGGCCAGTGAGGAGAAGAATGCCAATGGTGACTACGTATCGATGAGGATGCTGGCTCCGACCATGCATTCTGATCTTCAACTGGCTGTCGAGACGGAAGGAAAAGTGGAGAGCTTTGGGGCTATACATACTGAGATGCTTCTGCTCGGCGCTGCCAAAAGTCCGACTTATTTCAAAGTTGCCCTTGACGCCTTAGAGAAGGTCTTGCCTCATGCCAAACGTATTGAGTTCCCCGGACTTAATCATGGAGCCTCAGGTAATACCAATAGAGGCGGCAAACCGGAACGGGTGGCCCAAGAACTGCGCCGATTTTTTGTCTAACCGCAATTGCTAAAATAATATTACGAGCAAAATGTCCACTTGAATTTATTGTTTTATAATCACATAACATAACGTTTACCCGCCGCCGCAAAATAGGCGGCTTTTTCTCGATTACTGCTTCAACTACGCCCATTCAATACGTGCACTGCATCAGCAAAATTTTGATTTTCTCGGTTTTTGAGGGGCGTTGATCCTCTTAATGAGGGTCGTCTGTCTGTTGATCCCGAGGCTCGAATAGCCCCAGTTTCTTCGCGACCCATGGCGTGGTGCTGGCTTGCAACAGCAATGTCACAAGAATCGCTACGAAGACGATGGCGGACAAGAGGCGCGCTTCCTTGAGCCCGGTACTCGCGACGATGCCTATGAGTGCCGCGGCAATAACACCTGTTTCCCTCGTCCAGAAAAAGAACAACACTTCCGCTCGCGCCCATCCAGCTTTGCGATCGGGAAGCAAGCTCGTCAGTACCGTAATCGGTCTCGCTATGATGATAAACACAAATACGATCATCAATGCCGCTCCTCCATACTCCCGCAATACCGCAAAGTCCACCTGACTCCCAAGCAAAATAAAAATTAGCATCCGCAGCTTGAGCCCGATCGCATCCATGAAGCTATGCATAGCATGCTCTTCCTTAGCCAAGATGGTAAGCTTTAGCGAACCAGCATTGCCAAGCATAAGCCCAGCGGCAAATACGCCCATAAAGCCGCTCGCATGAATTTGCTCCGCCAGCAGATAAGCAGCCAGCACGCTAATGACGATCACGAGCGGCGTGAATTGCCGTAGTAAACCGTGGTCGTTCTCCGAGATCAGGAAGGCGGCCACCGCCCCGACCAGAACCCCCACTATGAGACCACCAAGCGCCAGCTGTATGAACTGCCAGCCGATCCCGAGCGCTCCGACTTTAGAGTCCGTCATCAGTAAGCCCATTATTACAGTCGTCATGATGGCTCCCGTCGCGTCGGTGAAGGCGGACTCCGTAATGACGGTTTGCGCGATCTTCGGCCGAACAGGAAACTTTTGGAAGATCGGCACAAGAGCGGCCGGGTCAGTAGAAGCCAAGACAGCCCCCAGCAACAGAGCTACTGTAAACGGTATACCCACGATCAGCTTAGCCGCAAGAGCAACGACAAGCGCTGTCAGCACAACCCCCGTGGTGGAGAGAAGGGTGACGGTACGCCATACCTTCCCCAGCACGTTAAAACTCGTGATCGTCCCTCCGTGAAAAAGGATGAAGCAAGCCCCGAACAGCAGGATACCTTGGTTGAGGACGGATTCCGCAGGAAGATGGATCAGCGATAGGGCCGCCGGACCGAGCGCCATTCCGATTAGCAGAAACACCGCCACATCAGGAAGCTTCAGTTTCTCGGCCAACTTCCCCCCTAACGTGCCGACCAGGAAAATAAGTAATAAACTCATCAAAAAGTGCTGCGCGAGGATAACCGCCTCAGAATGCATGGATGATCTCTCCTCCGGTTAAAGAAACGCGTGTTCAGAAAATGAAAAGAGGAGCCCCTTGGTGACAGGCTCCTCCACGTACTTCCCTATGCAACTAAATTCTATTATAAGGCGAGCAGTGGCCATTATACAACAATAGCCCTGTGAGATCATCTCACCGCCTACCTCCGCCATCCATTCCGAACATGCGCCGTATGAGCCACCAAGAGCCACGTCGACCACGTCATTTTTCCGTCTTGTTGCCTATTAACACAGCGACTTTTATTTAATATATAACGCCAGTCGTCGTTTTTGGAAAGGATCCGCACCGCTGACGATCTGAAAGTGGCATTCTACTATAACATTTTCCCAAAAGAGACTGATCCTACCACCCCGGCACCTTTATGAACCGCATCGGCCTACGGGCGGCGTGGTTTTTTACGTTAATGGCTCTATTTTCGTTTATTGTTGATTTTCGACCAAAAGAATTAGATGAGTGTCGCAATGGCTATTTCTCTGCCCTCCTGTCATTTGCTTCTGTATCATATAATACTGATAATAGAACAGATTAATAATGACAGAACAGATACATAAGCTTTGTGTGCAATAATGAAATGAGGGAGGTTTGAATCGTGAAGGACGACCGCGCGATGAATCCGAACAAGTTTCTATTTAGACAAGTATACGATCACATCGTCACGCGCATTGAACGCGGAGAGTGGAAGGCCCACGACAAACTCCCTTCGATTCGGCTCCTTGCGCAAGAATACCATGTACATCGGCTAACGGCATTTCGTGCTTTTCAGATACTTAAACAACAAGGGAAAGCTTATGTAAAAGAGAAATCCGGATATTATGTAAGTCCAGGCTGTTTGTTACAAGTGCCATCGGAACAAATCAAGGGCCGCGATGGTCCCTTTTTCAGCCACATGAAAAACGATTTGTCCGAAATTCAGGAGATCTCTGTCGACTATCAGTTGTCCCAAGCTTTGATTGATCCGAATTTGCTTCCGAATCTTTTTCTGTCCGAATATGTCAAAAAGGTTTTCGACGCTTATCCGAAGTTAATTGGCACCTATTCAAGCGTACAAGGGGATAGCGAACTTCGTGAGGTTCTTTGCCGTTATTTGGTGAATCGCCACCGATTTCAGATTTCTGCAAGAGAAGTGCTGATTACGACGGGGGCTACGCAGGCCATTCACTTGTTATCCAGCCTATATATCAAACACATGGACGCCATCTTAGTGGAGCGGCCGACCTACAGCGCCGCAATCG
>JAQBPQ010000124.1 GCA_028287445.1 Cohnella sp.
AGGAACAATGGATTCGAATGAAAATCGCCGAATTGCTGTGGAGTTTATCGATATGAAGGATTCCCAAAGAAATAGAATCATTCAGTATTGTATTAAACGACAGATAGAGATACGAAATGTACTGGGTAACCAGCCTTCAACGAAAGCATAGTGGATATAAAAGCGGCTAGACGGAGGGCGGTATGACCAAAAGAGGCGGAATCGCACTAAAGGAACTGATGAATGAGACCAGGTGGGAAGTCCCGTCGTTTATTAATATAGCAATTCAATTAGCGGAAATCGTACAAACCGTGCATAAACAAAACTCCATTATTCGAGATCTAAATCCCGCCGGCATTCGGATAAATCCCGAAACAAATCGGACTTCTCTGATAGCGACTCGTAAACCGGATTATGCCTATCTTTCACCCGAACAAACAGGCCGCATGAATCATGCGCCGGACGAACGTATCGATTTATATGCGCTTGGTGTTATTTATTATGAAATGCTCGCCGGCCACTTGCCTTTGCAGGCGAATAGTGCGGAAGCTTGGGTACATGCCCATCTAGCGATTATGCCGAGATACCTAAACGAATTGCGCCCGGACGTGGTTAATCCGCTTTCGGACATGATTATGAAGTTGCTGTCGAAGGCGCCGGAAGATCGGTACCAGAGTGCCTACGGTCTACTGGCCGATTTGACAAGGTGCGCTGCCTCCCTGCGACAAATGGGAGAAATCGTTCCCTTTGAAATCGCCCTCTCGGATGATGCCAGCCGATTCCAGCTTCCACGCATGCTCTTCGGCCGTGAAGCGGAAATTGAAGAATTGAGGAACGCTTTCGAACTGACCCGCGCAGGCGCTTCAGCATTAATATTTGTTACAGGGCCGGCGGGCATCGGCAAAACCACTGTGATTCGAGAACTGCAAATGCCTGTTGCAAAGGAAGGAGGACGGTTCGTCAGCGGAAAAACCGACCGAATGAACAGGGAGGCTCCGTTTGCACCGATCCTTCAGGCGCTTTCAGGTTTAGTTAGACAAATTTGGACGGAATCTCCGGATAGGGTAGCGAAGTGGAAGAATCGATTGACCAAAGCTTTGGGCTCAGGAGCAGCTATTATCGCACAACTGCTGCCGGAAGCGGCAAAGCTTCTCGGTGATGTTCCACTTGTCCAACCGCTGCCGCCGGCCGAGGCGTCCAATCGGATTCGGCGTTTGTTCACTGCTTTTCTGAAGGTGTTCGCCGATAAGGAGCATCCTCTGGTGATGTTCCTAGACGATCTTCAATGGGCGGATGATGCAACGATGGATATTCTTCGCGCAGTTGCTCAAAACTCCACTTTACAAGGTTTATTAATCATTGGTGCTTTTCGAACGGAAACAGAGCCGGGCTGTGCCGCAAACGGGGAGGACCATGCGATTGCCGCTTGGATCGAACAAACGCTTCTCTTACGTAACGAGGAAGTGTTTGTGTTCGTGCGCAATATTGTGATCCACCCCCTGCCTTACGCCGATGTTATACGATTCGCATCATTCGTCCTTCATGACAACTCGGATCGAGCTTCGCTCTTCGCCACCCCCCTTTTCCAAAAAACCGGCGGAAATCCGCTGTACCTGCACCGTTTAATTGACATCCTGTATCGCGAAAAAAAACTAATCTTTGATTCGGAACTGGCTTGCTGGATGTGGGATAGTACCGCAATTATCGCAATGCCTGACAATCCGGATGTTCTTCATTTGATTGGTGCCCGGCTTCGCACGCTGCCGTCGGAAACCAGTCGGCAGCTGGGAATCGCAGCGGCTATCGGACACCGTTTCTCTCCGTCAACGCTTGCACGTGTAAGCGGCCGATCCCTGACCGAAACGCTTGAATGGCTGAAGCCTGCCGAGGAAGAAGGATTATTGTGGTGCGAGACGATCCCCGATGAGGTGCAGGCTGACGAACGTTACTACACTTTTCTGCATGATCGGGTGCAAGAGGCCGCTTATGAGTCGGTTCCTGAGCCGGATAAAGCGAACTTGCACTTGAAGATCGGGCGCATGATGCGCGCCAATCCATTCGACCGGCAGGAACAATCTATCTTCGACATGGTTTATCACTTGAATATGGGCTGCGATCAGATGGTGGATGAGGCGGAGATAAGAGAGCTGGCAGCCTATAATCTTCAGGCTGGTCTGAAATCGAAAGCAACAACGGCATTTGCGGCTGCTCTGCACTTTTTGAAGATGGGTTTGCGCCTTGCCCGGGATGATGAAAAAGGAACTGATACGCTTGCCTACCGTATCATGCTTGAGCTGCCCGAGTGTGAATATATGTGCGGTCGTATGGATGTTGCAGAAGAGCTGCTCGAACGGTTAATGACCCGTACCACGGACTTGGTTGAGCGCTCACGTATTTATCTGATTCGGATCACGATGAATGCTTATTTAAAAAGAGATGATATAGCCGTGAATATTGGGAGGCAGGCTCTGGCGGAATTCGGCTGGAAACTGCCGATCAAGCCTTCTAAAACAGCTATCGTGATAGAAGTGGTCATGACACGAATCGCCTTGTACCGCAAGCGTAATGAGCTGCCGCGTTTACCGTTAAATCGCGATCCCCATTATAAAGCCTTGTCGGATCTGGTTATGGCGATATCGACTGCGGCATTCACATTGAGCTTGGAGCTGTCTGCCGTACTATTTTCAAGGTTCGTTCGCTATGGTTTGAAGCATGGAAACAATGAAGCGTTTGCGTATATACTTGCCGGTTACGGCTTGGTCATTTTTAGAAATAAAATTTCTTTCTTCCAGGCAGGGCTCCATTATATCGAAACGGCTTGTTTACTTTCATCCTCTTTTGAAAGCACGGACTTGCGATGTCGATTGTGCTACATTAGGGGTCTCGCCAGGCTGCAACAAAATCCGGAAGAAGGCGTGGAACATTTTCAGCAATCCGTGTACTATGGGCTGGAATCCGCCAATTTGACGTTCGTTAGTATTGCGATGCTGACGGTTACGACTATCCATACCGGAGATTTACATACGTTGTCTGCACGGATTACGGAGTATGAAGCCATTTCACAGAAGCTTGTGGATGAAATAACGCTCAACATATTTCGCATCGCGAGATGGTATGTGGCACAATTACGGGGCGAAGTGGGCGAAGGTGACGAAGTCGTAATGCCGTTACAGAGCAGCCGTTTCAAGGAAACACTGAATAACGAGGTTTATTATATCTGCACCTGCCAAATCGAAATCGCTTATTTGGCCGGACGGTATCGTGAAGCCCTCGAATGGGTAGAGCAAGGCAAATTCAACACTTTCCGACAGACTCGGATGCAAGTTCGCAAACAGCATGTCTACCAGTCGCTAACGCTTGCTGCTCTTTATTCAGAGGCGGCGCCTGAAGAGTGTAAAAGCATCCGCCGTTTGCTCAAGACGCAATTGCGCCACATGACACAATGGTCTGGCTTTTACGGACAGAAGTCTTCGGCTTACCGGCTCATCACAGCTGAACTGCAGCGGATCGACGGCAATCGGGTGGCTGCCATCAATGGTTTCGAGGATGCTATCCAGGCAGCACGAGCAGAAGGATACGGGATGATGGAAGCGATCGCCTGCGAACGGGCGTCGATTTACTACAGAGAAGCTGGTATGTGTACGGCTGCGGATGCGCTCATGACGTATGCCTGCGCTGCTTATTCAAGGTGGGGCGCAGTTGTGAAAGCGCTTAAACTCCGGCAGGAATATCCGCAGCTGCTAGCATTCGATGCGGCGCCGAATACGGAAGCAAATGCTCCGGGAACTACTGTGGACTTGATGGCTGGCATAGGTGTCCCCAATGAACCTCCAATTGAATCGGCGATGTATAGAGATATTGATGAGTCGGTTATGCGGCAAGCTGCAGGTCGGCCGGCATTTGCGGACGGCAAGCGTTTGGCGGAACGATTCCTCGAGTCGGCTCTTCGCTACGCGGGTGCTCAGAGCGGGTGCGTGGTGAACAGCAGGGAAGACAAATTGTCCATTGAGGCCGCCTCACACGGGACAGAGGGGGAAGACCGATTCGCGGCCTCCGTTGTGCGTTATGTCGTACAAACCGGCGAACCGGTGGTATTGACGGATGCTCGGACAGTTTCTTATATCGCCGATCCTTATATCCAGCTGCACGGCACCAGATCGATTCTTTGCATGCCGACTCCCTTGCCAGGCAGCCGATTTTCGACCGTTCTTTATCTAGAAAACAACCTGGCTCCCGGCGTATTTACAAAAGAGAGACTGGCCGTGTTGGAAATGCTGTTCTCCAGGATGGTTTATCTGGAATCGTTGGGTGAAACGCACAACCGCGCTAACGCCGTTGAAGAAGCAACGGTCCGTTTACACATGGATCCGGTCAAAGCTGTGCAACCTCTTGTTGAGCCTCTGACGAATCGTGAGATGGACGTTTTGCGTGCGCTCGCGGACGGTTTATCCAATAAAGAAATAGCGGAACGTTATTCGTTAACGGAAGGAACGGTCAAGAGCCACGTTTATCGTTTGTATGGAAAGCTTGGCGTCCAACGGCGGGCCAAAGCGATCGCCCGGGCGAGGGAACTCCAATTACTTACATAGCTGCTATTCTTTAAGAAGGAAAAACATACAATTTGTCGAAATTTAGTCAAAGAAAGGGTAGGTAAAAGGAGAGATTTCAAAAAGGAAAAACGGAGGCCTATGAATCCTTATTCTGAGAAGCTTACTGACCTCTACCAATTGCTTGTAGAAAACACGAATAATCTAATTATCGTGTTAGATTCGGATACCGTAGTAAGAGCCATAAATAAAGCGTTTAGGGTTCTTTTCGATATTTCAGATGAGCAGCATGCCATTGGCAGGAAGTTGTCGGATTTTTTAGAGGTGGATCCGCTTCATTCCATCATTCTGGATTCATTAGCGTCAGGACAAGAACTGAATGGATTTGAATGTTGGATTAACGTAAAGGGGAAAAGTTTGTTTATCATCATTGATATCAAAATCATTAAGGATATAACGGGGATCATGACTGAAGGCATCATGTGCATTTTAAGAAACTTAACGGAAAGAAAATTAGAGGAACAGAAACTGCTCACTTTAGAGAAACAGGCTGTGATCGGAACACTTGCTGCCGGGATTGCACACGAAATCAGAAATCCGTTAACTGCCGCGAGTGGGTTTATACAGTTGTTGCTTCAAGGAACTTTAGAAGATAAAGTGAGAGTTTATTTAGAGCATGTCCGGACAGAACATGTGCGAATTGAAAAGTTAATTCGTGATTTTATGTTAGTGGCTAAGCCATCCCATTTCGTCATGCGGGAAATCCCGGTTACCGATTTAATAAGAGAAACCATTAGCCTGATGGAAGCTCAAGCGATATTAAGCGATGTGATGATCGAACAAATCAATACGAACGTCCCTGCGATCATGATGGGCGATGGAGAACAACTTAAACAACTTTTTATCAATTTGATACGTAATGCCATTCAAGCCACCGACAAAGCAAATGCTAAGATCACCATTTCAGTTGAGATCAATGACGGTTTTATCCGTATCTCAGTAGAAGACCAAGGAATGGGGATTCCACACGAGAATATTCCGAGGATTTTCGACCCTTTTTTCACAACGAAGAAGGAGGGTACAGGCATCGGTCTGACTGGGGTTTATCAAATTATGAAAAATCATAATGGAGACATCTTAGTCGAAAGCGTGGAAGGGATAGGAACCAAATTCGTTATTATCTTCCCTATTCTATTGTGATAAATAATTTCTTTCACTCCTAAATAATATTATAAATTTACAATATCAACTTTTCCCGTTATCCTTTTCTTAAACGATCCTGATCAAGGAGAATGAGGAAATGGGTAAAGTAACGGGTTTGGAAGGTGTCGTAGCCGCTGAAACGGAAATCGCTCTGGTGGATGGTGAGCGTGGACATTTGATTTATCGGGGCCACTGGGCCAAAGATTTGGCCGTGAACTACAGTTTTGAGGAAACCGCCTATCTGCTCTGGTACGGCTCTCTTCCGGACGACAGAGGGCTGTCCGCTTTGCAGGACCGTTTGCGGCAGGGCCGGACATTGCCTGACTCGCTGAAGAGATTGCTGGATGCACTGCCGAAGACGCTGCCCATGATGAGCGTGCTGCAAGTGTCCGTCGCTGCGCTTCCGGATGATTCGGCCGCATCGTGGCCGCCAATTGTTTCACAGGCGGAACGGCTTACGGCGATGATGCCAAGCATCATCGCTTATCGATATCGCACACTGCTAGGTCTCCAACCGGTTGAACCGGATCCGGGCCTGGACCATGCAGCCAACTACCTATACATGCTGACCGGTAAAGTGCCGAATCCGGATCATGCCCGAGCATTGGCGGCTTACCTCGTCCTCGGCATGGAACACGGCATGAATGCTTCCACCTTCTCGGGCCGTGTCACGCTTTCGACTCAGACGAATCTGTATACCGCAGTCAGCGCGGCCATCGGCACGATGAGCGGTCCTTTGCACGGAGGAGCGCCATCGGAAGTCATCGCCATGATGGAGGAGATCGGCAGTCAAGAGCGTGCCGAACCATGGCTGCGGGGCGTCTTGGAGAAGGGCGGACGTTTGATGGGCTTCGGCCACCGGATTTACAAAACCAAGGATCCGCGTGCCGAAGCGCTGCGGATCGTGACACAGAGACTGACCGGCGGAGATCCGTCCTTCGAACTCGCCTTGTATGTAGAAGAGTTGGCCACCCGGCTGTTGCAAGAATACAAGCCGGGCCGCCGGTTGTATACGAACGTGGAGTTTTTTGCGGCGGCCATTATGACTGCGATTCAGCTTCCGACCGAGCTGTTCACCCCAACCTTCACGGCTGCAAGAGTTGTCGGTTGGACCGCTCACATGCTTGAGCAATCGACGCACAATCGAATCTTTCGCCCGCAATCCGTTTATACCGGCCCGATGCCCGTCTTCGGTGACTGAGGACATCGACCGGAGGTATAATAGGGACGAGAAAGGGGCGTAGTGTATTTTGGCACCTGGATGAGGAGTCGCTGGGGCTAGACAAGGTATTGGAGTGTATTTTGGCACCTGAACGATATAGGAACGAGGGTTCGAGAGATAAATGGAGTGTGTTGGGCAGTTGGCAATGAACTGGACCTGCCGCGCGGGAGCCGGGGTGCCAAACTGCACCTGGAATGATTCAATCAAGCCTAGTGGCCTTGGTCAGGTGCCAAAGTGCACCTGAATAATGGCATGTTAGTGGTAAACAAACTTTTTGGCGGTATTGGAGTGTATCTTGGCACCTGGATGAGGAGTAACGGGGTTAGGCAAGGTATTGGAGTGCATTCTGGCACCTCAATACCTGAAGAATGGGTATCAAGGGTAGCGCAAACAGGTGACAAACAAAAAGTCTAGGTCAAGTCGGACCGGGCTTTTTTGAACGTCAGGATTTATTGGGACGGCGACAGTCGTTTATGCTTCACATTATGGAATTTATAGAGTTAGAGGAATTTATGCTCGCCGGCTCGCAATATTGATTTGATCCTGGCATTTTCCAATGGACGGCAGTAGAATTGCAGCAGAAGCTGGCTGCGCACGACGAAATTACGGAGAAGCTGCTCGGCGCGGAAAAGGGTACTTTTCATTTCGGACAATAGGAGGAATGGTGCATGGCCAACCGATTGCCTCGAAGTACGCCGCGAGAGATGAACGTTTCGTCTTTCGGGGTCCAATGCTTTTTGAACCAAGTACAAGAGAAAGGCTTGGAACTCCACAGCTTTATGCTGCTTCGCAATGGGACGGTAGCGGCAGAAGGCTGGTGGGCTCCGTACGGTCCGGAACACCCGCATATGCTTTTTTCACTCAGCAAAAGTTTTACCTCAACCGCTGTCGGTCTGGCGGAGAGCGAAGGGCTTCTAAGCCTGGACGATCGGGTGATTTCATTCTTCCCGGAACTCGTGCAAGGCAATCCGTCGGAGCATTTGTATCAAATGAGGATTCGCCATTTGCTCTCGATGAGTACCGGACATGCGCGGGAGTCGTTGGATGATGCCGGTAGAAGCTTGTCCGAGCACTGGGTCAAAACGATCTTGCAGCTGCCGGTCGAATACGAGCCGGGGACCCGTTTTGTGTATAACAGCGGCGCCTCTTACCTGCTGTCGGCGATCGTTCAAAAGGTCACCGGCGGCCTTAACTTGCTTGACTATTTGCATCCCCGGCTGTTCGAGCCGCTTGATATCGAGGGAGCCACTTGGGAAACCTGTCCGAGGGGCATCAATACGGGGGGATGGGGGCTCAGTCTGACCACCGAGGACATTGCCAAATTCGGTCAACTATACTTGCAAAAAGGAAGCTGGAACGGGCGACGACTATTATCTGAGGATTGGGTGACGAGAGCGACTTCGGCTCACATTTCCAACGGAGACGACCCTGCCAGCGATTGGACACAAGGCTACGGCTACCAATTCTGGCGCTGCCGGCACGAAGCCTTTCGGGGAGACGGCATGTTCGGCCAATACTGCATCGTACTGCCCGAGCACCATGCCGTCATCGCCATCACCTCTGCGGTGAATGATATGCAAGCGGTGATGGACGCCGTATGGGATCACTTGCTGCCGGGATTCGATACGGTCGACGGTATTGAGGATCAGTTGTCGTTAACCGACCGGCTTCACTCGCTTTCCCTGCCTTTACCCCGGTATCAATCGAATCCGGCGCTGGAGGCATCTATTGGAGGCAAACGATACGTTTTCGAGCCGAATGAAGAACAAATCAAAGCTATTGCTTTGGACTTCCAATCTGACGAAGTGTGGATTACCCTTTGGGAAAAAGATGAGGAATATAGCACTACTTGCGGCAGAGGAAGCTGGCTTTTTTCGGATAGTTGGCG
>JAQBPQ010000129.1 GCA_028287445.1 Cohnella sp.
AGCGCATGAAAAAGCAGTAATAACCGCGATTTCCGACGCCCGCGCCCGCCTGGCAGGCGCCTCAACTCCCGAGCAGAAAGCGACGGCGGATGCCCAACTGAGCGGCGCACTGTCCCGACTTCTTGTCGTAGTGGAGAACTACCCGAACCTGAAGGCGGACACGCAGTTCACCCAGCTGATGGACAACTTGTCCGGCACGGAGAACCGGATTGCCGTCGCACGCAAAGACTACAATGATGCGGTGGCTTCTTATAATACAAGAATCCGGAAATTTCCGGCTGCGATCTTCGCTTCGATGTTCGGCTTTGAGAAGAAACCGTTTTTCCAAGCCCAACAAGGAGCCGATCAGGCACCAGAGGTGAAATTCTGATATGACGCTTCGACGTCTGAAGTTCTTCGCGGTCCTATGGGTGGCGGCGATCGGCCTGTTCGCCGCAGCGGGCGGAGCTTGGGCGCAGCAGGGTGATTCGCAATACGGCGTCTATGTGCAGGACGATGCGGGAGTGATTTCGCAGCAAACGAAGGACGCCCTGTACCGGCAGGCGATCTGGCTGCATGAACAGACCGGTACTGCTCAGATCGGTGTGGTCACGGCCGACAAGCTGGGCGGCAAAACGCTCGAGGAGTATTCCGTCGCGAAATTTCGTGAGCTCGGGCTTGGCAGCAAGGATCGCAACGACGGGGTGATGCTGCTTTATACCAAAGAGGGCAACCATGTCCGGGTCGAGATTGGTTACGGCATGGAAGGGCGCATTCCGGACGGCAAGGCCGGCGCCATTCTGGATCAGTATTTTGTGCCGAATCGGGATGCCGGACATATGGACGCTGCCTTCCTCCAAACCCAGACCGCGCTCATTCGGGAAATGGCCGCGGAGTACGGGGTGGACCCGTCGTCTATCGGTTCGGCCGATACGCCCGCTCCCGCTTATGAAGGTCATGGAACGAATTTTTGGTCATCGATGCCTTGGTACTTCAAATGGGTGGCTGGCCTGATCATCGTCATGCTGATTGTGCTCGACTTTAAGTTCACAGGCGGAGCCGTCACTTACGCCATTCTGAGCATGGTCGGCCGAAGAGGCTCTTCCGGAGGAGGCGGCGGATGGGGTGGAGGCCGCGGAGGCGGCGGATCATCCGGAGGCGGAGGGGCGAACAGGTAGAGACAAAAGCCCGGGAAACCGGGCTTTTCTGTGGGTACTATTAATTTTGAATGGTCACTGTCGTGCCTATGGGCACCAGTTGGGCCAGTTGTGTCACATCTTGGTTATACATTCGGATACAGCCGTGAGACACTCTTTTGCCGATGGAGGATGGATCGTTCGTTCCGTGTATGCCGTAATGGGGCTTGGAAAGTCCCATCCAGAATGCGCCGTACGGACCGCCGGGGTTCGGTGTTTTGTTCACGATCCGAAGCCGGCCGGTTGGGGTGGCCGTGGCGATCGTGCCGATTCCGACCGGATAAGTCCGTACAAGCGCTTCCCCGTCATACAATTGCAGCGTCCGACCCGAGAGATTAATCACAATGCGGTAGTTGGCCATCCGCTTCACCTCCTACTCCCACCATATGGGGCGCACAGATCACGTGTGTGGGACGACCGGAGCCTCTTTTTACGGTTTAACTTGCCGTAAATCGTAAATCCTAACCCTATGATGAAAAAATATATAAACCGCGATTTGAGTTGGATCGAATTTAACCGGAGGGTTCTGGAAGAGGCCGAGGATCCGACGACTCCGCTGCTGGAGCGGTTTCAGTTCCTGTCCATCGTTTCCAGCAATCTCGACGAATTTATGGCCGTGCGTGTCGCGGGTCTTAAGGATCAGTTGAAGGCCGGCTACAACAAACCGGATTTTACCGGGTATACGGCTCAAGGCCTGATCCACAGGCTCATGATACGCACGGGCAGTCTCGTTCGACGCCAATACCAAACCTACCGCGAATTGTTGAGCCTGCTGGCCCAAGAAGGAGTCACGCAGGTTCCAATGAGCGAACTGAACGAAGATCAAACGCAGGCGATGAAAGAGTATTTCCAGCAGATCGTATTCCCGGTACTGACGCCGATGGCCGTGGATGTCAGCCGGCCGTTTCCGCTCGTTCACAGCAAGGAGCTCTATTTGGCGGTTGTACTTCGACGCGAAGACCTGGAGAAGGATAGAGAAGACAAGTCTTTTTGCGCCATTGTACAGGTCCCTTCCATTCTTCCGCGCACGATACCTGTGCCCGGGCGGCGCAACAGCCGCAAGTCGTCTTTTGTCCTGCTGGAGGATTTGATCAAGGTTCAAATCGGACAACTGTTCAGCGGGTATTCCACAGTTGCGGCGCATGCTTTTCGTGTCACCCGAAATTCCGATTTGGCGGTGAACGAAGATGCGGAGGATTTGCTGCTGGAAATCGAGAAGGAGCTGAGATCCCGGCGCAGGGGATTTCCGGTCCGGCTGGAGATCGAGAAAGGCATGCATCCGCATGCCCGCGAACTGCTGACGGACGAACTGGATCTCGATCATGACGTATTCGTAATCGACGGTCCGCTCGACCTCGGGTTTTTGTCCAAATTCGCTGGGAGCCTGTCCGGTTTCGATCACCTGCGTTACCCTCCGATCGAACGGGTGTATCCTGCGGAGTTCAAAGGGACGGACGATATTTTGTCGGTGCTGCGGGAACGCGATGTGTTGGTTTACCACCCGTACGAATCGTTCGAAGCGGTCGAAGACTTCATCGGACAAGCCGCTGAGGACCCGGATGTGCTGGCTATCAAAATGACGTTGTACCGGGTTAGCGCCAAATCCGTGCTCGTTCAAGCGCTGGCGAAGGCGGCGGAATCCGGAAAACAGGTGACGGTGCTCGTCGAGATCAAAGCGAGGTTCGACGAGGAGAGGAACATTGCCTGGGCGCGGCAGTTGGAGAAAGCCGGCTGTCATGTGGTATATGGACTGCCCGGTTTGAAAATCCATGCCAAAATCACGCTGGTGGTATGCCGGGAAGCTAGGACGCTTCGGCGTTATGTGCATGTAGGGACCGGGAATTACAATGAGAACACCGCCCGGCTCTATACCGATGCGGGATTATTTACCTGCCGTCCCGAGATCGGCGCGGACGCCTCGGCCTTGTTTAATGAAATGACGGGCTATTCGACTCCGCATGATTGGCGCGCCTTTGCCGTGGCACCGGCCGGGTTGAAGCCGAAGCTGTTCGAACTGATCGACCGGGAAATCGAACATGCGCGGGCCGGTAAACCGGCGAGAATCATCGCCAAATTGAACTCCTTGTCCCACCAGGCAGTGATCGACAAACTGTATGAGGCGTCGCAAGCCGGCGTTTCCATTGATTTGATCGTGCGCGGGGTGTGTTGTCTTCGCCCGGGAGTTCCAGGATTGAGCGACAACATCAGGGTCGTCAGTATTGTCGACCGTTTCCTGGAACATTCGAGAATGCTTTACGTTTCCGGAGGCGGCAAAGAAGAGGCGTTCATTTCCAGCGCCGATTGGATGACGAGAAATCTAAGCCGTCGAGTGGAATTGATGTGTCCCGTGTACGATCCGAAGCTGCGTCAGGTGGTACGGAATCTGCTTCATCTGAGCCTTCACGACAATGTGAAAGCAAGGAAGCTGCGTGCCAAAGGCGGGTATGAACGGATAAGCAGCTCGGAGCCGCCGCTTCGCAGTCAATTTAAGGCCGCGGACCTTGATTCGTGGAAAATGGGAGTGGTAATGGAGGAAGGGCGGTGACCGAAGTCACCGCCCTCCTTTGCGTGAATTTTTCATGAGAAATCGGCCAACCTGCCTTATAAGCTGCCACGTGGTGCTCGGACGGAACACAATATCATTTTGTGATTTTTCATGATCGGTGATGTCTGGCATTGGAGGCACCTCCCGGTTTGTATCCGTTACCTGATTTTGCCGAAAGAAATCCATCGAAGCGGATTGATCCTCGCTTTTTTGCCCTTGTCTTTGGCCAATCCGATAAACTGGCCGAAGAAATGCTCCCATTTCGGGGCGATCTCCTTTTGGGCACCCTCGTGTTCAACAACCGACCGGATGCTCTGATCCAGCGCTGTGTCTAGATGACTGAGCGCTTCTCTCAGATGAAAATCGATGTTTTCCTCGTGCACTTCGTTTCAACTCCAACCCCATTAGGAAATAAGCATTGTGTCAGTGCTGCACGTTCGCTGATTCCGGACCGTCTATACCAATGTCGCGATCCAACTGTTTTTTCATCCTTTCAAACTGCGCTTCGGCGATGATGTCTTCCGCTTCCTCCCGGACGAGCTGCATGGCGTACTTGGTTCGGTTGGCCAGTCCGGCCAGCGCCTGCAAACCGCCGGCTGCGAGCGGCTTCAGCATCGGCAGCAGGGTGGAAGCGGCTACGGCCAAAGCCGCTCCCACAATGATTCGTTCCGCATTTCTTTGCATGTTCGTTCCTCACCTCCGATCCGGTTAAACTGCGGCATAAGACGGCAAGCCGGTATGAATCGCGCCGGCGGGGGTCCCCGTTCTTCTGGACAATACCGCCAAAACCGGTTTGGACAGCATCGAGATGGACACCGCGACCGAGAGGACAAGTGCCCAGTGATTCAACGACAACGGGGCCGTATGGAAGAAGCGGGCAATCGGCGGCACATACAGAGCGGCGAACAAAGCAAGCCACGATAAGCCTAAAGCGCCGATCATGAACCGGTCTTGGCCCAGTTCCCGCACCGACTCATCCGTGCCCTCTCGACGCCAGTTCAGGGTCTGGATCAGCTGCCCGGCGACCAGTGTCGCGAAAGCCACACTTTGCGCGACCGGTACAGGCGCGCCTCCAGCGAGGGTCAAGGCGAACAATCCCAAGGAACCGAGTCCAAGCAAGACACCTCGGGTCACGACTTTCTGATACAAAGGCTTGTCCACGATGTCGACGCGTTTGGTTCGGTCGGCTCTGTTGCCGGGGCTGACGGCGAGAACCATCGCAGGCAATGCATCGGTCAACAAGTTCATTAACAGAATTTGAATCGGTACGAGCGGGATCGGCAGTCCCACCATAACCGCCGCGCTTGTCACGATAATTTCCGCCAGGTTGCCGGTTAACAAACATCCTAGCGCCTTACGGATATTGCCGATTATCGTTCGGCCTTCTTTTACGCCTTCCACGATGGAACCGAAATGGTCTTCCTGCAATACGATATCCGCCGTTTCCTTCGTGACTTCGGTACCGGTTTTGCCCATGGCGATCCCGACGTTGGCCTGTTTGATGGCCGGAGTATCGTTGACCCCGTCTCCTGTCATGGCAACCGTATGTCCCAGGTGCTGATAGGCCTTTACAATGCGAAGCTTCTGTTCAGGAGTGACCCTCGCGAAGATGGACACCTCCTCGACGATCGCATGGAGTTCATCGTCGGTCATCCGGTCGAGCTCGTGTCCGGACAGCACCTTGCAGCCGTCACTGTAAATTCCGACCTGTTTCGCGATGGCGATCGCCGTAATCGGATGGTCTCCCGTAATCATGACAGGCTTAACGCCAATGGCCCTCGCCTCCTGGATGCTCCGTTCGACACCCGGTTTCGGCGGATCGATCATGCCGGTCATCCCGACATAAATCAACTGGTCCTCGTCATCACCCGGTCCCCAGTCCACGGAAAGATCCATCGGCCTGTACGCGAAACCCAGAACACGGAGAGCTTCGCCTGCCAGCTTCTCATTTTGCTTCAGAATCTTAGTTCGAATTTCATCCGTAAGGGCATACGTTTGGCCGTTCACCTGATACTTGGCGCAATGGCGCAGGATGCTTTCCACCGATCCCTTGGAAAACAGATAACATTCCCTTTCCGACTCTGCATGTTTGCAGACGACGCTCATTTGACCGGAATGAGAGTCGAACGGAATTTCCTCACAGCGGTGCCACTCCGCCACCGTCTCCGGACGAATGCCGGCTTTAGCCGCCATGAAGAGAAGGGCTCCCTCCGTCGGATCCCCTTGGACACTCCAAGCGTCGTCTTGCATCTGCAGGCTGCTGTTGTTGCAGAGAACGGCAATTTGCATCATGCGCTGAAGTTCCGGGTCTGCCTGAGCATCATCCGCTAACACTTGTTGGCCTTCAGAGGTGTGGATTGCACCTGCAGGATCATAGCCGTTCCCGGTGACGGTCCAGTTTCGTCCTGCGGCGGCAATTTGTTTGACCGTCATTTCATTTTTGGTCAGCGTTCCCGTTTTGTCGGAGCAGATGACGGTCGTTCGGCCGAGTGTTTCCAAGGCTGACAGTTTGCGTACGAACACTTTCTTTTTGGCCATCCGGAAAATGCCCGCGCTAAGCGCGATCGTAATCGTCACGGGGAGACCTTCCGGAATGGCGGAAGCCGCCAGCGTAATGGACGTGGAAATCATTTGCGCAACCGGTATGCCCCTCAACAGACCGGTTGCGAACACGATACTGCCGGCGATGAACGCCCATTTTACGAACGTTTTACTGATGGACGTCACTTGTTCTTGAAGAGGGGTCACTTCTTTGTCGTCTTTTTTCAACAGCGACATCAAATGCCCGATCTCGGTCCCCATCCCCGTCTGCACGACCACGCCAAGCGCCTTTCCCCGGGATACATCGGTGCCCATATAGAGCATGTTGCTGCGCTCGGTTAAAGGACTGTCTTCTTCGGCGATAGCTTCCGTCTTCGCTGACGGAACGGATTCACCCGTCAAAGCCGCTTCATTGACCTCCAGATTCCAAGAGCGAATAATACGCAAATCAGCGGGTACAAGGTCGCCGGCTTCCAGACTGACGACATCTCCGGGTACCAAATCGGTTGCGGAAATACGTACTTTGTCACTGTTGCGGAGCACGGTACAGTCGGGTGGTTGAAATTGGTTTAGGTTTTGCAGAGCTTGCTCGGCTTTTCTTTCTTGATAGGTACTGATGGCTGCATTGGCCAGCAGCACGGCGCTCATGGCCAAGCCGTCGAACATTCCGCCGGTGAAGAAGGCCAGAAGGGAAGTTCCGACGAGAACCAGCGTCGTGAACTCCTTGAATTGACCGAGATAAGACGCGATCCAAGGCACCGGCTGTTTTTGATCCAACCGGTTCGGACCGAAACGGGTTCGAGCGGCTTTCACCTGGTCTGCAGAGAGCCCGGAACGTTCGTTTACCCCGAAGGTGTCCGCAATCCGATCCCATGGCTCGGCGTGCCAATGCAAAGCCTCCGCGGCCGAAGCTACTTCGTGGCCGGAAGCCGGTGTACGGGCAAACGCGGCCGCAGCCGTTTTCTGAGAACGGGACATGAAAATGAGCGATAACGCGTCGGACGCCAAATTGACGAGCGGGGCGGTCAATACTCCGATGGTCGCGAGCGTTGCCCCCACCATATTCCATTTCTTCGTGATAAGTAAGTGTTCGTTCACGGTGGAGTCGATTTGCCGGGCACCATGGATAGCGGCCAGAACGGAATCCAACTGATTGAAGGAGGCGGAAGGAATGCCGGCTTCCATTAAGTATCGGCTGCACTCCTCCGGCTGCTGTCCCGTGAATAACACAACGTCTTCGCCTTGTTGGTGCATGGCGGCGATGCGTTCCACAGCCTCACCTTCGGAGACGGAAAGCCAGTCGGAACCCATACCCAACTCCGCGATGGTGTCCGTCCCTGCCATGACGCTGTCCCGCAAAGGAGCGATTTGGAATCCCTGCTCCCGCAAACGGAGGAGAAGCTGACGCGAATCCGCGGCGATTTCCTGCTGCCGATAAATCAGCCCATGGCAAATAACCCCATGATTCGTCTGTTTAGCCGAAAAAAGCACCTCATAACCTTTTTTCTGTAACCGCTTGGCCTCCAAATAGTAACTTTCACAGGTAATCCCATGCCTCTGGCAGTAGGCCAGCGAACCAATCGAGTACACGGAATTGTGGACGGTACCGGTGATCCCGTCCTCTTCGGCAGCGACACGGAAGGCGGTGCGATGGGTGCGGCAAGTGGTTTTCGCTTTGCGCCAAACGTCCTGTTTCCATGGATGGTCGGTTTTCTCCATGAGAGACGCCGTGGTGCAGATCAGCTTGTCCGGTTCGTCATCGTGGGATACACATTCGGTTTCGCCAATGTTCTTGGCGATGATTAGTGACGTATCCTCCAGAAGCAGCGTTTGGGTACGGGAAAGCTGCGAAATCGACAGATGGTCGGGAACGGGGATCCCCTGTTCCTTCATTTGGACTTCCGCCTGCTTCCAGGCGACTTCGGCGGGAATGGTGGCGGGCCGCGGGTTGGCGGCCAAAAGCACGGCGATGCCGCGAAGCGGATCTCTCGTTAATGCCCAGGTCGCTGCTGCGGCAGCCACACCGAGCTTGCCTGCCTTGTTGCTGTAGCCTTGAATTTCGGGAGACAGTTGTACGGTCTGCTGCGCGTCCATGATTTCCCGGCTTCGTTTCCAGTTTACATATTGCAAAATACTGAGTCCGGCCAAAACGACCAAATTCTCTCGAACGAGTGCCAGAGCGAGGGCTCCGGTGCCGAGAATCAAATCGGTATTGACTTTTTTGTCCTGGCCGAATTGGGAGACCCCTCGCTTGATGAACGGGTAACCGGTGACGACCGATACCAGGCCGGACAAATAGAACGGGACCGGACTTTGGACCAACGCGGATTTGCCGAACAGGAGCTGCTTCGCTCCAATGGCGACAAGACCGCCCATCGCGACGGCCAAGGGAAGCGGGACCGATGCCGCCGGCGATGCACGCTGCCGGTTCGTGGACGGAAGCATCTTGATCGCATCCGTCATTCCACCCGGCGGTGCGGTTCCGGTCGTATCGTATATGGCAGGTGTTTCCTCCGCAGCGGTGAACGTGAACTCTTCGGTTACTGCTGCTTCCTTGAGAGCCGTTTCCGTACCCGGAATCGTTCGGAGTTCGGCGGAAGCCTCTTCGTCTACCGCTGGGAAGGAACCGTCCGATTCCCCTTCCACTCCTAAGATCCTGCGGAAGATGTCGTCTGCGGAGAGTAGGTTCTCGTCAAAAACAAGAAGCAGTCTGCCGGTCGCGCAGCAAGGATCGCACTTGAGGATACCTTTTGCGGCTGCAAAAGTGTCCCTGAGTTTCTCTGCCATCGGTTGGCTTTGAAAAAGTCCGGATACGGCGATCCGGATTCTTCCCGGCCATATGCGAAGGAACCTTTGCGCTTGAACGGCAGCAGGCATGACCATACTCTCCTCGGACATCGTAATACGGACCTTTTTCATGTCGAATAGTATATGCATGGAGAGGTTATCTATTCGTTGGAAACAGGTCTCCGACGATGCATATCGAAGCACGTCTTGGGCAAGATTAGCTTGCAGCAGTTGAAGAAATAAAGGTTCCGAAGGAAGGTTGGCCATGCTAAAATCCCCAGTCGGTATCGCTTTAGGTGCCGCAACGTTATTGCTGGCCCTATCGCCGGACGCCAGAAAGACGGCGCGAAAATGGGCAGTGAAAGCAACGGAGTACGTGCTGGATATGAGCGAACCAACGAAGTCTAAGTAATCCGGGTATATAGAGAGGAGGAGAGCCATGATTTTTCAGGGCGGTTCTTTGTGGGCCGGTGTCGCCAGTGGTGCAGTGTCTCAGTTTCAACATACTCTTTCCTTAAAAAAGGGAAATATTGACCGTTCGCAATACGCGGTTCATACGACGGAAAATGTAACCGGGGCGATCGGCGTGATGGCCGGTGTTGAGTACGGCGCCCTATTGGGCACGTCGGTGCTTCCGGGGATCGGAACCGCAGTGGGAGCGGTCGTTGGAGCCGTGTTCGGGGACAAGATCGGACGCGTTGTCGGTCAACAAACCGGACAGATGATGTTCAAAAGCAGAATGCCCGAAAATGCCGCGCAACCGGCTGCTTCGATTCAGTCCCTGTTGTAACCAGGCAGCGTAAAAAACCTCCAATCCATGCAACAAAGGGACTGTCCAGTAAGCGTGGAATCGACCTTTGGGACAGCCTGTGCGCTTCTCGTATCTTCGGCTCGTTTTGTTGCTGTAGCCAGGTTTTTAACAATTGCAC
>JAQBPQ010000136.1 GCA_028287445.1 Cohnella sp.
ACCGTAACCAGCGCAGCAGCAGATCCGCAACGACAGCCGGCGAGCGGTGGGTGGTATCGATCATCGCATGCGCGAAGTCGTAGGCGTTCCGGCGTGAACCGAGCAGTGCGTCTACGCGCGCTGCCGCATCTCCTGCGAGCAGCGGGCGATTCGGCGCTTCTCGGCCACAAGAGACGCGTCCGATCAACGTATCCCGATCCGCCGTCAAAGCGACGACCCAGCCTCCGGCCAGCATCGCCCGCCGATTTTCCTCGCGAAGCACCGCACCGCCGCCGGTGGCCACCACTTGACGGTCTTCCGCCAATACCTCGCGAATCACCCGGGTTTCCCAATCCCGGAAAGCGGCCTCCCCATCCGAAGCAAACAACTCCGGTATGCTTTTACCGCTCCGCCGCTCGATTTCCTCATCCGTATCAATGCCGGCGAACCCCAGCTTTTCCGATAACAGCCGGCAAACCGTCGATTTCCCCGTACCCATGAAACCTACTACGATCAGGTTGCGGCGTTTTCCCACTCCGTTCAACCGGTGTTCCCCATTTCGCATTGGCGCTTTTCCTATCATAGCATATCGCCAAGCAGGTATAAAACCGCTTCTTTTCCCGTAAGTTTGATAGTGAAAACCATGCTCAAACCCCGTGCAGGTGATGTGAATTGACGCAAGCAGATAGACCCGCCGTGCCCGCCGGCCCGCTAAGACGGCTATTGGATCCTTCTCAGCCGTTTGTGAGAGAAGATGTCCTATGGGCGCTCGACCTTATCAAAAGAAAAGCGGCCGATGGAGCCCCCGAATGGTCGGGGCTCGATCGGCCACATTTGCTTGCCTATTTTTCTTGTTTTGCGGAGATGGCGCTGCTGCTTCTGCGTCGGCAAGCCCCCGGTCACCCGGAAACCGCGTGTTTTCGCGCCATGCTCGAAGCGCTGCTTCCTCGAAACTGATTTTACGAATGGATCCAGTCGTGGTGGAAGGTGCCTTCCTTATCCAACCGCTTGAACGTATGCGCGCCGAAATAATCGCGCTGTGCCTGCAGCAGGTTGGCCGGGAGTCGTTCCGAACGGTAGCTGTCGTAATACGCCAGCGCGCTCGCGAACGACGGTACCGGAATGCCGTAGCGGACCGCGAAGGCAACCACGTCGCGCCAAGCGTCTTGATACGATTCCACCACTTCCCGGAAGTATTTGTCCAAGAGCAGGTTGCGCAAGTTGGCGTCACGGTCGTACGCGTCTTTGATGTTTTGCAGGAAACGGGCACGAATGATACAGCCTCCGCGGAATATCATCGCGATATCTCCGTAGCGCAAGTTCCAGCCGTACTCTTCGGAAGCGGCGCGCATTTGGGCGAAGCCTTGAGCGTAAGAACAGATTTTGCTGGCGAACAACGCTTTGCGCACACTCTCCACGAATGCGGCTTTGTCGCCTTGGAAAGCTTGCGTCTTCGGCCCTTTCAGCACTTTGCTCGCGTCAACGCGCTCTTCTTTCATGGCCGACAAGAAACGGGAGAACACCGACTCCGTGATGATGGATAGCGGAACGCCAAGATCAAGCGCACTTTGGCTCGTCCACTTGCCGGTGCCCTTCTGGCCGGCGGCATCGAGGATGACATCGACCATCGGCTTGCCGGTTTCGGGATCTTTTTGCGAGAAAATATCCGCTGTGATCTCGATTAGGTAACTGTCGAGCTCGCCCTTGTTCCACTCGGTGAATGTGGCTTGGAGTTCATCCGTCGACAGACCGACAACATCCTTCAACAACTGGTACGCTTCGCAAATCAGCTGCATGTCGCCATACTCAATGCCGTTATGCACCATTTTAACATAGTGTCCGGCTCCGTCGGGTCCGATGTATGTACAGCACGGATCTCCGTTTACTTTGGCGGAGATGCCCGTCAGAATCGGCTCCACCAATCGATAAGCTTCCTCCGGTCCGCCCGGCATGATGGAAGGTCCTTTGAGCGCACCTTCTTCACCGCCGGAAACGCCGGTTCCGATGAAGTGAAAGCCCTTGGCGGTCAGCTCTCTGCTGCGGCGCTGCGTATCCGGGAAGTAGGCGTTGCCGCCGTCAATGATGATGTCGCCTTTGTCCAGATGCGGCAGCAGCGATTCGATCGTTGCGTCCGTTCCGGCACCGGCCTGCACCATGATGAGGATTTTGCGCGGCGTCTCGAGCGCGTTCACGAATTCTTCCACTGAGAACGTGCCGACCAGATTTTTGCCTTTGCCGTCCGTTTCGAGCAGATCGCGCGTTTTGTCGGGCGAACGGTTAAATACGGCCACGGTGAAGCCTCGGCTTTCGATGTTCATTGCCAGATTGCGTCCCATGACGGCCATGCCGACGACGCCAATGTTTGCTTTCGTCATGTTTTCTTCATCCTTCGACTGGGTATTTTCACTGATAAGACAGACCGGTCCGGACCGAAAACATTCGACTCCGTCCGGTCATAATATTCCCATTGTACTCTTTTTGCCTGAAGATGAAAACCATACCTTAACTTTACTCCACAACCGTTTCCCCCGAGCGTTAATCGCGCGAAAATAGCGAGGGATTTTTGCCCAATTATCCACTTGCTTTTTTAAAGTTAGTTAACTTATACTATTTACTAAGATCAATTAAGGAGGAACTATTCATGTCTAAAGTGAACTGGCAACTGGACAAATCCCACAGCGGAATCGACTTCAGCGTCCGCCACATGATGATCAGCAACGTACGGGGAAGCTTCACCGACTTCGACGCAACCGTAGCTGCCGACCCGGCGAACCTCTCTGACCTGACGGCGAGCATCACGATCGACGCCAACAGCGTGGACACGAAAGACGCCGGACGTGACGGCCACTTGAAATCCCCCGACTTTTTCAACGTCGAACAGTTTCCGAATCTCACCTTTACCGTAACGAAAGTATCTCCTAAGAGCGGAGAAGACTATGAAATTACCGGCGACCTGACCATCGCAGGCGTAACCAAATCGGTCTCGCTGAACGGCGAGATTTCCGGTCCTGCCAAAGATCCTTGGGGCAACGAGAAAATCGCGGTTTCGGCCTCCGGCTCGCTGAATCGTTCCGATTTCGGATTGGTCTGGAACGCTGCGCTTGAAACGGGCGGCGTACTCGTCAGCGACACGATCAAATTGAACATCGAACTGCAATTCGCCAAAGCAGCCTAATTCCGCCAAAAGAAGCATCCTTCCCCGCGGGAAGGATGCTTCTTTATTTTCAGTATTAACCTTGTTATAACTCGAGAAGCAGCATTTCGATGCGCATCGTTTTCAGCTTTTCCTTGCTCGTATCCGCGTCCTCGGTTCGTCCCTGTTGGATCGCTTCGTGAAGCACGGCAAGCTCGTAATCGATTTCAAGCCGCAATACGCCAACGCGCTGTTCGGCCCGTTTGGATTTGAATGCTTGAACCATATCCTCCACCGTGATTTGGGGTTTCTTCTGATAAATGATCCGTTGTTCCATGCCCGACACCTCCACGAGACGGATGATTTCACCGAACATGATATTTTCGATGAGCACTTGACGATCTCGAAACCGCTTGACGACGGCGTGGCCCCTAGAGTCGTTGATTAACTTCTCGATCCACAAAGCCAGTTTAGCGTCTTTGACGACATAGTCTCCAACCATCTTGTAGCTGCCTTGAAACCTCTGAAATCGGAATTTTAGCAGCCTGCGGCCCGTTCGTACGGAAACGATAAAAAGGCGGTCGTTTTCGTTCCAATAAAGCGAGTAGCCTTGCTGAATCAATTCGCGGATCAGGTTTTGGACTTGACGGCGGTCGAAACGGAGCTCCAAATTGCAGTATTCCACCTCATGGCTGCGATGCACGGCCACCCCACCTCCTGCGAAATCCGCACGACTCGAGCTTGACCGAATGTTCTGAAAATTCGTTTCTTATCTTTATCTTATACTCCATCTTATGTTCTGGCAACTTGGTTTCTTCACTATTTTCCCTTATAGTGGGGAGAGTGTTTCGGTAAAATACGGCGAGGTGGAACGGTGACTAAGGCTTTGTTTAGGGGTTTCGGAAAAGAGGATTTCGACGCCATGACGGTTCCGGGGCTGGAAGGCCGGATGAACGCGATCATCGGGACGGTTCGACCGAAATTGGAGGCGTTGGGGGCGGATCTGTCACCGGTGTTGTCCGAATTATGCGGCGAATCGATGTTTGCCCATGTGGCCAAGCATCTCAGAAGGTCGGTGAATCCACCGGCCGACACCTGGGTCGCTTGGTCGAGAAATCCCCGCGGATATAAGGGACACCCGCATTTCCAGATGGGCATATG
>JAQBPQ010000150.1 GCA_028287445.1 Cohnella sp.
ATCGGCATCGTAAGCCTTGCGGTAAGCCTCATCGATATCTTGTCCGATCCCGACTCCACACGGGTTCATATGTTTCACTGCGACGACGGCCGGCTCATCAAATTCCTTGACGATGGCAAGAGCGGCGTTGGCATCGTTGATGTTGTTATAGGAAAGCTCCTTGCCGTGCAGTTGCTCGGCCGCGGTGATGCTGCCGGCGGCGGGAAGCGGCTGACGATAAAATGCCGCCTGTTGATGCGGATTCTCGCCATAGCGCAGGTCTTGGATTTTCTCATAGGTAACGGTCAACTTCTCCGGCAGCGGTTCGTTGAGTTGTTTCGCAAAATATTCGGAAATCAGAGAGTCGTACGCCGCCGTGTGCCGGAAAACCTTCGCTGCCAAACGTTTACGGGTTTCAAAAGTCGTATCTCCGCCGCTTTTCACTTCCGCAAGTACGACCGCGTAATCCCCCGCATCGACCACAACCGTAACGAAAACGTGATTTTTGGCTGCAGAACGAAGCATCGTCGGACCGCCGATGTCGATATTCTCGATCGCGTCCTCGTAGGAAACGTCCGGCTTAGCGATCGTTTCTTTGAACGGATATAAATTAACCACGACCAGGTCGATGTAGTCGAGACCAAGCTCTTGCATGGCTTGCCGGTGCTCCGCATTGTCGCGGATCGCCAGCAGTCCGCTGTGCACGGCAGGATGGAGAGTCTTCACGCGGCCGTCCAGAATTTCCGGAAAACCGGTCACTTCCGAGATTCCGATGACCGGTACGTTCTCTTTTTCCAGAAGCGTTTTGGTGCCGCCGGTGGAAATCACCTGCACCCCTTGCTGAGTCAGCTCCCGGCAAAAATCCACGATTCCGGTTTTGTCCGATACGCTGACCAGCGCTCTTCGAATCGCCACGCTAAGCCCCTCCTCATGTAAAAAATGATTCTCTTATTCGTTCTCAATCGTAACTCGGCGTCCATCCAACTTAACGCGGCCTTCCGAGATCCAGCGGACAACCCGCGGAAGCAGCTCGTGCTCCGCCGCCTGAATGCGCGCGGACAATGTCTCTTCCGTATCGCCGGGCAGCACTTCGACCGTTTGCTGCGCGAGGATCGGACCGGTGTCCGTGCCACCGTCGACAAAATGGACGGTGGCGCCCGTGACCCTGACGCCATAATCGAGCGCCTGCTTCACGGCATGAATACCTGGAAAAGCCGGCAGCAGCGCGGGATGGATGTTGATCATCCGCCCGTAATACGGCTCCACCAGAACACGAGTAAGCAGCCGCATATACCCAGCCATCACGATCCAATCGATTCCGCGTTTGCTCAACTCGCCCAGGATCTGTTCTTCATACGCCTCGCGTGAGGAGTATTCCTTCGGATGAAATAGATAGGTATCGATACCGAATGCTCTTGCCCGCTCCAGAACGTAAGCCGATGGCTTGTCGCAAACCACCAGATCAATAGAGGCGGGAATCCTGCCGTCCCGAACCGCTTCTGCAAGCGCCTGTAAGTTGCTCCCGCTGCCCGAAGCGAACACGGCGATTCGCACCGTCATGGAAGCTCCACACCTTCGAACGTCACCCTGCGGTTACCCGCTTTTACGTCACCGATCACGTATGCCCGCTCACCCTGCTCCTTTGCGATCTGCACCGCGCGCTCCGCTTGATCCGCCGGCACAATCAGGATCATGCCAACACCCATATTAAACGTGGTATACATGTCACGGTCGGAGATGCCGCCGTCTCGCTGCAGCAGGTCGAAAATCGGAAGAACCGGCCACGTGTCCCGATGGATATCCACGTCGACACCTTCCGGGAGCACGCGCGGAATATTTTCGATAAACCCGCCACCCGTAATGTGCGCCATCCCTTTCACGTGTATGGATTCCAGCAGTTTCAACACCTGCTTCACGTAAATCCGGGTTGGCTCCAGCAGTGTGTCGCCAAGCGTGCGGTCTCCGAGTTCGGGCAGCTTGTCATCAAGCGAATACCCCTTCTGCTCCAAAAGCAGTCGGCGGACAAGAGAGAACCCGTTCGAGTGAATACCGCTGGAAGCAAGCCCCATCACCACATCTCCGGGAGCGATCGTTGAGCCGTCCACGACTTTCGGCCGGTCCACGATGCCGACGGTGAAACCGGCGATATCGTACTCGCCGTCTTGGTACATGCCCGGCATCTCCGCCGTTTCGCCGCCGATCAACGCACACCCGGCCTGTTCGCAGCCATCTGCCACCCCTTTGACGATGGCCTCGATTTTCTCCGGCACCAGCTTGCCGCAGGCCAAATAATCGAGGAAAAAGAGAGGCTC
The DNA here is from genome assembly GCA_028287445.1 of Cohnella sp. Lineage (GTDB taxonomy): Bacteria > Bacillota > Bacilli > Paenibacillales > Paenibacillaceae > Cohnella. The sequence continues at coordinate 2,292 of JAQBPQ010000150.1, forward strand.
CGCGCCGGTGACCACCACGTCATTCACACACATGGCGACGGCGTCGATGCCGATCGTATCATGCTTATCCATCATGAACGCCAGCATGAGCTTCGTGCCTACGCCGTCCGTTCCAGAGACGAGTACGGGCTCCTTGTACTTGTCTTTGTTCAGGCTGAACAGCCCGCCGAAGCCGCCGAGACCCGTCAGCACTTCCGGACGGAACGTTTTTTTGACGTGTTTCTTCATCCGTTCGACGGCCTCGTTGCCCGCGGCAATGTCTACGCCAGCCTGTTTATACGCTTCCGACATGAATGAACCTCCTCGATTCCTGAATCTCATCCGGTGCCGCGCCGAGTTGTTGCTTTCAAGCAATACTCCCGCCAAACCGGTAATGTGCCAAAGCCGACTTCGTCACCGACGCAGCCGGCTCAGTCACACCCGCAGCCGATTTTGGCATCTTTAAAATCGACCTCAGTGGGATAATCGTGATTGAAGCATCCTAGGCAAAGCCCCCGATTCCGTTCCCCGTCATGGCCGCCGATCGCATCGATCAGTCCCTGTTGGCTCAAGAAATAGAGGGAATCTGCGCTAATGGCCTGCCGAATCTCCTCCACCGTTTTGCTATGCGCAATAAGGTCCCGCCGATCCGGTGTGTCGATTCCGTAAAAGCACGGATTTGCGAAAGGTGGCGAAGTGATTCGAACGTGCACCTCTGATGCCCCCGCTTCCCGGAGCAGTTTCACAATCCGCAAGCTGGTCGTGCCGCGCACGATGGAGTCGTCGATCATGACAACGCGTTTGCCCTCCACCACTTTGCGGACGGCGGACAGCTTCATTTTTACGCCTTTCTCGCGCAGCTCCTGGGAGGGCTGAATGAAGGTCCGGCCGGTATATTTATTTTTGATCAGCCCAAGCTCATAGGGAATTCCGGTCTGCTCCGCATAACCGATCGCCGCGGAGATGCTCGAGTCCGGCACCCCCGTCACGATGTCTGCGTCAATGAATGCCTCGATCGCGAGCTGCTGCCCCATTCTTTTGCGGGAGGAATGAAGATTGATGCCGTTGATGTCGCTGTCGGGACGAGCGAAGTAAATATACTCCATCGCGCAGACGGCACGCCGCTGCAACGGAGCGTAACGGTCTTCGCGGAAGCCGTTCCGGTCGACGATCAACAGTTCGCCTGGCTGCACGTCGCGTACGTACGTCGCGCCAATCGTCTCCAGTGCGCAGGATTCGGACGCGAAAATGTACCCTTCGCCCAGACGCCCCATCACCAGCGGGCGAAGGCCGTGCGGATCGGAAGCGGCAAGCAGGCGGTCGTTGGTCATGATCAGAAAAGCGAAACCTCCGATGAGGCGCGAAAAGGCATCCTTCACCGCTTCGACCAAATCTTTGGAAGATCGGGCGATCAAGTGGGCAATGACCTCGGTATCGCTCGTCGTTTGGAAGATGGAGCCCATCAACTCCAGTTCCCTCCGAATTTGCGGGGCATTGACGATGTTGCCGTTGGTGGCCACTGCCAGGTCACCGTCCCGGTATTTGAAAACGAGCGGCTGCGCGTTCGCCAGTTTGCTTTCGCCCGCGGTCGAATACCGCACATGGCCGATCGACAGGTCACCGGGCAGCGACTCGATCCGGCCCCGGTCGAACACTTCTTTCACGAGTCCCATCCCGCGGTGGTAATGAAAAACGCCGTTATCGGACGTGCAGATGCCGGAACTTTCTTCCCCCCGGTGCTGCAGCGCATGCAGGCCGTAATAAGACAGGCTGGCGGCGTCGGGATGACCATACACCCCGAACACACCGCACTCTTCCTTCAACTTGTCGAAAATGACGTCTCTCCCGTTGCCTTCGTTGTAGTAGTCACCGGTCCATAAGCGCTGCACCGTCATCCCCCCCCATTCCGTCCGTATTTGTGATGGTTGTCAGTTCATCCGGCATGGGATGGCGTCCTTCCATTCCTGATGCAGCTCCGACACCGTCGCATCGATCGCCGTATGTCCGGCGACGTTGATCGTCAGGCGATTTCCGCCGACACTGCCTAGCCGCTGCAGCGGCACACCTTGCCCCGACAGCCAAGATGCGAGTTCATCCACCCGCTCCGGCTTAGCCGACAGCAAAATCCGCGATTGCGTTTCGCTGAACAACGCCAGGTCGGGGCGAAGATTTGGCGTCCATGCCACCGTGGCACCAAGGCCGCGGCCGAAACACGATTCCGCCAAGGCAGCCGCCAGTCCGCCCTCGGACAGGTCATGGGCCGAAGCGACAAGTCCTCGCTGGATCGCACCCAGCACAGCCCCCTGCAGCAGACGCTCGGTCTCCAAGTCGATTCCCGGCGGGCGGCCTTCCGTGGTGCCAAATACGGCGTATTGCAACTCACTGCCGCCAATCTCCGCTTTCGTTTCGCCAAGTAGGAAAATAACGTCGCCTTCCTCTTTGAACTCTTGAGTCGTGATGTGATCCACATCGTGTACGAGCCCGACCATGCCGACAACCGGCGTTGGATAAATCGCGCCTTTGACGTTCTCGTT
>JAQBPQ010000151.1 GCA_028287445.1 Cohnella sp.
TTCGGGTGATGCCGATTCCCAAGGACCATGAAACCGGTGACCATCGGATGCGGAATACGCGCACGGTGGAGTTTGGGCTCACCGCGAGCGAGACGGAGCGGCTGACCACGCGCGTTCATCAGGCCTATCACACCGAGATGAACGATATTTTATTAACCGCCCTTGGGCTTGCCATGCGGGAATGGTGCGGGGATCACAAGATTTTGGTTAACCTGGAAGGTCACGGACGGGAAGAAATCATCGAAGGAATGAACCTTTCACGGACGGTCGGCTGGTTTACGACGCAGTACCCGGTTGTTCTCGAGCTGCCATATGGCACCGACCCGGGCTATCAGATCAAAAGAGTAAAAGAAGATTTGCGGCACATTCCCCATAAGGGCATCGGCTATGGCCTGCTCCGCTATTTGACGGATGATCGGCACAAATCCGGTCTGTCCTTCTCGCTGGCGCCGGAAATCAGCTTCAACTACTTGGGCCAGTTCGCAGAAACGGCGATGGCGGGATTGTTCCAACGTTCCCCGTTGTCTATCGGCAACCCGCTCAGCCCGGACACGGAAAGGATGCACCCGATCGATATCGTCGGTGCCATCGAGGACGGCGTTCTGAATATGACCATCACTTACAACTCGCTTGTTTTTGAAGAACAATCGATCGTCCGTCTCCGCAACCGATTCAAAACAGAGTTGCTGGATCTGATGGAGCACTGCTTAACACAAGAAGGGCGGGAACTTACACCAAGCGATCTGGGAGACGACGAACTCACCTTGGAGGAGCTTGACAGTTTGCAGGAAATTCTTTGAGTGTCTAACACATAAGGATGGTGTGCAAGATGAGCCGACAGACGATTCAAAAAGTGTATCCGTTGACGCCGATGCAGGAAGGAATGATGTATCATTCCGCACTGAACCCGGAAGCTTCGTTTTATTTCACGCAATTGGAGCTGCGCATTTCCGGACATTTAGATCGGGACATTTTGGAGAAAAGCGTCCAGCATCTGCTCGATTCTTATGATATTCTTCGTACGGTATTCGTCCATGAGAAGCTTCAGCGCCCGCGGCAAGTCGTGTTGGCGGACCGCCAGGCGAGCATCCAATATGAGGACCTTTCCCCTATGGCACCTGAAGAACAGCAACAACGCTTACTTGCCTACACAAGGGAAAATCAGTCGAAAGGATTTCAGTTAGCCAAAGATTTGCTGTTTCGGGTTGCTCTGTTCCAACTGGCGGAGAAATCCTATCATCTCGTATGGAGCAACCACCATATTTTGATGGACGGCTGGAGCTTGGGCATCGTGATGAAAAAGCTGTTTCACGCTTATGAGAGGTACCGGTCCTTGCAGAACCCGTCGGACGAACCGGAAAGACCGTATGCCGACTATATCAAATGGCTGGAAAAACAGGACAAAGAAGAAGCGCTTCTTTATTGGCAAAAGCGTTTGGACGGCTTCGAACAGTTCACGTCGCTGCCTAATGGGAATCCTCAGTCGTCCAATGCACCGTACCGGAACGAACAATTCACTTTCGTTTGGGACGAAGAGCTGGTCTCCTCGATCAAGCAGGCAGCCAACCGTTATCAGGTGACGGCACCGAACTTGTTCCAAGCCGTATGGGGAGCCTTGCTCGCCAGATACAACAATACCGGCGATGTCGTATTCGGAACCGTGGTTTCGGGGCGGCCTTCGGTGATCCCTGGAATCGAAAACATGGCGGGATTGTTCATAAACACCATACCGGTGCGCTTACAGATGGACAAGCACACGACTTTCGCCGATCTATTCCTTTCCTTGCAGCACAACGCGCTCGAAGCGGAGCAGCACGACTATGTCCCGCTTTACGAGATTCAGAATCGCTGCGCTGTGCAGCATCAATTGATCAACCATCTTCTTGCATTCGAGAATTATCCGCTCGACCGTGAGCTCGAAAATGGAAGTTTTGAGCAGCGGCTCGGTTTTTCCGCGGAGGTCGCCGGAACGTTCGAGCAGACGAATTACGACTTCAATCTGATCGCTTTTCCGGGTGATCAATGGACGATCAAAATGATGTATAACGCTTCGGTATATGACCAGATGTGGATAGAGAAGGCAGCCGGACATTTGAGCCGAATGATGAAGGAGGCAGTCCGTAACCCGGAGACTCTCATCAGCCAGGTGGACTTTTTAACGGATGTAGAAAAAGTGGAACTTCTGGAGACGTATCAAGAGGCCAAAGAGGCGTCTTATCCGCAGGAGAAGACGATCCACGAATCGTTCGAGGAACAAGTGAGGCGAGTGCCTGACCGGGTCGCGGTGGTGTTGGGCGATCGACAATTGACCTATCGCGAGTTGAACGCAGATGCGAACCGGCTCGCCCGCGTTCTGCGCGGAAAGGGTGTTGGCCCGGACGTTATTGTCGCACTGATGGCGGAACGATCGATGGAGATGATTGTCGGCATGCTTGCCATTCTCAAGGCAGGGGGGGCGTACCTGCCGATCGACCCGTCCTACCCGCAGGACCGCATCCGATTTATGTTGGAAGACAGCGGAACCCGGATCCTCCTCGCGCAGAAACATTTGGCGGATCAAGTGGATTTCACGGGCGATAGGCTTGATTTCAGCGCGATGGCATCCGTTCTGGGAGATGATGCGGAGCTGGAACCGGTCAATTCGCCGGACGACCTCAGCTACATTATCTACACCTCCGGCACCACGGGGAAGCCCAAAGGGGTCATGATCACCCACCGGAATGTCATCCGTCTGATGATCAACGACAGATTGCCTTTCACGTTTAGTGAAAAAGACGCTTGGACCATGTATCACTCCTTCTGCTTCGATTTCTCCGTCTGGGAAATGTACGGCGCTCTTCTGTACGGCGGTAAGCTCGTCGTCGTGCCGCAGCATATTGCCCAATCGCCCAGCGAGTTCCGGGAACTATTAATTCGGGAGAAGATCACGGTGTTGAATCAGACGCCAACCGCCTTTTCTTCGCTGATCCAGCGCGAGTTAACGGAACAAGGCAAGCAGCTCCAGATCCGGTACGTGGTGTTCGGGGGAGAAGCGCTGAAGCCGGTCTTGCTCAAGGATTGGTTTGCCAAATATCCGGGGACGAAACTCATCAACATGTACGGAATTACGGAAACGACGGTCCATGTGACATTCAAGGAAATCGGCGAGGAAGAAATACATCGCAATATTTCGAATATCGGCGTACCGATTCC
>JAQBPQ010000176.1 GCA_028287445.1 Cohnella sp.
CAAGTTTGCCCACCATAGCTGCTGCTCTTTCACGAGTGAGCACTTCGTTATAACGGGCATCGTATTCATTTTGTACAAGTGCAAGATTTTTTGCCGTTAAAACATAGTTTTGGTACCAAGGTTGTCCCGATTCAAAACTTGTCGTGGCATTGTTAATGAATGAATAACCCCACTCAGGAAGCAAGCTCAGCTTGTCTTTCGCCCACCAAACCCGCCCGGTTTCATCTTTCTCGGTGAGGCACATCAAGATCATCCGAATGAACTCGGCCACGGTCACCGAGTCGTTCGGCCGGAACGTGCCGTCCGGGAAACCAGAAACGAGCCCCTTGCCGGCCATATCCTGAATGACCGCCTTGGCCCAATGCCCCTCAATGTCTTTGAAATCCGCAGCAGTCGCCGCGTTGTCCTCGGCCGCCGCTATCCCGGCTTGTCCACCCAACACAGCCAGTAAAGCCATTATGATCAGTACCATGCCATGCCACTTTCTCATCATCCACGCCACCTTTTCGTCCGATTTTCGCGCTATATAAACAAAAAAAGAAAGCACGTCCGTCGTGGGTTGTTCACTCCGCGGGTGCTTCCTCGCTCATTCCGGTATTCGGTTGATTGATATCATTATAAGAAAAAATTCCAAAATTCGTCAACAGTTGATTTTCTGCGACTCCTCACACGCTCCTAAACCGGCTGCTCGTAAGCCAGCAAATGCCCGTCCTCGAATCCTTGGGAGAAGCCGGCATTGTACCCTTTGTTATACGCATGTTTGAAAGCATGCCGATACACCAAGCGTGAAGCTTCGATTTCGTTTCTTCGAGACTGGCTGAGGACGGTTTTACGTTTTCGTCTGGTCCCAGACCCCACCTTCCGCCGGACGCCCGACGGAGAGCGAGTCGCCTTGTGTTTCAATTCAACTCACACCCCCAGCTTGTCGCTTCCGGCCGGAATAAACTCCATGACCCAGCCACGGCGGAACCGGCTTTCCCCGCTTCGTCAGGCGCCAGCCGGCCCCCATCACCATGCGCTTTTGGTCACTTGGGAGGAACTATCCAGCAAGCCGGCAAGTCCGTCGAATCGCGGATGAGCGTCCGCCTCGTCCCTTATCGGCGTGCCCGGGACTCCCGGGTGTCCTTCAGCATATGCCCCCGCTCGGCGCTTGCCACATCAAAAAGCGCCGGTCCAGCGGCCGACGGCGATTCCTTCATAATGACTGCCGAAGCAGCGGCGGAGCAGTTATCGGAAGCCCGCTCTCCCATGAGAAAAGCGTTTTCGGCGAAACCGTGCGCACCGGCTTTAAGTGCAAGTTCCATGCTTCCATCGCAGATCGGCTGATGATGCGGCGAACCCGGTTCCCTTCTACGTGATACGGGGTTCCGTCAGGCAACAGCACAACGCCGGTGATCGTATCCGTCGTGCGGTGCAGCCCCCGGCATTCCCGTTCCGCCGTTTCATAATCGACCGGTTCTCCGAGCGGCCACCGGCGCAAATCGACTTGGGACACCCGGACGGCAGGAAAAGACAGCGTGCCCCTCAGCGGATGGCGCTCTCCATTTTCGATCCAATATACGGTGGACCCCATTCCTTGCACGGCGATGCGTTCCGGATAATAAACCGCGACGTGAGGAAGTGTGCCCTGCTGAAAAGCCGAGTATTGGCGAGCCCGCTCGACCCACTCAAAAGGGTTGTTCCATTTGCCCACGAAAAACAGATGGTTGCGATCATTGATTTCCTGAATCCGTTCGTCCAGTGCTTTCATACTTGTGCTGCTGCATTGATGAATGAAGGTATCTTTCGCGATAACAAGGCTTTTGCCCAGGAGCCGAACCCGGATGTTATAATCATCGTCCTCGAAGTTGCCGATTTCATAACCTTCATCGAAAAATCCGACTTGTTCGAACAACTCCCGCCGGAATAGCAGGCAAAAACCCGTCAGTCGGTCGGTCCGCTGCCAAAGCTTCGGATCCGACCGGTTGTATTTGCGGGCGAAAGCCGGCATATCCTTCGTCCGACGATAGGAAACGTGAATGCGCTGATCGCCTGCGATGTAGTTGGTGACCGGGCCGACCATGCCGATCTGACTGTCACTGTCCAGACAGCGGAGCATATTGTCCAGCCAATGGTGCGTCACGAGCGTATCGTTGTTGAGCAGGACGAGCGTCCGGCCCTTGGCCATCATCAATCCGACATTGACGGCTCCGGCGAAACCCCGGTTCGAGTCCAACACCCGGAATCTTACCTGTCCGCCCATCTCTTGCAAAAAGGCGCCGGTTCCATCTGTCGAAGCGTTGTCCACCACCACGATTTCATAAGGTAAATCCGTGTTGTCCATGATGCTGCCGATGCATTTCTTTAACAGATGCCGTTGGTTGTACGTAGGGATGATGATGCTGGTGCCTTCAAAAAAGGTGCCGAATTGTTTCTGCGCCGCTTGCGTCCCTTGTTGGCGTCCAATGCTATAACCTTTCCGGAAGCCGGTTCGTGCGGCTTTTCGCTTTGTTTTGTCGAGTTTCAAGGCAAAGCCCCCTTGAGCCTTTTGCCCGCGTCTTCCAGCGATTCGAACGTTCCCGCATCCGTCCACCAGCCCTGCAATTCTCCAAATTGCAACCTTCCCGCAGCAGAGTAGGCGTTGTTCACATCGGTGATTTCCATTTCTCCGCGGTAAGAGGGGCTGATCCGGTCGATGACGTCAAATACTTCCTGGTCGTAAAAATACAATCCAATCACGCAAAAAGAAGAGGACGGGTTCTCCGGCTTTTCTTCAATCCGCAAGATCCGACCGCTGTCCGGATCCAGCATGGGAACGCCGTATCGGCGCGGATCGGCGACTTTTTTGACCAGCACCATGGCACCGTCCTTCTGCCGCTCGTACTGTTCCCGATAAGGCCGCAAGCTCTCCTCGAACAAATTGTCGCCGATCAGAACCGCGAACTTCTCGCGGGGAGCGATTAACGGACGGGCCAGCTCCAGCGCTTGCGCGATGCCCCCTGCCTCTTCCTGCACCACATACGTCAGAGACACGCCCCAGTCGCGTCCGCTGCCGAGTACATCTGCGAATCCCCCTAGTGCCGTTCGGCTCGTGACGAGGATCAAATCTCGAAAACCCGCTTCCCGAAGCTTCGCGACCCCATGGCAAATCATCGGGTAAGTCCCGACCGGAAGCAGGTATTTATTCGTCCAAAAGGTGAGCGGCTTGAGCCGGGTTCCGATCCCGCCCGCCAAAATGACAGCTTTCAACGCCATACCTCCTTCAACAGATGATAGCGCGCGGATCGAGCCGCCATTTGTCCTTGAACAGCCGATAATTGCGCTCGACCAGCGCTTGCTGTTTGTCGGAGCCCTCCTTGCGAAAGCTTGCGCTGCCTTCGTGATAGATGAGCGTGTAGTGACACACCATCAAAGTGCCGGATGGAACTCGCGTGATCTATCAGGTTCGGGCAACGGTATACATGACATTGTATGTGTAACGTGTCCATCCGCAACGGCATATGTACGGTTCGCAGCGGCGAAAAGCCGGCCCCTCTGCACCCCGCAGCAGGCCGGCTTTGCCGAATACGACGTATCTCTCACTGTCCGATCGCAACCCATTGGATGTGTCCGTGCGGCTCCGGACCGAGACGGGTGCGGATGACTTGAAGTACCGCTTCCCCTTCCCGTTTGGCTTGTAGAAAACAACTGCAGGAGATGCTGTCCGTCATCGAAAACAAAACGTAGGAATCGTGGGTGAATGGGGTGTCAAACCGAACCGTCAGTTCGAGGGATTCATTTGCTCCCTGAAAAGCGTACGGTACGGTGCCGTATGCCAAGGAAACGCCAGTTAACCGGGCTGCGATCGGCAAGAAGGCCAGGTGCTCCACCGACACACTGCCTTGAGCCAGTTTGGCACTGTCCACGCTACCGTCCGCCAGGAGCGCACGGGTGACGCTCCCCTCCGCCAATTCTTGGACCACAGGAGGTGCACTCGGAGGCAATGTCGTTGTAGCGGTAGAGTTCTCAACAAACGACAGCAACTCCCTGACCCCTGCAGACAATTTTTCTTCGCTCACGCTTCCGTCGGCCAGCTTCTCCTCAGTTACACTGCCATCCGCCAGTTTCACGCCGCTGACGCTGCCGTTGGTCAGTTTCTCTTCCGTCACTGAGCCATCTGCCAGCTTGACGCGGCTCACGCTGCCGTCGGCCAGCTTCTCCTCGCTTACACTGCCATCTACCAGCTTGACGCCGCTCACGCTGCCGTCAGCCAGCTTCTCTTCGCTTACACTGCCATCTACCAGCTTGACGCCGCTCACGCTGCCGTCAGCCAGCTTCTCTTCGCTTATACTGCCAACCACTAGCTTGACACCGCTCACGCTGCCGTCGGCCAGTTTCTGTTCGCTTATACTGCCATCCGCCAGCTTGACGCCGCTCACGCTGCCGTCGGCCAGCTTCAGACCACTGACGCTGCCGTTGGCCAGTTTCTCTTCCGTCACGGAGCCATCTGCCAGCTTGACGCCGCTCACGCTACAGTCGGCTAGCTTCAGACCACTGACGCTGCCGTCGG
>JAQBPQ010000198.1 GCA_028287445.1 Cohnella sp.
CGCAGTGAAAAGCAGATTGATCATCGTGGCGTTCATGCTGTTTACGGTATTCGTGGGCTTCGGCATTATTATTCCGGTCCTGCCCCAGATCGTGTCGGATGTCAGCCCGTATGCCGCAAAATGGCACAACGGTTGGATGTTGACGTTATATTCCTTGATGTCGTTTCTTCTGAGTCCGGTATGGGGCAGTTTATCAGAACGGATCGGCCGCCGGCCCGTCATCCTGATCGGCGTATTCGGGTTCAGCTTGAGTTTTCTGCTATTCGGCTTGTCGGGCGACAACCTGACTCTGATGTATATTTCCAGATTGCTGGGCGGATTTTTCTCCGGCGCCGTAACGGCTTGCATCGTCGCATACGTGGCGGATATCACCACCGAAGAAGACCGCACCAAGGGGATGGCGGTGGTCGGCATGAGCATCGGGATGGGCTTTACCTTCGGCCCCATTTTCGGAGGCTTGCTCAGCCAAGTTTCGCATCATACGCCTTTTTTCGCGGCAGCGGGATTGTCGTTCCTTACTTTTCTCGCAGGCTGGGCTAAACTGACCGAATCGCTGACACCGGAAAAGAGAGCAGCGACGGCAGCCAAGAAAAAAGTGTCCCGCTGGACGGCATTCCGAGGGGCGCTCCAATACTTATACATCCTCGGATTTTTCGTGACGTTCTCGCTCTCCATTCTGGAAGCGACCCTGCAATTTTACGGTATGGAGCGATTTAACGTAACCCCTCTTAAAGTCGGTTATATGTTTTTCTTATGTGGCCTGGTAGGAGCCTTGGTACAGGGCGGTATCGTCCGGCGGCGGGTTAAAAAGGGACAGGAAAAAGGCTACATTGCCGTGGGACTGGTGATTTCGGCCGTGGGGTTCTTCCTACTATTAACCGCACACAGCTGGATCATGGCGACTGTATATGTGTGCGTGTTCGGCGTGGGCAACGCGCTGCTCCGTCCTTGCGTCACGTCCCTGATTACGCAGAAAACGACGGTGGAACAAGGTGTCGCCTCCGGGCTTTCTTCATCCATGGACAGCCTGGGCCGGATCATCGGTCCGCTGCTCGGATCAGCCTTGCTCGTGTATGCTTCCTGGCTTCCCTACATCGTCTCCGGCGCGTTGTCTCTGGCAGCGCTGGCCCTGCTTGGTCAATTCCGCAGGCTCGAGCGGCGGAATACCGGGACGGCCGTGTAAAGACTCTAGCCTTTCATTTGGAGGATAAGTGCCTTTCGTACGATCCGGTTCGTGCCGGCTCTATACGGAGGGCACTTTTTACATATACCTAGGTAAAAAGTTATTTATAGTTTCTTTATCAATCCGCCATTATGGCGTTGACAAACATCCGAGTTTTTGCCAGTAATTCATATTGCGTTCACATACGGACACTACGATAAAGTGAGAGACTTCAGCCGGAAAAGTTCTCCGTCCGAAGTCCAGGTCGAAGTCCGGTCTATAGCCCTTGTTCGGCTGCACGCCGGATTTGCTATGCTGATCACGAAGAGAAAAGAAATCCGTTGGAGCGGAAGGGGAAACCATTTTGAAATCGTTTATTCAAGGAGCATTTCGCAACAAAGCAGCTATGATACTCTTGATCATTATGATCTTGGGCATGGGTGTGTTCAGTTACTTCAAGCTGCCAATGGAATTTTTACCGGAGGCGGATAACCCGCAAGTAACGGTGACCGTTGTGGGGCCGGGTTACGATGCTTCGTCCATGGAGCAGTCGGTTACCAACCCGCTGGAGCAATCGGTAGCCGGCGTCAAAGGGAAAACGAACGTTTTCTCCACGTCGGGAGACGGGTTTACTCAAATGAACTTGAACTTTGATTCCAAAACGGACATGAAGGAAGCGAAATCCGAAGTCGAGCGGGCGGTCAATGCCGTGAAGCTGCCGGAACGGGTGTCGCCGCCTTACGTGATCCAGTACAACACCTCGATGATCCCGATCTCGTTTGTCACATTAACGTTCGCCAACGACAACCTATCGGACGCGGATAAAGAAAAGCAGGAACAGCGCGTTGTGGATGCATTCCGCGGAATCGACGGTGTTGGCAGCGTTCAACTGTCCGGCAAGTCAATGCCCAAAATCAGCGTCGTACCGGACGTTGCTAAGCTGAAGGCCAAAGGCGTACCGTTTCAAGCGCTGTACGGCGTTCTGCAAGGGCGGGACGCTTCTGCATCCATTGGAGAGAAACCGCTGGACGGCACAATCGTGAACTTGAATGTCTCCGCGAATCTGAAGGACATAGATTCTCTCAAGAAGCTTCCGGTTGGGGGCGGCGTCGCTCTAGGGGATGTGGCCGATGTGAAACTCGTGCCCGACACGGAAAGCGTCAATCGTCTCGATGGGAAACCGGCACTTATGATTGTCGTCAGCAAGGGCGCGAATGCCAACGCGGTTACGGTGGGTAATGGTGTGAAGACGATGGTAGATACCCTGTCCAAAGAAAATAAGGACGTGCATCTGCGGCTCATTATGAGCACCGCCGACCAGGTCGTACATTCCGTGAACAGCATGATGCGGGAAGTGTTAATGGGTGCCTTGTTCGCCGCGATTGTCATTCTGTTGTTCATGCGCAACATCCGGGCAACGCTAGTCACGGTCGTGTCGATTCCGTTGTCTCTTGCCCTGACTCTGTACTTGCTGGACATGTCCGGCGTTACGCTGAATATTTTGACCCTCGGCGGCGTCGCGGTTGCGGTCGGACGTTTGGTAGACGATAGTATCGTCGTCATCGAGAATATATTCCGTCGGCTGCAGAAGGACCGCTTCTCCGTGGGGCTCGTGATCGAAGCCACCGGTGAAATGTCGAGAGCCATTACGGCGTCCACTTTGACAACCGTCGCGGTATTCTTGCCGATGGGACTGCTGAAAGGCTCGCTGCAATCGTTCCTGCTGCCGTTCGCATTGACGGTTACGTACTCGCTCATTTCTTCGCTTCTGGTCGCACTGACGGTTGTTCCGCTTCTTAGCGCCGGCGTACTCAAGAATGCCAAAATCAAAGAACATAAGCCTTCGAAACGTTTTATTAACTTCCTTCATTGGAATTTGCGGTTTAAAGCCGTTCCCATTGTCATTGCATTAGTCTTGCTGGTCGGTTCCTTAGGGATTTACTTCTCGATGCCTAAAGGCGCGATCGATTCCTCGTCAGCGGCCAATTTGACCGCTACGCTGGAATACAAACCGGATACGCCGGTTGATCAACTGCTGGAAAACGGCAAGAAGCTCGAAGCGATTCTGATGAAACAGCAAGGCCAAGATTGGGTCAGCATGGGAATGGGCAACAGCGCGGACTCGGCTAAATGGGGACAGGTTCAATCTCCGACACTTGTCACCTACACCATCGCCATGAAAAAGGGGGCCGACGCGCAGAAAGTAATGGACGCGGTGAAAGCCGAACGCAATAACTTTCCCGGCGCCAACCTGAACATAGGCAAAGGGGATCTGTTCGGAGGCGGCAGCTCTACTCAAGTTTTCGTTGACGTCACCGGAGACGATTTGCAGCAAATCACCAAAATGGCCGATCAAGTGATGGCCAAAATCAAACCGATCAAAGATGTGCTCAAAGTACAAAGCAATCAGGAAGAGAAGAAGACCGTTTATACGCTCGAAGTGGATGCGACTCAAGCCAAAGCCGGCGATATTGCCCAACAACTGCAGGGCATGCTGAATGCGATGCCGATCGGCACGCTGAACGTCAGCGGACAACCGTTGTCGGTCATGCTGCAGCCGGCGTTATCGCCGAAAACGGAAAACGAACTGTCGAATTTGACGATCATGACCGATAAAGGACCTCAGCCAGTTTCCAGTGTGGCTCAGTGGGTCAAATCCGAGAAAGCCACCAAGTATTACCACAAAGACGGTAAGAGTTATGTCCGGATCAGCGCTTCGGTAGAACCGAGCCAACTGTCCATCGTGGGTGATAAAATCACCAAGGAAATGGCGAAAATGAAGCCGCCGGCAGGTGTCAAGATTAGCGTGGGAGGCGCATCGGCCGACCAGTCGGGCGACTTCTCGAGCTTGTTCATGATGATGCTTGTCTCGATCGGAATCGTGTATTTGATCATGGTCATCACGTTCAAAACGTTGCGCGCTCCGATCGCCATCCTGTCGTCGCTGCTATTCGTTCCGATCGGCGCCGTTCTCGGCCTGTTGATCGGGGGCGTGACACCGGACTTTACCGCCGTGTTCGGCGTCGTCATGCTTGTGGGTATCGTCGTCACGAACGCGATCGTATTGATCGACCGTGTCCATCACAATGAAGAAACGATGACCATCCGCGAGGCGCTGCTCGAAGCTGCAGGTACCCGGATGCGGCCGATTCTGATGACCGCGATCGCTACGGTCTGCGCCATGCTGCCGCTCGTCTTCGGCTCGTCCGAGAGCGGAAGCATCGTTTCGAAAAGCTTGGCCATCGTCGTGATCGGCGGTTTGATCGTGGCCACGCTGCTCACGCTGGTAATCGTTCCTTGTATTTATGAGTTGTTGTTCTTCCGCAAATCTGCGCGCCAGCGCCGTGCTGCCAAGCAACAGCAAGTCGCTGCTCAAGCTTATGTAATATAGCGCCGCCGAGATGGCGGACTAGGATCGGGAGCCCTTGCGGGCTTCCGATTTTTACTGTCAGAGGCGAGGCAAGGATGTTTGGAACTTGTGGCGGATGCCGTTCTTTTGTTACGCTGTAGGTCAGCATGTCGATTTCAGGAAGGGGATATTTCTTATGAACGTGGAAGAAGCGATTCGAACAAGGCGCAGCATCGGCAAGGTGAAGGATGAGCCGGTGCCGCGGGAACTGGTGGAGCGAATCATCGAGGCGGCCGTTTGGGCGCCGAATCATTTTCATACCGAGCCATGGAATTTCATGGTTATGACCGGGGAGGGACGGCGCAATCTCGGCAGAGCGTACGCGGAAATCGCCGGAGAGAACAAGAAGGAAGAGACGGCCGAGGAAAGAGAAGAGCGGTTGCGCCGCGCAGAGCAGAATGCGTTCCGGTCACCGGTCGTGATCGCTGCGGTGTGTAAACCATCCGATGCTCCGCGGGTCGTGCGCGCCGAAGAACTTGCGGCGGTGCATGCCGCCGTGCAGAACCTGCTGCTGACTGCTCATGCCAATGGGCTGGGCGCGATATGGCGGACGGGCGATGCGGCTTATCATCCGGCCACGGCGCGAGCGCTGAAGTTGGAACCTGGGGATGAAGTGGTCGGGTTCATCTTTGTCGGGTATCCCGACATGGAAGCTCCGCAAAGGAGCCGGTCGCCGGGCTCCGCGAAGACGGTATGGCTCGAAGGGTAGGAGACGAAGATACGCGGAAAAGCCGCGTAACGGGGCACGATTGCGGGCACATAGGGTCGAGATACGCGGAAAAGCCGCGTAACGGAGCTCGATTGCGGGCACATAGGGTGGAGATACGCGAAATAGCCGTGCTCCAGGCTGGTTTTCGCCAATGCAAAAGGGTTATCCCGGACAATCGTCCGGGATAACCCTTTTGCATTACATGGAGCCGGCTGCCAGGCGATACAGCGGAAGCAGCGTCTCGAAAGTTTCCTGCCCTTACGCAGCAAGGCAGGGCCGTTGGTCAGCACCGGATCGCTTGGCTGTATATGTATACCGCATGTGATTTCGGCTGCCTTAACCGTTTGCAGTCTGTGGAGCCATTCCGCCAAATCTTCATCCGACAGCGAACCATGCGCCTGACCTCCGGGAGCCGTATGATC
>JAQBPQ010000212.1 GCA_028287445.1 Cohnella sp.
GCATTAGTTCTGCAGGAATGCGGCGGGAATCGTCGTCGGCTAGCGCGACTGTCTTTAAGTGCTGGTGATTCCAGTGAAACAGCGCCGCAGCAAGGTTTACAATTCCCCCTGCCAGAACTGGTCCTGATAGGTGGTGCCATACAGGCGCGGCGTGTACGGCAATGCTGGCGATGAAAGAGATCAGGACGCCTGCCCACATCCAGGCGATATGCCCATATCGATAAACAACGGTAAACCCCTGAATCATGGCGAGCAATAAAAGCACGCCTCCGACGATAGCCCAGCCTCCTCCGCCGAGCCACACAGCTCCGCCGGCTATGACCGCGGATGCCAACACCTTCTGCCACCTGACATGCCACCATTCACTGGCCGCCGCAGCGAACATGGATAGAACGACGGCAACAAGAAGCCATTGCCCAAGAAGAACGGCTGGGAGTTCCAAGCGATTGGCCAGCAGCCACGCGGGAAATAACATCCAGCATTCATAAACCGCTGCCGCAGCTCTCCCGACTGCGGCACGGAAGAGTCGCCGGTCAGTTGTGGGACGCATTGGATTCCCCTCCCCGTTCTTCCGGAATGTCCAACCAATCTACCCCGTTTCCGAGTCGTCTAATCCGTTCGGCAGCTGCAGTCAGTTTGTCTCCGCGATGACAGGTGATGATGAGGAAGTCGGTTTGGGTTGTGCCGGCCTCCGTCTCACGATCCAGCATATAGTCCATATTCGCTGCGGATTCCAGCTGAAGCTTGGCTAACGATGCAAGCAACTGCTCATGTTGGAGAGCACCGCCCATCGGAGGGATATGGACAGGGATCTTCGCTTCTCCCTGCTCCCAACCGTTGCACAGAAGACCGGTTTCTATCCCGTGTGATATCGCATAACCGGCAATGGTGGCGGCATAACGAATGCCAAGCTCGATACGCTCGGGCTGCGTTACGGTGTTCCACATCGAGGCGGTCACTTCGAAGTTCAGGCAAATCATCAAGTGGTGGTCGGCGGTATGATCTCTCTGATGAACCTGCATGGAGCCGGTGCGTGCCGTCGCTTTCCAGTTGACCGAACGGAAGGAGTCGCCGGATTGATACTCGCGGACACCTGCGGTTAGGAACGGATCCTCGACAATCCATCGTTTGACGGTGAGATCACCAAGCCAGCTGTGGCTGGGAAGCGGCAAATCCGGATACGGAACCTCCCGGGGAAACACCAGCAGCGTAAGTGAAAGCGGGAACCGCTTGACAACGTGGACCAGGCCAAGCGGTTCACCTGCCGTCATCGTCGCCGACGGCAGGGTGTAAACTCCCCTTTTGCTGCAAAGAACTTCGTGACGGCGGACAATTTGTCGATAAGGGCGCAAACTGAACAAACTAAAATGGTTTTGATATTTCTCGCCGCTGTTGACATCGAAGTTCGCCTGCCGGCCAAAGACAAGATCCCGGGACAGAAGCGATTCCAACCGGAGCCAAGGGACGGGCAGCGCTTTACGGTTTGCGATTCGTTCCACCAATTGGATCCGATCGCCTTCGTAAGCCGTGCTGTGTGAGAAATATCGTTCATAGGTCACATGTTTTAAGGCGCGTGTGCGGTAGGTCCACCCGAGGACGAGCAGCAAAAGGATGCCGTACAGGACGACTAAGTAAAATGGCATGCCGGCTTACCCGCGTTCCCACAAGACGGCCGGCTCCGCCGGGACTTCGGCTTCGCCCAGGAGACGCGTCAATAAGTGCTCCGCCCTCTCGCCCCGGCCGTGCATCGGTTGCCTCAGCATCAGACGATGCGCCCATACAGACGGCACTAAAGTTTTGATATCGTCCGGTGTAACGTAATCCCTTCCTTGGACAAGCGCATACGCCTGCGAAGCGCGAAGGAGCGCTTGGCTTCCCCGGGGGCTGACGCCCAGTGCGACTTCCGGATGGTTTCGAGTCGTTTCGGCCAACCGAACGATATATTCAAGCAGTTCCTCTCCGATCCGAACGTCGGAAGAGGCGAAACGGGAAATTTCCAACAAAGTGGACTTCTCGATCGACGGCGTTACACGCGTCAGGGGATTGTCCCCCCGGAAGCGTGTAAGAATGTCGACCGATTCCTCGAAGGTCGGGTATCCCATTCGGATCCGCATCATGAACCGGTCAAGCTGCGCCTCCGGCAGCGGGAATGTGCCCTGATTGTCGACCGGGTTCTGGGTAGCCAGCACCAGGAAAGGCGCATCCAGCGGGTGAGTTGCGCCGTCGATCGTAATCTGTCTTTCTTCCATACACTCGAGAAGACTGGATTGGGTACGAGGTGTCGCCCGGTTAATCTCGTCCGCGAGCAGAATGTTTGTAAACACAGGTCCGGGACGGAATTCGAAATCTCCCGTTTTGGGACTGAAGAAGTTGATGCCGCTCAAATCCGACGGCAGCAAATCCGGCGTGAACTGAATTCTTTTAAAAGAGCAGTCCAGAGTCTTCGCAAAGGTCTTGGCGAGCAGCGTCTTACCTGTACCCGGCACATCTTCGAGCAGCGCGTGACCGCCGGCAAACAGGACGGCAAGCATGAGATCCACAGTCCTTTCCTTGCCTACGATCACTTGTCCAATTTGGCTGCGAATCCGGCCGATCTGCTCTGTTATTACATCTGTTTGCATTGAATTGTCCGCCCTTCACTCCCGAATGATCGTGCGTCGCGATACCTCCATTATAAAACAACAATTTCCAATCGGGAATGATATTGACCTCAAATGGAAACCTTACCGCTTTTGGGGAAAAATCGGAAGAGTACTTACGCGATTCCAGGAGTCCGCCCGATCTCCGCTTCGTTCTCCTGCCATTGGGCCGGCACTTCGATCATGACCTTCGTTCCTTTCCCAGGTTCACTGTGCATCCCGAGTACAGCCTGTCCCCCGAACAAATGTTCCAAACGGGTTCGAGTGTTGGACAAGCCGATATGCCTCAGACCGTCTTTTCCGGCATTTTGCCTATGGTCCCAAATGTGAGCCAGCCGCTCTTGTTCAATGCCTACGCCGTCATCGTCCACGGAGATGCGCAGCCTGCTGCGGTCCAGGCAGACCGAAATGCGGATCGTGCCGGCTGTTTCTTTCGGGCAGATCCCATGAAAAATCGCATTTTCCACGAAGGGCTGAATGAGATAACGCGGAATGAGGCAATCCAGCGTGCACTCGTCTATGTCCCATTCCACCTCGAACATGTCCGTATACCGGTAAGATTGGATGGCGATATAATCGCGAAGGATCGCCGCCTCGTCCCGCAGGGGGATCAAGGCCTGATCCCCCCCTTTGTTCACCGCATCCTGCAAAATCCGAATGAATGAGCCGACCATGCGCACGATATCGTCATTTCCCTGTTTTCGGGCCATATAGATGACGGCATTTAAAGTGTTATAGACAAAATGAGGGTTAAATTGCGAAAGCAGAAGCTCCAGCTCCATTTTCCGCTTTTCCTGTTCATACCGGATCGATTCTTCCAAGTGGACGCGCAGCTGTTCGATCATCCGGTTAAATCCCTGTCCGAGCTTTTCGAGTTCGTCGCCCGTCCGGATAGTCACAGACGTTTGCAGGTTTCCGCTAGAAACGACGTTCATCGCATTATATAGCTGCATAATGGGCTTTGTGATCCTTAGAATGGCCGGCATCATCAGCACAAGAATCAACACAGTGCTGGTCAGCGAAAATACCGCAAGTAAGTAAAGCACGACTTTACTTCGAACCATCAGCGAATGATTCGATGTGAAAGATACGAGCGTCCAATTGCTGCCGTCGACCCGTTGGGCCGTCAGATAACCTCCCGGTATTTTCACCGGTCCGTCCGCGGTGCCCCGCGAGGCGTGCGCGGTCAATCGGCTTAGGTTCTCTGCGGACTTCGAGTCCTCAAACAACGTATCGCCGCGGTCGTTGATCCAGATAAATCCGTCAAAGTCCGAACTGGCAAACGCAAGCAGCGATTCAAAACTGCTGTAGTCCAGATTGAGAATCATTTCCCCGATTTCCTTGCCTGATACTTGAACGTCCTTTATTTTCACGATATAACTGATCGTCATACTTTGCTTGGTCGCGTTGAAAAAAATCGGATGCGGTTCGCTGAATGCGTTGGTTTGGCCAGACTCTCGAGCGTTCTGATACCACTTCTCTTTCATTCGCTCCGCGAAGTAATCGTCATAACGGGCTTCGCTCCAGAAAGTTTCTCCGCCGGGCATCACCAATGCGAAGTTCATCACTTCCTTGCGCAGCCCTTTATTGTCGTTCAAGTAATTGAACGTATCCATCAGCTTCGCAAATTTGTCGAAAGTATCGAGCTTACCGTACGTTTTGAAGAAAGACTGAAGTTCGCCGGAAATGCTCAAGGATGCCGAGAAGTTCACGATATCGTCCGCCATGTACTGAAGCTGCCTGACCGTTTGCTTGAGCTTGGCCCCGTCGTCGCGAAGCATTTGCCCGACCAACAGGTTCTGGTAGTAATAGTACGTGAACCCCGCCGATAACAGGAAGCTTGCGGTGGCCACGATCAAGATTCTTTGTAAAATGAGTGTGCGCAAACTTCTCAATTCCGTCCGCCTCCGTCTCTATATTGATGGGGAAGCGTTCCGGTCAATCTTTTGAATACTTGGCTGAAATGCTGAGGCGAACGATACCCGACCCTTGTCGCAACGTGCGCCATCTTGGTATTTTCCGTACGGAGGATCCGTTTGGCTTGCTCTACGCGGAATTCCGTCAAGTAATCGAGAAACGTTCGATCCAGCTCACGCTTGAACAGTTGATGGAGGTAGGAAGCGCTGAACCCGGTTGCGGCCGAAACGTCTTCGGTGCCGATATCATCTTGATAATGCTCGTGAATGTATCGCATGGCCTTGACCAGTTTGCCGGAAATTCCGCTCAAAGCGGAGGAACTCGACACCGTGTCGCCAAACAGCCGGACATAGCGGTGCACAATATCGTCGATGTGGTAAACCGGTTCACCGGTCAGCGGATCCAGCGGATCCAGTTTAGGAAGACCCCGTTTCGCCCGGAATTCATCCAGCATTCCGTTGAGCCCGCCGAGCACCTCGTACAAGCCCCGCATGTCCCAATAGGGAAGGCAAACTTCCTCAAACAACTCCCGGATAGTGCTTTCCATTTCGCTGTGCCTGGTTGCTTCATTTCCTCATGTAACGTGTCGAACCGGACTTGACGATGCGACCTGCTGCCGCCGTCGACCGGCAGCGGCAGGTCGTCCGCACATACCAGCATCTCCCGGCCGGAGAACACCGCATGGAACGCCGCCGTTCCGGCCTTTAGGTAGGCGCGTGATAGAGGTCTTGCCTCGCTTGATTCAATGACATAATAAATGGAGAAGCTTCGGCCGTACCGGCGCATCAACTCCGAGAGAACTTCACGGCCAAGCTGATGGAACTCCTCCTTGAAGGACCGGCACGTTCGGTTCCGAGAGGTAAACAAGGCGGCATACTGGGAACCACCCACCGGAAATTCGGCGGCACACCGCCAGACCGGATGACTGCAAGCCAACGACGATACTTCCAAATCCCATTTGACGGGAGTCGTCCAGTCGACAGGCACCCCCAGGCTCGGGACGTCCGAAAAAGGAACGTCCACCTGGATCAACATGACGCCGAAGGGCGGTTTCACG
This sequence comes from Cohnella sp., assembly GCA_028287445.1. Classification (GTDB taxonomy): domain Bacteria; phylum Bacillota; class Bacilli; order Paenibacillales; family Paenibacillaceae; genus Cohnella. The sequence continues at coordinate 5,614 of JAQBPQ010000212.1, forward strand.
CAGACGTCCGGATTCGTCCCGGAGCGGTCGCGTCCGGTTAAAGCATCCCCGATTTGTTCGTTAATCCGATGGAGCCGCTGCCGTTCATCCGCTATCCAGGCAGCCTTCGCTTTGTCCAATTCGTACATGAGCTTGTCACGGTCGACCTCATGCTTGACCAAGTAGCTGGACACGTCTCCGAGCGAGATGGCTTGTCGCGCATATTCGAAGTCCTCGAATGCGCTCATCACGATGAACTTGACGCCCAGCTGTTGTTCGGACACCGCCTTTATCAATTGCAAACCGTCCATCACGGGCATGCGGATATCCACGATCATGATTTGCGGCCGGTGTTCCTGGCAAATGCGAAGAGCGCTTCGGCCGTTCGTCGCGGTGGCCGCAATCTCATAGCCGCACTGCTCCCAAGGGATCAAGCTGCGAATATGCTCGATGGCAATCCTTTCGTCGTCTACCAAGACCACTTTCATGGCTACGCCACCTAAGATGAATAATATAGTATTTCATTATAAAACATAGTCTCTCTTCCCTTTCAATAGTTGGTGTAGGATTGCGACCAAAAATGTAGAATTGGTTTGTTTACGCTTACATTTCCGGCCCCTTACAATCAAGGAGTAACCCATTTCGTAAAGAAGGGAAGAAAAAATCGATGATAGGCATGAAACGAAGAAGCGGAATCGCCGTCCTGACGTGCTTTGTGTTGCTGCTCACGCTGCTGACCGCGTGCGGCGGAAGTGGCGGAAGCGGAGCAAGCGAGAAGCCTGCAGGCAGCGCCTCCAATGCGGGGGCCGGGGATTCTGGAAGCAGCTCCGGGGCTGCGGATGAGTTGAAGGGTGAATTCGTCTTGTGGTCCTGGGAGCCTGAGCATCCGACCTCACTGGCCGCGTTCCACCAAAAATATCCGAATATCAAAATGAAGGTCGTCAACGTAGCCGCGGCGGACGTGACCAAAAAACTGCAAACCACGATCGCCTCGGGAGGCGAATTGCCGGACGTCATCCGGATTGAAGCCGGCCAAAAAGCCAAAATTTTTGACATGAACATATTGGAAAATTTGGAGGATCCGCCTTACAACACGGACAAGTCTGTCCTGTTCGATTACGACTTCGCCGCGTTCTCCAAGGATGGTCATCTGATCGCGATTCCCGATGACATGAGTGTAGGCGGTGTTGCCTACATCAAGCCGCTCGCCAAACAATATCTCGGCACGGACAATCCGGAGGAATTGCAAAAGCTGCTTCCGGATTGGAACACCTTTATCGAGAAAGGCAAAGAGGTCGTCCGGCAAAGCGGCGGGAAGGTCAAAATGTTCCCCAGTCTGGGTGACGTCCACACCATTCTCAGAGGCCAGCGCCCCGGTCCTTATTTTGACGGCAACAAACTGAATACGGATGTGCTCCGGAAGGTGCTCACCGACGTGGTCAGCGTCCGCGACTCGGGCATCGTGGACAAAATGGACCAATGGACGCCGGCCTGGAACGCCGCGTTCGGAACGGACAAATACATCTTTGCCATGTCGCCCGTCTGGATGCCGCAATACGTAATCGGACCGAACGACAAAAACCGTTCCCGTTGGGGACTGATGGTGGCTCCCGGCGGCGGATATATTACCGGCGGCTCCTCGCACGGCATCCCCAAGGGCGCCAAAAACGGCAAGCTCGCGTGGAAATGGATCGAATTTACGTCCATGACCCAAGAAGGCGCCGAGGCACAGAAAAAAGACGGCGTATTCACCCATTTCAAAAAGGCCTATGACGACAAAACATTTACCAACTGGACATGGCCGAGCTTCGGCGATCAAGATATCGGTCAAAAATACTTCGTCGACATTTCTGCATCCACCAAGAGCGTGCCCGAAAACGTCAACGACCTCGTCTTGAACGATGCGATGAGCATCGTGCTCCAAACATTCGCGAAAGACAGTAAGTTCGGCGTCGAAGAAGCGATGGCACAAATCAAGAAAGAACTGAAAGCCAAAGCGCCGAATATCGACGCAGGGTAACACATGGACGCGATCAAAAGAAAATGGGTGCCGTATTTTTTTCTGTCGCCGTATGTACTCTTTTATCTCGTTTTCGGTCTCATTCCTATCCTGTTTTCGTTATATGTGAGCTTCACCAGCTGGGATGGAATCAGAAGCAAAACGTTTGTCGGGTTGGACAATTATCGCTTTCTGTTTAACCCCGATTCCTATTTTTTCAAATCGGTGGGCAACACGCTGCTGTTCGTTGTGATCACGCTGCCGCTGCAGCTTCTATTCGGCCTTCTAATCGCCTCCCTGCTCTACAGCCGATGGGTCAAGTGGAAAAGCTTTTTTCAACTGATCAACTTCCTGCCTTATATCGTCACCCCGGTCGCCGTCGGCCTCATTTTCAACCTGCTGTTCGACTGGCAGGCGGGCTTCGTCAACAAGCTGCTGCTGCATTTCGGGCTCATCCAAGAAGGGATCTATTGGCTGGGCACCCCCGGTTATGCCAGGATGGTCATCGTCGTCATGCTCTTCTGGAAAGGCTTCGGGTATACGATGATCTTTTATTTGGCGGGTCTTGCGAACATTCCGAAAGACTTGCTGGAAGCGGCGCAGGTGGACGGGGCAACCGGTTGGCGCGTATTGCGGTCGATTACGCTCCCGCTTCTTAAACCGGTCACCGTTTTTCTGGTCATCACCGGCATAATCGGAGGCTTTCAATTATTGGAGGAGCCGATGCTTCTGCTCGGCGGGGCGGGAATGGGCTCCAGCGTTGCGATTATCGGAGGGCCCGATCGGTGCTGTTTAACGACGGTGTGGAACATGTACGATACCGCATTCGGAAGTACGACCCGTTACGGATTGGGAGCCGCCATCGCCTACGGACTTTGTGTGGTCATCGCCGTCTTTTCTCTGATTGGTACCCGGTTTTACAAGGGGGAACAAGAATGAGCCATACCCTGCGTACCGCAACCGCAACCACTGTCGTCGCCGTACTGTCCGTTTTCGCTCTATTACCTTTCTATATTATGGTGGTCATGGGCACCTATCAGAACGAAGATCTGTTCAAGGGGATTGTGCTTCTTCCCTCCACCTACTTATTGGAAAATTTAAAAACGGTAGCTGCCAGCCGATTCGATCTTGTTTATATGAACAGTCTTATCGTATCGGCCGCCAGCACCGTCCTGTCGGTATTCGTAAGCGCGTTCGCCGGGTTCGCCTTTGCCAAACACGAGTTTAAGTATAAGAATAAAATATTTACGGCGGTTTTGCTGACGATGATGATTCCCGGCCAGCTCGGCCTTGTCGCCTATGTGATCGAGATGCGGTTTATCGGTCTTACCGGCACACTCCTGCCGCTCATCCTTCCTTGGGTGGCCAATGCGTTCGGCATCTATTGGATGACGCAGTACATTCGGAGCGCCGTTCCGACCGAAGTGCTGGAAAGCGCGAGAATTGACGGGTGTTCGGATATTGCGGTCTTTTTCCGCATCGTGATGGCATTTATATATCCGGCCATTACGACGCTTTCCCTACTTGTGTTTTTGTGGTCTTGGAATAACTACCTCCTTCCGCTCATCGTCATCAATAAGCCCGAGTTATTCACCATTCCACTAGGCATCACCTCGCTCGGAACCGCCTACCGGACCGACCTGGCCGCCCAGATCCTCGGGCTTACGATCGGAACGCTGCCGGTTTTGATCTTGTTTGCCCTCGGATCCAAAAGCTTTATACGCGGTTTGACGGCAGGTTCGGTCAAGGGGTAACGGCCAGGTGAGCCGGCGCCATAAAATTGGCAAAGCCGCAACGTTTTACAAGTTGCGGCTTTGCCGATTTGGGCGACTGTGAAAAAAACCTGCGTCCATTTTAAAAAATTTACGACCGATTCCAAAATAAATTCCTCATTCCGTACCTTCATTTAAAACAATAGATCCCCCTTTTATGCAAAGTTCGTAGTAATGACGACTTCCTCAGGACGATACACGGACATCAAACGCCCCTTCCTGTCCGTCGCGAACAAGACGGAACGTTCTGCCTCCAATAAGAAGGAGAATGAAGCCCCGGTATCCCGGTCTCTGATCCGGATGTCGGTATTCCAAGCGTATTCGGAAACGAAAATATAGAGAAATCCGTCTGCGAAGACCAGCTTTCTTCCGTAAATCCCCGAGAGGTCGCCGCCCTCCGACCATTCCAACGCGCGGCTTACGCCCGCCGTCTCCGCCGCATACCGATAGAGTTTCACAAGCGGCTCCATGCGGTCGTTCAACTCCACAGGCAGCGGACACCAGATGAGTCTTCCGTGGCCAAGTGGGATTTCAGTTAACACATCTGCATCTGCACCTGCGCCGAACACGCCGTTCTCACTTTCGGCTCGCCTCACTTCCTTCGCAAGCTCCGCTATTCGGCGTTGTCCGTACGAAACCGGCAGCCTTTCACCTTCGAGAATCAGCGCTTCCTCCCGTCGCACGTTGCTTTGTTCACGCAAGCCCAGCAAATCAACCAAACGGTTCGAATTCCGCCAGTATGCGTCAATACCTAGCGGCCCGGTCGCCAATAGCGTCGCTCCCGTGTCTTCAACAATACCGATGAGCTTCGCCAGCGCTCCATCGTCCAAATTGTGCGGGCTGGGCAGGACGATCAGCTTCGCGGGGTTTGCGCGCAGATCGTCCAAATGATACTCCGAAGCCGCGCGGAACGGAAGATTTAATTCATATGCCAACGCGCGAGTCGACCGGGTGGTGGCATCAAACGCGAGCTTCCGGTTGGAGAAATCGTTGGAGTACGGAAAAACGACCGCAATCTCTTCCAGTTCCCTCTCCCTAAACAGATCGCGGATTTCGCCCATGAAGCGGCCGAATCCGTAGGAAACATCCGCTTCCGGCTTTTCCGAACCGTCAGCCCGCAGCGCGCCGATGTGCGATTCGTTAGCGTTGTCCATGTAGAAATTCGTATTCCAAATCCAGTGGATCGCCCCTGCGCCTCCACCGGCGAAGGCGTATGCGTATTTGCGCTCAAGCAGGCTGCGCAGCTCCGCTTCGGAACGCTTCGCCCTGCCGTCCGGCGTCTCCACGTACATAATGCCCGTCTCCTGGATGAGATTCGGTTTATCCGCCGTTTTGGCGAAGATGCCGTCCCACAGCAAATGGTCGTTGAGCCACCACGAATGGACAGTCGTGTAATCGACGGCTTCCCCATAGAAGAACGGCGAAGGCCGTTGCGCCCCCAGCGCCTCGTCCTGACCGACCGTGACCAAATGGTTCGGGCACAGTTCCTTGATCGCACTGTACAGCTGCTGCGCCCAGACGTTGTGCATCTCCATCGAAAACAGACAATAATCGAGCCAGCGGGTTCCTTTCTTGCCGCTATGAATGTCCTGCACGTTGAAGTTGATCTCTTCGGCTTCCGGCGGCAAGGCCGCAACGAAGCCCGGAAGCTGCTCCGGCGTCATGTTCCACCTCTCCTGCAGCGACTCGATCGTTCCGTGACGACGGCTCAGCCAGTCCGCGAACGCCTTCTTCTCGTAAGGATCCCGCGCCGAACGGGGCCCGTCGGAGAAAATCCTCGGTGGATCGAATAGGGAAGGCTCGTTGATCAAATCCCAATCGACGTTCGTCGTAGCTTGGTGGCGGGAAACGATCGAACGGATGAACCGTTTCTGCGCCATCACGCTCCGCGGGTCGAGATAAGGGTTGGACCCTTCCCACGTTTCCGGCGTGAAGGAGAAGAAAGTAAACGTCACCTGCAAATCATGGCTCTTCGCCGTCAGCAGGAAGGCGTCTATGGCGCGCAGCGCTTCTTCGGAGGCGTGACCGTCAACCTGCATGACGTTACGGTATGCTGTCCAAATGCCTGTCCGAATCCAGTTAATGCCCGCCTTCTTCATTTGCGCCATATCCCGGTCCCACACATCCGTGTTCGGCAGCAGCAAAAATTTGCGCGCCACATCCGACGACATGTAGGTCATACCGACAACCGGCAGCGGACGTCCATTCTTCATGAAATAATCTCGTCCCCGCCCGATTGGCGCGCCTTCCGCCAGCAGGCCGGCATGAAGACCCCAGAAGCCTTGGCGGAGAATCCGGATCTCGCCGTCCGGCGCCTGAGCGCGGCAGACGACCCGGTGCATGCCTTCGCGGATCTCAAACGGCAGAGGCAGCCGAACAACGTTCAATTCCCTATTCGCCCCGGCTTCGATGCAACTGTTCCATAATGCCGTGCCATCGCGCTCCGCCGTCAGCTCGAACGTCCATGTTTCCGGAATCTCATCCGGCTCTTTTCTGCCCAGCCGCTGCAGTTGAAGGGTCAGCATCGCGCGCTCACCCGGCTCGTAAGAGGCGTAATTCGGCTTGATCCACAACTCGGTAACGCCTTTGGCCGCAAAAGCCGACCAGCGTCCGAGGGCTGCGTGTCCATCCTCCCGGAGTGTTATCGGTTGACCGACGAATATCCAGCGGCTCCCGGCATAAGGGCCGCCGACATTCTCCCATAGTACGGCGGGTGCCGACACTTCCCTGCCGGTTGAGGACAAACCCTTTAGCAGCGGATAAATGCGAGTGTCCATCGGACCGGCGGAACCCATCTGATGCGGGTGATCGCTGCTCTTGGTCACGTGCGGGACCAGATTCCACGTGTCCGATACAGGGAGCAGCTCTTGGTCGCCGGCCATCAGAGGCAAATCCTCAGATGCCGCAAGACGCTCCACGCGCGCCCCTTCTACACACAGCGCCTCATGAATATGAAGCTGCTGATGGTAGGCGGTTTGCTCCGATTCGACGATCCATTGTCCGTCAGCCCGTCTTACCGGACATTTGAACGGCGCGCCTCCGACGCTCACCAGACCTCCGCCGCCCCGCAAATAATCCACTATCGCAGTCCAAGCCGATTTCGGAAAATAGGGAGCGTGCAGGTTGACAAGAACGGCCGTCTGCCGCTTGGCGAGCGCCGCTTCCAATTCGTCCGCCCGAACGACTGCGCCGATCTTCGCCAGTTCCTGCGCCTGGTCATCGGTCAGCGTGCCGTTATGTGGGAATTCCGGATCGCACAAAATGAGCACCTGACGGCTCATAACAGGCCGTCCTTCATCGCCCGGTACACAAGCTGCGAGAACAGGCTGTTAGACCAGGCGAACCATTTTCTCGTGAATGCGGTCGGATCGTCGACATGGAAGCCTTCGTGCATGTATCCGGTTTCGGCGTCCGTCGCTTCTAGAAGCGCGATCATCTCCAGCTTCTCCTCGGCGGAATCGGCCGTCAGCCCTTGCATCGACAAAGCCATGTGCCAGATGTAACCCGGGGGTGTATGCGGGCTTCCGATGCCTTTGGCCGCCTTGCCATCGTAATAAAACGGATTTTCCTTGCTCAGCGCGAACCTGCGCGTATTCCGGTAAACCGGATCATCCGCGGAGACGTAACCCAGATAAGGAATCGACATCAAACCCGGCGTGCCGGCGTCATCCATCAGGCCGTAATTGCCGAAGCCATCCGTCTCGTACGCGTAAATCGGGCCGAACTCCGGGTGCCTGTATATACCGTACAGCTTGATGCCGTAGTCGATCTCCCGCTCCAGCTCTTTAAGCTCTGCGAGCAAATCCATGTCCCGGAATACCCATTCGGCGAACTCCTGCATATGACGCAATGCAACCACCGCGAACATGTTGCCCGGAATGTTGTAATGAAAGTCGCATGCGTCGTCGCTGGAACGAAAGCCGGACCACACCATACCCGTGTAATTGACCGGCATGCCCAAACCGTTGTTGCGCAGCGAGTCGGTCAGAATGCCGTTGTTCCTCGTAAACCGGTATGGCGACAATTCGGAATGCCGCTGCTCCGTCTTGAACAGGTCAACGATGATCCTCATGGCGGCTTTAAAATCCGCGTCGAAGAAGTCGGTCTTCTCGGTCTCCTTCCAATATAAATAAGCAAGCCGCATGGAGAAGCAGAGCGAGTCGATTTCGAATTTGCGCTCCCACACCCACGGAGACATCTCGGTGACGTCGGTCGTGTTCCAGTGCCAATCGTTGGCGGATTCGTTAAAGGCGTTGGCATACGGATCGATGCGAATATAGGCAATATGACGTTTGATTAGACCGCTGATCACGCGCTGCAGACCGGAATCGTTCTTGGCCAGCGGAATATAGTGGACGACCTGCTCCACCGAATCCCGCAGCCAGGAAGCCGGAATGTCTCCTGTAATGACGAAGGTGGTTCCGTCGTCCATCAGCTTCGTTGTCGTCTCCAGCGTATTCGGAAAACAGTTCTTGAACAGCTTCAGCAGCTTCGGACGGTGCTCCAGCTTCTGTTCCGCTTCCGCCAGCACGTCCCGGACCGCTTGCGGCAGCTCGAGTTCGGGCATCGGGATCTTGGGGAGCCTGAATTGTTCCACGTCTTTTCTTCTCCTTTATTGTTCAGAATATACGAGCTTAACCGTTTGAATCTCAAAGGGCTCGAAATCGAGCTCCAAACGGCCCCCGACACAGTCCAGCGCTTTGGTTTCTTCCTCCAGCGCATTAGACAGAAAGGCTCGCCGGAATGGATGCGGCCAGGAGAGCGATACCCGGCTTCGTCCCCCGGATGATTCGTAGAACCGCAGCACGATGCCGGTGCCGTCCTCAGCCGGCTTGACCGTGTCAAGCACAACATGCTCGCTTGAATAAGGAATAAACGTTCCTGAGTCCGGCAGCGCGCCTTGCTTAGGCTCTACCTTTAAGAAGGCGACATCGGCGTTCAATTCGGCCGCCTTTCGTACCGAGTGCGCAGCGCGCCAGTCACCTTGGTGCGGGTACAGTGAATACGTGAACTCATGTTCTCCCAAGTCTGCGCTCTCGTCCGGCCATTTTGGCGCCCGCAGGAGGGAGAGGCGGATCGTCGTTCCTTGGACATCGTAGCCATATTTGCAATCGTTCAGCAGAGTGACGCCGTAACCGTATTCCGACACGTCCACGAACCGGTGTCCGCACACCTCGTAACGCGCCCGCTCCCAGCTCGTGTTGCGGTGCGTTGGACGTTCCAACGCACCGAACGGAATTTCGTAGGTTGCTTTATCCGTGACGACGCCGATCGGAAAACCGACCTTGAGCAGCTTGTGCGCCTCATTCCAGCGAACATGCGTTTGAAAGTCGATACGGCGGTCGCGATGATGGAATATGACGTCCTGGCTGATCTCAGAGTTATGGATGCGCCAGCGAAAACGCAACACGTCCTTGGTGACGCCCTTCAGAACAACGCTTTTCTCCAGCATTACCGCTTCACCGGCAGGCTGTTCTTCATAGCGGTCGTCGATATCCCATGCGTCCCATAGAACCGGACGGTCATGGAAGAAGTGGAAACGGTTCGCGGTCTCGCCCGGATTCACGATTTCGCGGCACGCCGTTTTGTCCAACAAGCTCGCGATTTCTCCGCGTTCGTTAAAGCGTACTCGGTAGGTCTCCGTCTCCCAAACGTCGCCAAGCGTCAAGTCGTCACCTGCGGATTGGCCGGCTGCTGCGGAAGCCGGTGCGGCGGCCTTGCGCAGCCAAAACGTCTTGTAGCCGAACGCCGGAACGGCCGGAACCAGTATGGAAGCAATACGCTTGTCCGCATTTTCTCCCATCCCTAAAGCATCCATATCCAGTCTCGTTCCCTGTCCGTCGAAGGCGTTCATATCGTCAAGTCCCCCGACTTCCTCGACCGTAACGAGAACATCCCGCTCCCAGCCGAGACCGTTGAACACGATGTAAGGTACGCCTTCGCCGGACGTATCGATTATTCCTGCCAGCGTACGCAACCCGGTTGACAGGTTGGAACGCCCTTTATCGAAAATATGCTTGTATTCCTTCTCCGACGTGACATAAGCTTCGGTAATCGCCGAGCCTGGAATAATATCGTGGAATTGGTTAAGCAAAATAAGCTTCCAGCCGTTATGCAAAAGGCTGCGCATGTCCCGATCCCGCTCTGCGCTTAAGTTCGGCAGAGCCAGCGAATGCCACAGTTCCGCTTCGCGGTACAGAATCTCCGCCTTGCGGTTGCTGCGCTTGTTCCGCGCGTGCGTTGTGTACGTGCCGCGGTGCAGCTCGAGATACAAGTCTCCCCGCCAATTCGGAAGCTCAGGACGCTTGGCGGCGATGCCTTCAAAAAATTCGGAAGCAGTGCTGTAACGGCTGACCGGCTGGCCGACCATCAAGGAGGAGCGGTCAATATATTCGAGCATCTCCCGGGTGACGCCGCCGCCGCCGTCGCCGTGTCCGTACAGCAGCATCTGCTCGTTGTGCACCGATTTCTGGCGGTAGGACTGCCAGTGATCGTGAATATCCTTCGGCAGCGTATGCTCATTCACGCCGTGATTCAAGTACGAGAGTATGGAAGTGCCATCGATGCCAACCCAGTGAAACAGGTCGTATGGGAACACGTTCGTGTCATTCCAGCCCAGCTTGGTTGTCATGAAATATTCCACGCCGCCATGTTTCAATATTTGCGGCAAAGAAGCGCAATAGCCGAATGTATCCGGCAGCCATTCAATCCGGGAGGTCAGCCCGAATTCCTCTTTGTAGAACGACTGCCCGTACAGCATCTGCCGCATCAGCGATTCCCCGCTCGGGATGTTCAAGTCAGGTTCCACCCACATCCCGCCGACAAGCTCCCATCGCCCTTCAGCGATTCTCGACTTCACTCTCGCGTACAGTTCGGGATCATTCTCCTTCAGAAAAGCGAACAGCTGTGGTTGGCTTTGTGCGAATTGATAGCCGGGATATTCCCGCATGAGCGCATCGACGGTAGAGAACGTACGGCTCGTCTTCCTGACCGTTTCCCGCACCGGCCATAACCAAGCCACGTCGATGTGCGATTGTCCGATCATGTGCTCGGTGCCTTCCGCGTTGCCGCCGATGTCATGCACTTCCCCGACCAGCTCCGCTTCGATCCGGGTAATGGCCGTCCCTTCCCGGACCGCCTCGTCATTCAAATCGGCAAAAGCATCCATTGCCCGATGCAGCGCATCGAGCAGGCGCCGGCGGCGGAAATCCTGTTCAGGCAGAAGCACGGCGGAGTCCCGGACGACCGTCGTCGAATACATCAAGCTCTGCACCGGCCGATTCGCCCAGACCAGCTCGCTTCGCACGGAGGAGATCGGCGGCTGAATGACCGCCTGCCGGTTCAGTGGATCGACCGGCTCCGGCACCGGATCGAACAGCTCGATCTCCAGTTCCAGCGCTCGTCCGATTCTTTCCGGCTCCAAAGCGACGTACGTATGATTTCGGTCGAGACCATGCCAGGACGCGCCGTTGATGCGCAGCAGCCCTTCCCCGCCGGATTCGAACAGCAGCCCGATGGAACCTCCCGCATCCGGCCAATGGCCGGGAAGTTCCAGCTTCGCCCGAAAGAAGTAAGTTGTTCCGTGCTTGCTCGGAAAACGCTCCAAATCTTGTCCATCCATGAAGGGAGCGGCATCCTCGTATTGTCCGGGCAAGCGATAGGTGGCGCAGGTGATTTCCCAATCCCGGATCTTCGTTCGTTCCAGCCATTGCGCTTCGGACATTTCGCGAATGAATCGGTTGATGCGTTCCATCATATGATTAGTCCTCCCTTACGATCAGGTCCGCGCTCAGCGTATCCGCCACGTTCCGTCCCGCCATGACGCGGAACAGACCGGGCTCCGACGCAAGCTCGTATTCTTTGCCAACGTACTGCAACTGCTCGGCGCCAACCGTAAAAGCAACGGTTCGCGTCTCGCCCGGCTGAAGCGTTATTTTGCGGAAGCCTTTCAGCTCTTTGGAAGGGCGCGTATAGGAGCTGGCCACATCGGAGATGTACAACTGCACCACTTCCGCACCTTCGCGGTCGCCGGCATTCGTCACATCCACCGTTACCGACGCTTCTTCGTGAAGAGCGATCCGATCCGGCTTAACCGTAAGATTGGAATAACGGAATTCCGTGTAGCTGAGTCCGAAGCCGAACGGATACCGGGGCTGCGAATCTTCTTCCAGGTAGCGCTTGCCCCGCGAACGCTTGCCGTTGTAATAAACCGGAAGCTGTCCGACATGCTTCGGAATCGATACCGTCAGCCGGCCGGACGGATTGACGTCGCCGAATAGAATGTCGGCAATGGCGCGGCCGCCTTCCTGACCCGGATACCAGGCCTCCAGGACCGCATGGGCGTTCTCTTCCACCCACGGCTCCGCAATCGGGCGGCCGTTTATATAAACGACAACGAGCGGCTTACCCAGTTTATGGATTTCTTGGATCAATTCGAGCTGCACGCCCGAAAGCTGCAGCGTCATGCGGTCGATGCCTTCGCCGCAGTCCATGTCGTTCCACGTGTTGTCTGTCACCTTTGAAGCGCCCGTCTTGAGGTCGATCGTTCCATCGCCGAAATCCCGGGCGCTCGAGCCGCCTGCGACTATGACCACCGTATCCGCCTGCGACGCGACGCTCAAGGCGTAAGCGAAGCCTTCACGATCGATTCCCTTGATGCGGCAGCCCGGCGCATAAAGCACACGCTCCGGCTCCTTCGCCAGTTTGGCCCTGATCCCTTCCAGTACGGTCACGACTTTACCCTTCGGCTGCGGGGATGTATAATCGCCCAACTGGTTGTAGCCATGATCGGCATTCGGACCGATGACCGCGATTTTGCCGGCAGCTCCGTTCAAAGGCAGCGTTCCTGCCTCGTTCTTCAGAAGAACGATCCCTTCGGCGGCCAGCTTCCTGGCCAGGGCGAGATGCTCTTTGCTTCCAATCTCTTGCGCGGCGCGGGACGGCTCCACATAAGGACGCTCAAACAGCCCGAGCTTGAACTTCAACGCGAGCACGCGGCGAACGGCACGATCGAGCGTCGCCGTCTCCAGCTTGCCTTGCCGCAGCGCGTCCAATAAATATCTGGAGAACATTTCGCCCGACATCTCCATGTCGATACCCGCTTCAACTGCTTGGACCGCGGCTTCCATGCCGTCTGCGGCGACATCATGCCCGCTCGCGAGCATGTCGATCGCCCCGCAATCGGTAATGACCATTCCCTCGAAGCCCCATCGCTTGCGCAGTACCTCTCCCAACAGTTCCGTATGGACCGTGCAGGGAATGCCGTCGATTTCGTTGTAAGCCGGCATGATCGATGCCGCTCCGGCTTCGACGGCCTTGCGGAACGGATACAGGTCGACTTCCAGCAATTCCCGCCACCCCATATGAACGGGTCCCGCGTTGCGGCCCCCTTCCGAACTGCCGTAGCCGACGAAGTGCTTTAACGTAACGGCGACGCTGTCTTCGCCGTCGAGCCGGTCCCCCTGCATCCCTTGCACGGCGGCAACCGCCATTTCCCCGATCAGGTACGGGTCTTCACCGAAGCACTCCTCCGTCCGTCCCCACCGGGGGTCGCGGACGACGTCCAGCACCGGAGAATAAGTGACCGCCCCCCCTTGGGCGCGCGTCTCTCTGGCGACAGCCCGGCACATTTCGCGGTACAGCTCCACGTTCCAGGCGCTGCCGATCGCAAGCGGAACCGGAAAAACGGTCCCTCCGATCGCCATATGTCCATGCGAGCATTCCTCTCCGATAAGGATCGGTATGCCGAGCCGGGAATGCTCCACCGCATAACGTTGAATTTCGTTGATGGCTTCCGCCCCTTGCGCGGGGGATAATCCCGTTTCAAGCGACACGCCGGTCCAAGGATCTGCCCGCAGCACGCCGTAAAGGGAACCGACGCCCCCTTGCTCCACCTGCTTCTTGAACGCTTCCTTCAGCGTAATTTTCCCATCTATATGATCATAGGCCAGCCAGCCGAAAGGTTGGATCAGTTGGCCTGCCTTCTCTTCCGCCGTCATCTGTCCAAGCAAATGCTCCACGCGTTCGCCAATCGGTTTGGTCGGATCCTTATCGTCCATTTGCCTCACTTCTCTTTCCATAAGCAGTGGAACCGCATTACTCCTTAACCGATCCGACCGTCAATCCTTGAACGAAATAACGTTGGAAGAACGGATACGCAAAGACGATCGGCACGGTCGCCAAGACGACCATCGCCATGCGCGCCGTATCCTGCGGCATCGACTGAAGGACGGACGTGCTGATGGAGCTGTTGGCCGAGTTTTGCTGGATGAACTGCATGGTCGATTCGATTCGCATCAACATCGATTGCAGCGGCACCTTGTTCGGATCGTCGATATACAGAAGCGCGTTAAACCAGTCGTTCCAATAGCCAAGCGTACTAAACAAGCCGATCGTGGCCAAGCCCGGCAGCGACAGCGGCATCACCAGCCGGATAAAAATCTTGAACTCGCCGGCCCCGTCGATCTTCCCCGACTCGATAATGGCGTCTGGCACGCTCGTGCTGTAGAACGTTCGCAGGATCATGATGTAGAAGGCATTGACGGCAAGCGGCAGAATGAGCGCCCAGATGCTGTTTTTCAAGCCGAGCAGCTGCGCGACGACGATATAAGTCGGAATCATGCCGCCGCTGAACAGCATTGTAAAGATCGCGAACATGGAGAAGAATCGGCGATAGATGAAGCTTTTGCGTGACAGGGCGTAAGCGTACAAGGCAATGATAACCAAGCTGAGGATGGTTCCAATGACCGTAACCAGGATGGTAACGCCATACGAACGAAGCAGCGTATCTCCTGTCTGGAAAACGTAATCATAGGCGGCCAGACTCCATTTCGCCGGAATGATCCGGTAACCGTCCGTCGCCAGCGTTTTCTCATCCGTAAAAGAGATAATCACGACGAACAGAAAGGGAAAGACGCAAAGAAGAGAAAAAATGCCGGCTATGAGATTGAATACAATATTCCATCCGGGCGAAATATGATGGAAATCGCGCTTTCTGCCCGTAATGTTGGACACGAGGAACACACTCCTTTCGAAGGAAAATTAAAACAACGCGCTGTCTTTATCGAGTTTGCGAACGACAAAGTTGCATATCATGACCAGAACGAAACCGACAACCGATTGATAAAGGCCAGCCGCCGTGCTCATGCCAATCTCGCCGGTCATCTTGAGTCCGCGGTACACATACGTATCGATAACGTTCGTCACGGAATAGAGCGTACCGGAATCCCGGGGCACCTGATAGAACAACCCGAAATCCGCATAGAAAATTTTGCCGACCGCCAAAAGCGTCATGATGATGATGATAGGCTGAAGCAGCGGCAGCGTAATGTTGCGGACTTGCTGCCATTTGTTCGCGCCGTCGATCATCGCCGCTTCGTACAACGATTTGTCGATACCCATGATGGATGCCAGATAGACGACACTGCTGTAGCCTATGGACTTCCAGAGGTACACGAAAACCAGAATGTACGGCCAATATTTTGCTTCCGTATACCACGAAACGGATTGGAGTCCGAAGTAGCCCATTAGATGATTTAGCAAGCCCCTGTCCATGCTGAGAAAGCTGAAACCGAAATA
>JAQBPQ010000214.1 GCA_028287445.1 Cohnella sp.
CCAAGCACAAGCACCAGGATCAGTGCGGCGAGTGCCAGCAAGGTCACGCCGATCCAAGTCCAGTTAATCAGGGATTTGCGATTCGTTTCCGTGTCGGGTGCATGCGGGGGACTTGTCTCCTGTTCCTCTGCATCTTTCCTTTCGTCAATCGGATTAGCGGCGGGCGTTTCTTCAGCAGGCAATTCCTGCTCTATCGGATCCACCGGCTTATTTTCGTTATCGCTCATTTCGTGATTTCCTCCTCCAGGTTAAAAAGTAACCTCACTACTATATCAACGTTTGAAGGAGAGTACCTTAAAACCAGTTAAAAATACGAAATGTGAACCTCTTTATCACTTTTTCCTTTGAACCCAAAAGGTTAACTCCATCGTGTACGCTAATCCGACGAGCTCGATGGCCCTCCGCATTCTATTCGGTTTCTTCTTCGCCCTCTGCTAGTGCGGCCTTCGCGTTTACATATGCGATGATCACTGGACTAAAGTTGTCATTTCCGCTTAACACCTGCGCCAAAATCGCGTTTCGCTCCAGCAGCGATAACCCTCAAAGATCCTCGTCTTTGTACCGCAGTATATCGAAAACATAAAAATGAACTGGCTGCCGGATCATGGCTTCCCGAATCTTCTCGGGTTTTTTCAACATGTATCGCGTCATGACATCTCAAATTCGACCGAAGCCGTTTTGGGATTTACGCAGGCGACCTCGCTGTCCAGCGTAAGCTTTTGCTTCATGAATATAGCCAATTTCCTTCACATAAGATAAACAAATAGTCACATAAGTTTTTCTGAAAGAAGGAGAGTATCACATGTTAAAAATAGCTTTCTATTTGATTAATTTGTTAATGCTTTCACTTGTGGTCGGTACTATGTTCGGTATTTGGTTAGGTTATAATCCTGCAAAATTGTCTTATGCAACCTATGTGGAGCAACAACAAAACGTTATCCGCGCTCTCAATATTAAGTTGCCATTATTTGCAGCAGTCGGTATTGTGCTTACAATTATTTCTGCCATCCTTTCTCGAGGAAATCAAAATACACTTTATTTCCTCATAGCTGCAATATTTTGTTTGATCATTGCTGGAATCGTAACACGATTTTTCAACCAACCCATCAATGCAAAAATGATGACATGGACCATACAATCCCCGCCTTTGAATTGGATGGAATTGAGGGACAATTGGTGGATGTGGCATATTGTGCGGATGATTGCAGGAATTACTGGAATCAGTTGTCTTTTTCTGGGATTTCTAATAAAACGTTAATTGAAGTTCCTGAAAAGAGAAGGCAGAATCTAAGCTTCCGGATTTATTTACAAGATATCACATTTTTTTTGATAGTCCTCTACAAAAACGACGTTAGACTGCAAATTTATCTGAGAACCAATAACGAAGCCGCTCCGATATGGAGCGGCCTCTTGCGTTGGAACGTCGTGTAACGCGCCAGATTCGATTGTAAGGGGCATGGCTATCTCGACGGACTCCTACGCAAATCATCCTCGGATACTCGTTTGCCTCCCTGACACAGAGAAAAAGACCGAGCCATTTGCGCTCGATCTTAATGTGTCGTATTCTTAACAGCGCGCTAACCTTCCGAGAGGTTTGTCGCCATCCATTGCGTGCAAGTTTATGGAAACCTTTTCGAACAACGTCCGATAAATAACGCATACGACCGTTCTATCCAATCGCAAAAAACGTTGATACGACGCGCTTTCAGCTCACCTTGTGCTCAATCCTTAATTTGTCAGCAACCATTGCGATAAATTCGCTATTCGTCGGTTTCGACTTCGCGATATTGATCGTGTAGCCGAACAGATGCGAAATCGAATCGATGTTGCCGCGCGTCCAAGCGACTTCAATCGCATGGCGAATGGCGCGCTCAACGCGGGATGGCGTTGTTTTGAACTTTACAGCAATGGCCGGATACAGCGTCTTCGTGATCGCGCCTAGAATCTCGATGTTGTGATAGACCATCGTGATCGCTTCGCGCAGGTACTGGTAGCCTTTAATGTGCGCAGGAACGCCGATCTCGTGAATGATGCTGGTAATATTGGCGTCCAGATTCCTCGGCTTGCCGAGAGGAACGATATTGGATCTCATACTTCCGCCCAACCCGGAGGAGGTCGTCACAGACGCGCTAGACGCCGGGCTGGCAAGCTGCCGGATCCGGTTGGCCAATACGTCCATGTCGAACGGCTTCAGTATGTAATAGGATGCGCCAAGCTGAACCGCACGCTGGGTGATGTTCTCCTGACCGAACGCCGTCAGCATGATGATCTTCGGCGCCGGAGACAAGTTCATCTCCCGCAGTTTCTCAAGAACGCCAAGGCCGTCCAAATGCGGCATGATAATATCAAGGATCATGACATCCGGCACACGCCGGGTTTCTTCCAACTGACGAATGACCTCTTCTCCGTTGTAAGCCACTCCGATGACCGTCATGTCATCCTGTTCTTGAATGTATTCGGACAATAAGTTTGTGAATTCTCGGTTGTCGTCTGCAAGAAATACTTCGATCCGCTGCAATGTCGGGTCCTCCCTTTCTATGTGGGAAATTTTCTCGAGGAACGCTCATCGTTTCTCTGCTTAATCGAATTCGACATTGCCGAAATAATTCCTTCTCAATGAAAAATTTTTCTTTATTTTTTTCTTGTAATCGAATATAATAAATATTTTACGCCATTTACCGTGATTTTTCATGGAAATTCGACAAATGTTCGGATTTTCATTATTTCACATCGAACAAAATCTAAGGCGTCAAACCGCCTTAGACATTGTTTGTTCAGGGTTCAGCATAATTCCCGCGTCCTGCAGCATCCATTCGATGAAACAGCCATATCCGGACGTTGGGTCGTTCACAAACACATGCGTGACGGCACCGACCAGCTTGCCCTTTTGTAAAATAGGACTTCCGCTCATTCCCTGCACAATTCCGCCTGTCCGCTCCAATAATTTCGGATCTGTAATCCGGATGACCATCCCTTTGGTAGCGGGCGAAGATTGCTTGGATACATGCACGATCCGAATCGCGAAACGTTCAACTTTTTGGCCTCCGACGACCGTCCAGATTTCTGCCGGTCCTTCCTCCACCTCTTCGGCAAACGCGATAGGCACCGGTTCCGGTTGGTAGGAATGATCGGGCATTTCCTTCATCTGTCCGAAGATGCCGAATGGCGTGTTGCGTTCCACGCTGCCCAATGTACGGCCTTCCTTGAAGTGGGCCCTCTTTTCTCCAGGCTCTCCGTTGTGGCTCTTGGAAATCGAAGTGACACTGGAATGCAAAATTTCACCGCTTCCGACAACAATCGGGGTCTGTGTGTCCATATCGGTAATAATATGCCCCAGAGCTCCGTACACCCCCTGATCCGGTGCGTAGAAGGTAAGCGTGCCGACACCCGCGGCAGAATCGCGGATATACAGACCGAGACGCCACGCCTTTTCGTCCTCATCGTAAGCCGGCTTGAGCTCCGTCCGAAATCGTTCCTTCCCCCTCCGAACAAGCAGCTCCAACGGAATTCCGCTTTGCCCCGCGGCATCCGCGAGTGTGGCAACTTTCGTCACGTCGTTCAGGGGCTGACCGTTAATTTCCACGATTAAATCTCCCAGCCTCAGCTTGGCGTCTTCGCCCGGCGAAGCCTTCGTACTGGGTCCCGTCTTGACCTGGTGATGACCCACGACCATAATGCCTGCCGATTTCACTTTAACGCCGATCGTTTGACCTCCCGGTACGACGCGTAAATCCGGAATCACTTGAAGTTTAACCGTTTTGAAAGGAATTTTACCGAATAACCTCAGTTTCAGTTCGGTGGTGCCGCTCCGTTTCGGTTGGATCGATAAGGGCTCGTTCAGATTGACGGAAAAGGAAGCATCCGTTCGTCCATTGATGCCGGCGACCTGTGGGTTAACGCTGGCCTGTGCGTGTACAGGCATGGCGTAGTGAAGTTTTTTGCCCTGTCCCTGGAACATCCGCAATTCTTGAGGAAACGAGGCGAAATGCCGGATCGGGGCGGAGCAGACGGCGATACAGAGAATGAGGACAAATCCGAGACCGATGAGCCGTCGTCTGTGCGATTTGGGGTACAAGTTCTCACGCTCCCTTACAGTCGTGATCGGCGATGCATACCACCGATGGCGTACCTATAAGGTAACCGTGCCCCCCCGCTTTTATGTTCCCGAAAAGCTTCCTCCAAGTCCGGTTTTTCGCGTCATTACGGGTTTTTTTGGCGTTCCGCCAACACCAGCATTTCTTGTGCGTGATGCCGTGTTTTTTCCGTCACTTCCACGCCGCCAAGCAGCCTTGCCAGTTCTTCCACCCGAAGTTCGCCTTGAAGTTCCTGCACGGAAGTCAAGGTGCGCCCTTCTCCATTCACCGTCTTGCTGATTTCATACTGATGGTCGGCCATACAAGCCACCTGAGGCAAATGGGTGATGGCGAACACCTGGCAGTGCCTGGACAACTTGGATAGTTTGTCGGCAACCGCCTGAGCAGCCCGGCCGCTGACACCCGTATCCACCTCGTCAAACACCAGCACAGGCACTTGGTCGATCCGGGCGAAAATGGCTTTGAGCGCCAGCATGACGCGTGACATTTCGCCTCCGGACGCGATTTTGGCCAGCGGTTTCGGCGGTTCGCCGGGGTTGGTCGAGAGCAAGAATTCGGCACTGTCCGCACCGCTCGCCGTCAAGGGACCGGTCTCGAGTTTGACCTCGAACACCGAACGGGTCATCTGCAAATCATCCAATTCTTGAACGATGGCACGCGCAAGCACCTTCGCCGCATCTCGGCGGATCGATGCCAGCCTCTCCGCCCTGGCCTTCAGTTCATCGAGTAAGCTTTGCTCCTTTGCCTCCAAATCGCGAAGACGCTCGTCCCGGTTTTGCAATCGCTCCGTTTCCGAACGGATTTTCTGTTGGTATTCCAAGATCTCTTCGACAGTTTCGCCATATTTGCGTTTTAAACCGAACAGCACGTCGAGGCGTTGCTCCAACTGCGCCAGACGTTGCGGATTAAATTCAATATTTTCCTGGTAATCCCGGAGTTGGAATGAAGCGTCTTCGGCGGCATAATAAGAAGACTGAAGCTGCTCCACCAGAGGTTCAAGCGTAGCCGGATCCACCTTGACGATGTCTTTGAGCCTCGACAAGGCTTTGGACAATGCGGTTAAACCCTTCGATCCGTAAAGCAGATCATACGCTTCCGATACTGCGTCGGCGAGCTTCTCGGCATGCATTAGTTTGCGCCGTTCGTCTTCCAGGGATTCGTCCTCACCCGGTTTCAGACGCGCGTTCTCGATCTCTTCGACCTGGAAACGATATAAATCCAGCATTTGTATGCCTTGACGCGACTTGTCCTCCAATTCGCGGCGCTCCGACAGGACATTCTGATATTGACGGAACAACTCGCGATATTCGGCTTTATCCTTGATCATCGAATCCCCTGCGAATTGGTCCAGCCACTCCAAGTGCCGGTCCGTGCGAAGCAGCGACTGGTGTTCATGCTGCCCGTGGAGATTCACCAAATGTTCTCCGACTTCCCGTAGCATAGACAACGTCACGTTTTGTCCGTTGATTCGGGCGGTCGATTTCCCTTGCGCCTGAATTTCCCTGCGGATCAAAAGCGATTCATGTGAATCCGCTTCAATGCCGATTTTCTCCAGCGTTTCCCAAACCGGGTGGCCGGCAGGCAAGTCGAAAAGCGCTTCCAGATCTGCACGATCGCTTCCGTGCCGGATCATCTCTGACGATCCTCGGCCACCCGCCGCAAGTGCCAGAGCGTCGATCACGATCGATTTGCCGGCGCCGGTTTCCCCGGTCAACACGTGAAATCCTTGATGAAACGAGACGGATACCTTCTCAATCACCGCCAAGTTGCGGATGGTCAGCTCCCGCAGCATGGTAAACCCCCTCTAAAGAAATGGAAATGAGCTGGCGGACTGGTCAGCGCAGCATGTCGTGAATACGTTCCACCATCAGCGATCCTTGATCCTTCGTTCGACAGATCAGCAAAATCGTATCGTCACCGCCGATCGTTCCGATCACTTCGAACCAATCCATACCGTCGATCAGCGAGGAAATGGTACCGGACGTGCCCGGTAAACATTTAAGCACGACCAGGTTCTCCGCCGCTTCAACGCCCACGAAATGGTCCAGCAGCGCTCGTTTGAGCTTCTGTGCCGGATTGTAGCGCTGGTCTTGAGGCATCGAATATTTGTACCGTCCGCCCTCCACCGGAACTTTAATCAACTGCAGTTCTTTGATATCACGAGAAACGGTGGCTTGCGTCACCTGCATGCCCGCCACTCCCAATGCTTCGACAAGCTCTTCCTGGGTTTCAATCTCGCGGGATCCGATCAGTTCCCGGATCTTGCGTTGCCGTTGACCTTTCATCCGTCGCCATCCTCCAATTGGAATCGTACCGTTCTCAGAAGCTTGTCCTTCGGATTCGCCACGATGATTCCTTCGCAATCCGGGAACAGCAGCGCATACACGAGAAGCCGCTCCCGCAATGCACTGGCTGTCCATTCCAAGGGCTGCCTTGCCCGTTCCAGCTTCACTAAGTAATATTTGTCCTCTTTGGAAGCCAGGTAATCAAAATACAATCGGGTCGCTTGAGCGGGGCCATCATCTACCACCACGCCAAGCGGTACACGGTGTTTGCCGGACAATACCTCAAACCCATACTCCTGAAGCATCGTTACAGCCTCATCCGGCTCCACACCTCCGGCTTGTGCCAACCTCCGCAGAGAGGCTCCCGGAGGTTCATGCAGCCAGCGGTCGAACCGCCGGATCGCCCACCATACCATAATCGCGCCAGCGGCGAGCATCAGCAGCCAATCCCCGAAACGGCTCAACGCAACATCCTCCTCCGCCGGGCCGGAAGTATCCGAAGGAGCTAACTCTAGATGCGAAGACCCGTCTTGTTTCATTCGCGTTAACCGGCCCTATTTCCTTTATCGGCCATCACGCCAAAAAACCGGAGATGCGTCAGACGAACCGTCAGTCCGGCCGTTCTTCGGCACCTCCGGCTCTATCCGGAAATCATGGTTTAAGGGAATGGTTTCACGGCACCCGGCGAAAAGCCGCTGACGCTTCGCGTACGACCGCCTCGACCCGTTGATCAAGCTCCGCTGTCCAACTGGCAGCATGCGGTTCTCCGCTCAGAACCCAGTAGGCGAGAAACTCAATGTTTCCTTCTCCGCCGGTAATGGGTGAAAACGTGAGATCTTGAAGCGAGAAACCAAGCCCGTCGGCAAACGTTAACACTTCTTTTAAGACGAAAGCATGTACACGCGAATCCCGGACCACGCCCGATTTCCCTACTTGTCCGCGTCCGGCCTCGAACTGCGGCTTGATCAGCGCAACCGTTCTTCCTTCCGGTTCCAGCAAGCAAGCGAGTGCCGGAAGAATCAGCTTCAAGGAGATGAATGACACGTCTATCGTGGCAAATCCAGGTTTCGGTCCGTGTAATTGATCCGGTGTCATGTGGCGAAAGTTCGTCCGCTCCATCACGTGAACGCGATCATCTTGACGGAGTGACCAATCCAACTGATTGTAACCGACGTCTATTGCATATACACATGAAACGCCATGCTGGAGCGCGCAGTCGGTGAACCCTCCGGTAGAAGCGCCGATATCCAACATTACCGCGCCTTCAAGGTCGATTCCGAAAACGCGAATCGCCTTTTCCAGCTTTAATCCACCTCGGCTGACATAAGGGTGTGGAGCTCCCTTCACGACCAATTCGCTGTCCCGCGGCACTTTGGTGCCGGCCTTCTCCACCCGTTCCGATCCGATCAGAATCAGTCCCGCCATGATGGCGGCTTTCGCTTTCTCCCGGCTGCCGAAGTACCCTTGCTCCACGAGCAGGACATCCAGCCGTTCTTTGGCGGCCGGCTTATCGCTCATGTGGCCCGCTGCCTCTTGCGTACCGCCGCCAGTCTCAATTGATGGGCCACATCTTCCGCATTCAAACCGGTTTCCTGACGCTGCTCTTTAATCGACGCATGTTCCACAAACACATCGGGAACACCCGAAATGCGAACCGGAACGTTCCGTATTTCATGCCGCGCATACAATTCCAGCACCGCGCCGCCCAAACCTCCCAGTTCGGACCCTTCTTCCAAAACGAGCATCGGGATCCGCTCATTCGCCAGTTCGATCAGCATGGCTTCGTCTAGCGGTTTGACGAAACGGGCGTTAATCACCCGGATGTTCAGCCCTTCCCTCTTCAGCAGCTCGGCCGCCTCTTCCGCTACTTTCACCATTGGACCCAGCGCCAGAATCGCGGCCGAATCGCCTTCGCGCACCGTTTCCCACTTGCCGATCGGTATGAGGGATGGCTCCGCGTCGATGGCCACGCCGACTCCAGGCTCTCGCGGATATCTGACCGCGATTGGACCATCATCGTACTCCAATGCGGTGAACAGCATGTTCCGGAGCTCGTTCTCGTCCTTGGGCATCATCAGCACCATGTTCGGAATGTGCCGCAAAAAGGCGATATCGTAAACGCCTTGATGGGTCTCTCCATCCGCCCCCACAAATCCGGCACGGTCGATCGCAAACACCACGTTCAGGTTTTGACGGCAAATATCGTGAACGACCTGGTCGTAAGCCCGTTGAAGGAACGTTGAGTATACCGCGAACACCGGTTTCATGCCTTCCATCGCGAGCGCGGCCGACATCGTGGCGGCATGCTGTTCGGCAATGCCGACGTCGAACATCCGTTGCGGGAACTTGGCGGCGAATCCGAGAAGCCCCGAGCCGCCCGGCATGGCCGGGGTGACGGCGACAATTCGTTCATCCCGCGCAGCAAGCTCGATGAGGGTGTTACCGAAAACCTCTGTGTACATCGGCGGTCCGACGGGTTTCACCACTTGGCCGGATTCAATCTTGTACGTTCCCGTAATCCCGTGCCACTTGTGGGAATCTTGTTCCGCCGGCGAGTATCCTTTGCCTTTCACTGTCAGGACATGCAGCAATACAGGTCCCTGTATCTTGTCGGCCTGCCGGAATGCTTCGATCAGCTTGGCCGTATCGTGTCCGTCCACCGGACCGAAATATTTCAGTCCGAATTCCTCGAACAACATCCCATCCGGCGTGATCATATATTTCAAGCTGTCCTTCACTCGTTCTGCAGTCGTTGCAAGCCGGCCGCCGATGGCGGGTATTCTGCGCAGCAGCCACTCCAGCTCGTCCTTCGCTTTCCGATAGGTCTTATCCGAACGGACCTTGCCCAAATAGTTGTGAATGGCACCGACATTCGGAGCGATCGACATTTCGTTGTCGTTGAGCACGACGGTCAAATTCCGTTTCTCGTGTCCGATATGGTTCAATGCCTCAAGCGCCATACCCCCGGTCAACGCGCCATCCCCGATAACGGCGATCACTTTGTTCGTTCCGCCCTTCAAATCCCGGGCAATGGCCATGCCCATAGCAGCCGACAAAGAAGTGCTGCTATGGCCGGCTTCCCATACGTCATGCTCGCTTTCACTGCGTTTGACGAACCCGCACAAACCATCTTTTTGGCGCAGCGTATCAAACCGGTCTTTGCGGCCGGTCAACATTTTGTGGACATAGGCTTGATGCCCCACGTCAAAAATGATTTTGTCCGAGGGGCTGTCATATAAATAATGAAGCGCCAGCGTCAATTCCACTACGCCCAGATTGGGCGCGAGATGACCGCCGGTCGCGGAGAGCTTCTCGATGAGAAAATGCCGGATTTCATCCGCCAATTGCGGAAGTTCCGATGGGGTGAGCCGTTTGAGATCCGATGGCCTGTCGATGCGTTCGAGCAACAAGGATGTACCCCGCTTTCTCCCTTACGGGTCTTACGTGATTAGGCTATTATACCATAATCCCTGCCTTTGCCCAACGACATCGGCATCCGCGGACGGCTTTAGTGGTCCCGTCCCGCCATGTAATCCGCGATCTGCAGCAAAAGCTGCGGATCGCCCAGAGCGGCGCCGGCAACGGCTTCCTTCGCTTCGTCCGTAAGCCGCACTACCCGTTTACGGCTTTCATCCAAGCCGATCAGGTACGGATAAGTGACCTTGGCCTGTTTTTCATCGCTGTTCACGGGTTTGCCGAGCTTGGACTCATCTCCTGAGAGATCGAGGATATCGTCCTGAATCTGAAATGCGAGTCCCACGTTGCGGCCGAAAAGCCCAAGCGCTTGCAGCTGGCTGTCCCCGGATTCAGCGGCATGACCGCCTGCCCTTAGCGAGAAAACGATGAGATCGCTCGTTTTGCGCAAATGGATATTTTCCAATTGCTCAAGCGTCGTGATCCCTTGCTCTCCCAACATGTCGTCGGCTTGTCCGCCAACCATGCCGGGCAGCCCGGCGAAACGTGACAGTTCTGCGATGACAGCCAAAACCCGATCTGCCGGAACCCCCAGTTCTGCGGAACGAGACGCGGTATGAAAAGCTTGCGTCAACAAGCCATCGCCTGCGAGAATCGCCATCGCTTCCCCGTAAACCTTGTGGTTCGTAGGACGTCCTCTTCTGAGATCGTCATTGTCCATAGCGGGCAAATCGTCATGAATGAGCGAATACGTGTGGATCATCTCCACGGCCATCGCGAACGGCATGGCGCGTTCGACGGTTACCGGGTCGCCTGCCACACTTTCAGCGGCCGCAAGAACGAAAATAGGCCGAAGGCGCTTGCCTCCGGCGTGAAGCGAATATTCAACCGCTTCCCTCAACTGCGGCGGAATCCGCCAATCCGAGGGGATCGCGCTGCGCAGAGCGGATTCGACGAGCCGCCGCCTGTCGTATAAATAGGTCTGCAATTCTTCGGATGTCGTCGTCACGCTTATTCCCCTCTGTCCCCGTTTGTCTCTTCGCGGGCGGGGGCGAAAGGCTTACGCCCAAGTCCTGCTTCGCCTTCAACCAGCATTTCGATCCGGCGTTCCACCTGTTCGAGCTTCTGTCCGCATAAGCGGGAGAGCGACATTCCTTCCTGGAACCATTCAATGGCGGTTTCGAGCGGCACGTCGCCGCTTTCCAGCTTGGAGACGATCGTCTCCAGACGTTCCATCGCCTGCTCAAAGGTCATGCCGCTCAGGTTTTCCTCCGCCGCTCCCTTGATTTGTTCGTTTGCGTCAGCCATTCACTGAGTCCTCCCCTTGAATACCCCATACTTGGCAATCGAGCCGCCCATCCGCCAGCCGAACACGGACCAAGTCGCCAGGCTGCAGTTGTCCGATCGTACGGATCAGTTTCTCTTCTTGCTCGTCATACACCAAACTGTACCCTCTGCCCATGACTTTCAGCGGGCTAAGCGCATCCAAATGGCGGATAAGGGAACCATACGAATGCCGAGAGTTGCGCAGTGTACCTGCCATCGCGAGCTCCAACGCACGATGTGCTCCCGCCACACGTTTACGGGCGAAGTCCGCCTGTTCGGTCGGGCTGGAGGCCGCCAATCTTCCCGCGAGCCGGGCCAGCCGTTCTGCAGCACGGCCGTTGTACGCCTGTGTACGGAACGTCAGGCGATCGCGCAGACGATCGAGCCTCTCTGCTTGCGACAGCAGCGTGCGTCGCGGCTGGGTGAAATACGGGGAACGAGCGGCATGCTGCCATCGTTCGCGGGATTTGCCCGCCAGCAGACGAAGCGATTTGCCCATCCGATGTTCCAAATGACCCAAATGCTGCCGCAATTCCGCGGCATGGGGAACAGCCAATTCCGCCGCCGCGGTAGGCGTTGCCGCCCTTAAATCGGCCACAAAATCGGCGATGGTAAAATCCGTCTCATGCCCGACCGCCGAGATGACAGGGATCAGAGAAGCTCGGATCGCCCGAGCGACAGTCTCTTCGTTAAAAGCCCACAGCTCCTCCAATGATCCTCCGCCCCGCCCGATAATGAGCACATCCACTTCGGCCAGCTGATTCATCGTCTCGATCGCCTTAACAATGGAAGACGCGGCACCTTTGCCTTGTACGGTAACAGGATGCAGTAGAACCGGCACCGAAGGGTGACGGCGCTGGAGCGTAATGATAATATCCCGTACAGCCGCTCCTGTCGGTGATGTGATCACGCCGATCGCCCGGGGAAACCGCGGGATCGGGCGTTTTACGTGTTCCCCAAACAACCCTTCGGATTCCAACTTTTTTTTCAGCTGCTCGAAGGCCAGGTACAAACTTCCCACGCCGTCCGGCTGCATGGCCGTCGCATAAAATTGATAAGCGCCGTCCCTCTCATAAACGGAGACGCCTCCACGAGCCAGTACCTTCATTCCGTCCTTGGGGACGAAAGGCAGGCGTTGGTTGTAGGAGGCGAACATGATGCATTTGAGCCGGCCGCTTTCGTCCTTGAGCGTGAAGTACATATGTCCGCTCGAGTGATGTGTGAAGTTGGAAATTTCACCTCGGAGCCATATATCTTGAAGCCCCGGATCGCCTTCCAGCCTCATTTTGATATACCGGTTTAAGTCCCGGATGCTCATGACTTTGTCATCCATGCCGCCGCCTCCTTCCTCATCCGCCTCAGCCTGACGTAGACGAGCCGGAAGTCTCACACGTCCAGCCCATGTGCGCGTTTGCAAGATTTCAGGGTATTCGCCATAAGCATCATGATGGTCATCGGCCCGACACCGCGGGGAACCGGCGTGACCCATCCTGCGACCGGCAGGACATCGTCAAAATCAACGTCGCCGCATAACTTGCCGTCCGGCAGCCGATTCACACCCACATCAATGACGACAGCTCCGGGCTTCACCCAGTCGCGTTTCACCATCCTGGGCACACCCACCGCGGCGACTAAAATGTCAGCCTGGCATGCCATCTCTGACAAGTTCGGTGTGCGCGAATGACAGATGGTGACCGTCGCGTGTTCCCGTAGAAGCAGCATGGCCAAGGGCTTGCCCACAAGGTTGCTTCGGCCGATCACGACCGCATGCTTGCCGGCCGGCGAAATATCGACTCGTCTCAGTAATTCGATTACCCCGGACGGGGTACACGGAAGCAGCGCATCGTCGCCGATTACCAAATTGCCGACACTGACCGGGTGAAATCCGTCGACATCCTTGTCTACCGAGATCGCGTCGATGACGGCTTTTTCGCGGATATGTTGGGGCAGCGGAAACTGCACCAGAATGCCGTGTATCGCAGAATCCTCGTTATATCGGCCGACAATGGCCAGCAGATCCGCTTCACTCGTTTCAGCCGGAAGCCGTACCACCACGGAATGATAGCCGAGATCCTCGCATGTCTTGGCCTTGTTCCGGACATATACTTGGGAGCCGGGATCTTCGCCGACGAGAATGACGACAAGACCGGGTTGGATCCCCTTATCCTGCAGCCTCAGCACTTCCGCACGAATTTCTTCCCGGATCGTGTCCGCGATTTGTTTTCCGTCGATCACTTGTGCGCTCATTCCGGTGCACCCTCCTGTGTCTTTCCTTGCCGCTCGCGCATCATCCGTCCGAGCACTCCGTTCACGAATTTGCCGGAGTCTTCCGTCCCGAAATGCTTGGCCAGCTCGATCGCTTCGTTGACCACGACCTTCGGAGGCACCTCGCGCGACGTCATTTCATAAACGGCCAGACGCAAAATCTGACGGTCCACCCGGGATAAACGTTCAACCTGCCAACCCGTCAAAAAAACGGCCAACATCTGATCGAGTTCTTCCCGGCGAGAGAACACACCTTCCACCAACTCGCGCGTAAAACCGTCGATGGCGGCAAGATCCCCGACTTCCACCTCGATCTCGTTTTCCTGTTTGGCTTCTTCCATTACCATATCGATGGCTTGCTGGCCGTTAACCTCGTTCATTTCCATCTGGTACAAACTTTGCACTGCGATTTCCCTTGCCAATCTGCGTTTCATGTATCCTCCCGTATCGCGCTGTGCGACATGCCTTTTATATCAATAGTATGGGATTGCCGGAAACAAAAAAACCTATGATCCGTTCTCATGCGGGGTTCGCGGAACCGCGGAGCGATTCCATCCTCCCTGAAGCAAGAACGCTTCACAGGGTTTATCGCGGCCAACGCCATCTGTCCGTCAGCCATTCGGTCAACCGTTGCCAAGGAAGCAGCGGGCCGCGCTTCTCGTCTTTCTGTTTGCCGATCCAAAATCCGACGCCGATCAGCAGCGCGAAAAACAGCATATCCCAAAATCCGCTGATTAAATAAATAATGCCGAACAACAATCCGAAGGCCACGCCGCACGCGCGTCCTCCATAGGAGTCCCACCACGGTTTCCACATGGGCGTCCCCCCCTATTCTACGCGGCTCTTGAATGTTGTGGGTGCTTGGGTCACGTTCGCGATGAAAACGGAAACTTCGGCAACGGGTATGCCCGTCGTTTCCTCGATCTGTTGAGAGATCGTACGTTGCATATCTTCCGAAAGAGCCGGAATGGAGCCTTCGCCGTCGATGAACGCGCGAATCAATATTTCCAGTCCAGACTCCGTTACGCGAACGCGTGCTTTCAAATCTTTGACGCCTCGTGTCCGGGATGCGGCTTTCAACGCAATATTCTCTACGGTCTCAACGGAAATCCGAATGTCACCATGTTCAGTCCGTTGATTGATGGATGGAGCGGAAGAACCCCCCCGGTGGATCGAAACGACAAAAAACCGCAGGCTGATCAAAAAGATAACGATGGAAACTCCGATCACCGTACCTTGTGCAGCCGGGACCGTCGTTGCCGACCGCAGCAGATCCTGCAGCCAAGATATCGGCACACCTCCGCTGGCGGCAACAATCGCGAAGATCGAAGCGGCCGCGATGGCGATGCTGTACAAAAATAGAAGCAGCCTGTCCAACATTTTGATCAACTGTGCGTCCCCCTGTTCGCGTATCGAAAAAGGTGCCCCGACCCGCATAAAGTCCTCTTCTGGGAATTCGTCAGGAATTCCCCGCCGGAGGACTTCGGCTTGTGGGCCGGGCATTTTACCCGTTGCGCAGACCCGTCAAGGCGGCCACCGAGTTAACGGACACGTGTGTGTGATTCGTCTTCTTCCGGCTTATCGGCCGATTTGAAATGTACATCGTGAACATGTACATTAACTTCCACCACACTCAAGCCGGTCATCATTTCGATGGATCGTTTGACATTGCGCTGAATTTCCGCCGAAATTTCCGGAATCCGCCGTCCATATTGGACGATGATGGATACATCCACCGCGGCTTCCCGTTGTCCGACGTCAACCTTTACGCCTTTGGATAAATTTTTGCGGCCGAGCAGCTCGGCAATACCTGATGAAATACCGCCGCTCATACCCGCAACGCCCTCCACTTCCACCGTCGCCAATCCGGCAATCACTTCAATCACTTCCGGAGCGATCTGGATGGTGCCCATGTCCGTCCGTTCGTAATCCGGGGCCATCGTTTCCACGCGTTACTCCACCTCCAACTCACCAAACTCACATACCCGGGCGATTCGCCCTCCATACCATAACTATAGCATTCCCGGATAATTATGACAAACGCTTGGCCGCTGTCAGACCGAATCGCTGAGCTCCGCGTTCAGATCGTTCTCTTCCAGGAATTTGATATCGAAAGTTCCCCTGACGAAAACCGGATGATCCAGCAATTTCAAATGAAACGGAATCGTCGTTTTCACGCCTTCGATCATAAACTCTCCAAGCGCACGGCGCGCCCTGGCGATCGCTTCTTCCCGGGTGGGAGCCCATACGATCAGCTTGGCGATCATGGAGTCGTAGTGCGGCGAAATCATATAGTTGGGATAAGCTGCACTGTCTACTCGCACACCGGGTCCCCCTGGAGGGAGGTAGAATCCGATCCTACCCGGAGAAGGTATGAAATTGCGTTCCGAATCTTCCGCATTGATCCGGCATTCGATCGCCCAGCCCTCGATCCGAACATCTTCCTGTTTGAAAGACAAAGGTTCACCCTCGGCCACCGCAATCATTTCCTTGATCAAATCGACGCCCGTAATCATCTCTGTAACCGGATGTTCCACTTGAATGCGGGTATTCATTTCCATGAAATAAAATTGGCCGTCTGGTCCGAGCAAAAACTCGATCGTCCCGGCGCTGGAATAATCCACGGATCGTACCGCACGCACGGCCGCTTGCCCCATGCGTTCCCGCAATTCAGGCGACATGACCGGGCAAGGAGCTTCCTCCACCAGTTTCTGACGACGGCGCTGCACAGAGCAGTCGCGTTCGCCCAAGTGGCACACGTTGCCGTGTTTGTCCGCGATGATTTGAATTTCAACATGCTTCATGCCGGTTAAATATTTCTCCAAGTAGATGCCGGGGTTGCCGAACGCCTTCTGCGCTTCCTGCTGGGCGGTCGTAATTTCCCGTACCAGCATCTCTTCATCGTCTGCGAGACGGATGCCCCGCCCGCCTCCGCCGGCCGTCGCCTTGATGATGACGGGATACCCGATTTCACGGGCGACACGCATCGCTTCCTCGACGTCCTCCACGAGACCGTCTGATCCGGGATTGACCGGCACCTCGGCGCCCGTCATCGTCTGCTTGGCCACCGATTTGTCGCCCATCCGGCTGATCGCGCTTGCCGAAGGCCCAATGAACGTAATATTGCAAGTTTCACAGATATCTGCGAAATCGGCATTTTCCGAAAGAAACCCGTATCCGGGATGAATGGCGTCGCACTCGGTCAAAGTCGCGACACTCATGATATTCGTAAGATTTAAGTAACTGTCTTTGGGAGCGGTCGGCCCGATACAATAGGCTTCATCCGCCAGGCGAACGTGGAGGGATTCCCGATCGGCCTCGGAAAATACGGCAACGGTGGAAATACCCAGCTCGCGGCACGCGCGAATAATACGCACGGCGATTTCGCCGCGGTTCGCGACCAATATTTTTTGAAATTTCAAGGCAAATCCTCCTTATACCCACGCGACCGAAGAATCACGTGCAACGTGCCTTTCGGTCGTCGTACTACAGTCGAAAAGTCACGCTGCGCGTGGCGTTCGGCTGTTATCTCGTGACCGAAAAGCCACGCACTGCGTGGCTTCGATCGTCTTGATCGAAATTATTCCGGTTTTACGAGGAATAACGGCTGTCCGAATTCGACGAGCTGGCCGTTCTCCACAAGAATTTCAACGATTTGGCCTTTCACTTCAGCTTCCAGAGGATTCATAAGTTTCATGGCTTCTAAAATACAAACGACGCTCTTGTCGCTGACGCGGTCTCCGACATTTACGAAGGGAGCGGCATCCGGAGAAGGAGAGTGATAAAACGTTCCGACCATAGGGGAAGTGATGCGATGAAGGTGGGACGTGTCGGCGGCAGCCC
>JAQBPQ010000053.1 GCA_028287445.1 Cohnella sp.
TATTTCCCCAAAGAAAACTCCGCTTATTTCGAAGGCGTGGAGCTCAACTTGGTCGAATGGCTGCGTCAGTATTCCAAGGACCAGGACGAATCATTTATCCGCGGATTTCTCGGCCGGATGCTATTCTCAGGCGACGATGGGCTCAAAAAAGCGTCGGTGTTGTCCGGGGGCGAGAAAGTGCGCTGCATGCTCTCGAAAATGATGCTGTCCGGCGGCAACGTGCTGCTGCTCGATGAACCGACCAACCACTTGGACCTCGAGTCGATCACAGCGCTGAACAACGGACTTATCGATTTTGACGGCCCGATCGTCTTTACCTCGCATGACCATCAATTCGTACAGACGATTGCTAACCGCATCATCGAAATTACGCCGAACGGCGTCATCGACCGTTTGATGACCTACGATGAATACTTGGAGCATCCGGAAGTGCAAGAGTTGCGTGCCCGTATGCTGCCGGCCTGATGGTGAGAGTTGAAAAGAAGGGGCTGTCCCAAAGGTCTGAAAAGACCCGAGGGAGCAGCCCCTTCTGTTGTGGCAACCTCGTTGAAACGTTGCTGTGGCGGGCAGCGGAGTTGGCACTCGAACCCGGTCCTTACAACACCGGCTCATGCCGATATAACTCCAAATCGACCCGGCCGCCTGGTGACAGCTCAATACCTTCGTCCTCGAGCCCCTGCATCTGAAGCTCGCGGTAATAAGGTTCCCGCAGGCCAATCTCGCCTTTGGAGTTGATCACCCGATGCCAGGGGAGATCGTGTTTGCCGCTCATCGCGTGCAAAATGCGAACGATCTGTCTCGCTCCCCGAGGGCTGCCGGCGCAGGCCGCGATCTGACCGTAGGTCATCACTTTGCCCGCCGGAATACTCCGAATCACATCTACCGCTCTCGCCGTAAAATCATGCATATCGCTTCACTCACTCCAGGAGGGCCAGCACTGCTTCGGAGCATTTGGCCGGATTATATTCGGCATTGCGCAGCGCAAGCAGCGTGTCCCGATGCTGATCGGCGGCGTATGGCTCCTGGATGAGCCGGAACCAGCGGTCAATCGTCTCGGTTGACACCATGAGTTCGCCGAAGCCGTGGTTGACGAAATATTCGGCATTCTCTTCCTCTTGGCCCGGGATGGGTTCGTAAAACAACATCGGAATTCCCTTGGACATGCCTTCGGTGCAGGTCATGCCTCCGGGCTTGGTCACAAGCAGGTCGGAAACGTCCATCAGCTTGCTGACTTCCTTCGTAAAGCCCATCACCCTCACATTCGGATGCCGAAACCTCGGATCGGAGAGCAGCCTGTCGCGGGCTTTTTCGTTATTGCCCATGCAGAGGATCAACTGTACGCGGTCCGCGTAAGAGGTCATGTACTCCACGAGAAGTTCCCCATACAAGAGTCCCCAACCGCCGCCCATGATGAGCGCTGTGGGCATGTCATTGAGCTCGAATTGATTGAGGATTTCCGCCCGATCGTGCGGATGCCAGAAATTCGGATGGACCGGGATGCCGGTCACCTCAATCCGGGATTCCGCTACCCCGAGGGCAATCAGCTTGTTGCGCACGGCCGGCGAACTTACCAGGTAGATGTTCACTTCCGAATTCGTCCAAGTGGCGTGAGCATCATAATCGGTAATCAAGGTGAATAAAGGCACGTCCAATCCGAGCCGCTTCAGCCGGCCCACCACCGAATTCGGAATCGGATGTGTGCATACGATACAGTCCGGTTTAAGCTGACGGATTACATCCGATACCTGATTGTAAAACAACCGGTGCAGCGCGAACTGTGTCATCCGGTTGAGGGATTTATGATAGTTCCGGCGGTACATCTTGCCTACCAATTTGGGTTGCTTGGTCACCGTTTGGCGGTAAGCGCCCAAGATGAGCGGTCCGATGACCGGATTCAAAAAGGTACCGAGCTCGATGACGCGCGTCTGGATCTTCTGCGATAACTGACGCAGACCGACAGCGAGCGCATAAGCCGCTTGTGTATGTCCGGTGCCGAATCCTTCGGAAAGCAGCAGAACCCTCTTTTTGCGCATCGAACAATCCCCCATTTACTACTTCCATATTACGCGTTAGCGGGGCTCCGAACAAGTCCAGTATCCATTCATTATACACGGGACGGGGCGATGCGCGACGGCTTTTCCTCCTGCCCACCGGTGGGGTACAATCAGAAGGACAATATTCCGAAACAGGAGGCCGGACCACATGGAAAAGGATCTCATAGGAAGCATCGTAAAAGTTACGCACAAAACCGGACAATATATCGGCGAAACGGTGGAGAGCGACGGTCGGCGTTTACTTGTCAAAGTGCTGGCGGTTCTCGTTCACCCTACTCAAGGCGATCTGCATCATCCTTATGATCCGGATGCGGTCATGTTCCACGAGCGCAAAGCCTCTGCTTATACGGAGAAGGTTTGGGTGCCGGTCCAAGCCGCAGAAGTATACAACGGAGCTATTCCGCCTTATAAGGAAACTCTGCAAACGGCGTTAAGTGCGGAAATGGAAAAAATGGACCGGTTAAAACGTTGGGCGGAACGGTGTTTGGTGCAGCTCGCAGAAATCAAGAAAGATTACGGGAACTAAGGGGAAATTGTTGATTGAACCGGTCCGCACATTGTGGTAAAGTAATCAGAGAACGAATTGACCGAATTGTTATTTTGGTCATTATACATCCGATTGCAGATAGGAGGAAACGGCTTGGCGGCGGAACGGAAGCCCATGGATCGGCGCAAGCAGGTATTGGAGGCGGCGGCCCGGTCGTTCGAGACGTTCGGATACAAGGCGACAACGATGGATCAAGTCGCCAAACTTGCCGGTGTCGGCAAAGGTACGATCTATACCTTTTTCGCCCATAAGGAGCAGTTATTCGAAGAAATCATGTCCGGCATGATCCGGGAATTGCGGGAGTTGGCGGACCGCACGCTCCGTCCGGAACTCCCTTTTGCGGACAATCTGATGGAAGTGCTGCACAAGCTTCTCGATTACCGCGAGCAGCATGCTTTGGCCGTGAAGCTGGCCCAGGAAGTACGGGATATCGGCACGCCGATGGCCCGGGAAGGACTGGAGAAGGTGGAACGCGCCGTTGTCACTTATATCTCCCGGCATGTCAATGAAGCTTCGGAGAAGGGTGAGATCAAGCCCTGCGATCCGGAGTTGACCGCTTTCGTGATGCTCAAAACCTATTTGGCGCTCACGGCGGAAAGCCACCATTTGCACATGCCGCTGACGAAAGAAGAAGTGTTGGATTATTTTAGGACGTATTGGATGGAAGGGTTGGCGGCGCGCTAACGCTTTCTTTTTTGGAGCGGATTGACCGAACGGGGAAAATGGTCAGTTCGTATGCTGATCTTGAAATTTGGAGGAGAAACAATGACGATATTCGCGGAGTTCCGCCGGTTGTCACGCAGCAGGATGGCCATGTTGTCTGTAGCGGGGCTTCTCTTTATTCCTCTTATGTACAGCGGCATGCTGATCGGGGCGTTCTGGGATCCGTACGGCAAACTGGATCAACTGCCGGTGGCCGTCGTGAACCAGGATGCGGGAGCCGTCATGGACGGCACAACGATCAAGGCGGGGAACGAGCTGACCGACAAGCTCCGGGAGCAACCGGATTTTAAATGGGTTTTCACCAAGGAAAGCGATGCGATGCAAGGGCTTCAAGAACATCGGTATGCGATGGCTTTTGTGATCCCGCGAGATTTCTCGGAGCGGACGACGACTTTGAAAAATGAAACGCCCAAACCCGCACAAATTCAATATTATGTAGACGATGGGTGGAATTATCTGAATTCCCGAATCGGAGCCGAAGCGGCAAGCCGCCTTAAAGAGGAAGCTTCCCGATCGGTGACCAAAGCCTATGCGCAAGCGGTGATGGGTTCCGTCAGTCAAGCTGCAGACGGTTTGAAGCAGGCGGGGGATGGCGCAGCCAAATTGGCGGACGGTGCCAAAGCTGCAAGCGAGGGCGCGCAGCGGCTGCACGACAACCTGGCCAAACTGTCAAATGGTACGTTAAGCCTGGAACAGGGGCTCGGCAAGCTGAAGGACGGTTCGGTGAAGGTGGCGGATGGTTCGCACCAAGTTTCTGTAGGAAGTGCTTCCCTGGCCGATGGACTGAACCGGCTGTCGGATGCACAGACCAAGTTGGCTCAAGGCGCGGCGAAGAGCCAAGCAGGTGCGGCGCAGTTGGCCGATGGCACGACCAAGCTGAAGTCAAGCGCCGATGCTCTCGCGGCTGGAGCAGGTCAAGTCAACTCGGGCAGCCAATCGGTTTCTGCCGGCGCTGATCAACTGGCCCAGGGGCTTGCACAATACGCCAAGGCACATGGCGGCATGGCGGATGACGCCGCGTTCCAGAAGTTGTTGAGTGCGGCTCAGCAGCTGGCGGCCGGAGGCGGCAAACTGCAGCAAGGTGCCGGAAGCCTTCAAAGCGGCGCGGAGCAAGCAGCTGCTGCGCAAGGCAAGTCGGCTGCGGGCGCGGAACAGTTGGCGCAGGGGCTTCAAGGGCTGAGTGATGGACTTGGACAATTCGGAGGCAAATTATCGGAGTCCGCCACAGGCGCGAATCACTTGGCGGATGGAACGAAGCAACTGGCCACCGGAGCCGACCAACTGAGGGATGGAATCGGCAGTGCCGGACAAGGATTCCGCATGGTTCAAGGCGGTACGGCCAAGCTATCGGGAGGGTCGGGAGATTTGGCAGGCGGACTAGTGAAACTTACAGACGGATCTCAGGAGTTGTCCGGCAAGTTGAACAATGCCACCAGGGATGCGGGGAAGCTGTCCACCGGAGACAAACAGACCGATATGTTTGCGAGTCCCGTATCCGTCGCCGAACACAAGCTCACCGGCGTTCCGAACTACGGGACGGGGATGACGCCATACTTCCTTTCGCTGGGCCTGTATGTGGGTGTGCTGCTGTCGACGGTGATTTTGCCGCTGCGCGATGCGGCAGGCGGTGTCCGGGGCGGTATTCGATGGTACTTGTCTAAGGTGCTGCTGTTTGCTCCGCTTGTGTTGTTCCAGACCGTGTTGGCCGATACGGTTCTATTGCTCGGTCTCGGTCTGAAGGTGCCCCACGTCTGGGCTTTCTATGGGGTGACCGCTGTCATCGCTCTGACCTTCATGACCATCTTGCAATTCCTGATCTCGCTCGCGGATCAAATCGGGCGTTTCCTCGGCGTCATGCTGCTGACCCTTCAACTGGCTTCCAGCGCAGGAACATATCCGGTGGAATTGCTGCCGGCATGGCTGCAAGCCGTTAATCCGTGGATGCCCATGACCCATGCGATCCAAGCATTGCGGCTGGTCATCGAAGGTGCCCCGGCATCCGAGTTCCGCTCTCCGTTACTCGTGCTTGCAGCCTATGCGGCGGTATTCGTGGCACTGACGGTCGCTTATTTCCTGATCGCTGTCCGTAAGATCACGGGGCCGGATCGGACGGTGTCGGCGGTCACAGCCTAGTCGGCTGGGCTCATTAAGCCGGTTGGCAAAGGGAACCACCATCAAAGGAACCTTCGGCGGAAAATTTGTCAGCATCCGAATCACCGTGAAGTAAGATTAGGGACAAGCAAAAAGGACCGCGATGAGCGGTCCTTTTTGCTTGTCGAGAGTTATGGATTGATGAAGGCCGTTTGAAGCTGGCTTCTGAATACCACTTGGTCATTGAGTCCTTGCTCAATGACGACAAGCGGCACATAAATTTGATCAGTCTTGCCGACTTTGCGGATATAGGCCGGGGTGTCCAGTTTGAGCTTAGCGCCGTTGACAATCATGGTCTTGGCTCCGATCGTGATGGAAACCTTTCGGCTATTTTGCTGGAAAACCGCGGTTTTCGTCTTGGCCGTCCATTGATACTTGGTGCCTAATGCTTTCAGTACGTCGCCAAGAGCTATGAAAGTTGTATTATTTTTAAGCACTGGCTTATTCAAGGTATTCAACTCCCGCCCGCCGACCACAATCGAGACCGGCACACCGGACGTTCTCTGGGCGGGCTTCCGGTATTCCTTCCAAACCGAATTGGCGAACGCTTCGGCAATGGCCTGATAGCCGGTTTGAGTCGGGTGGATATCCGGCTGGCTGTCTCCGCTTATGGACACATTCATGTGCGTCATGGAACCTTCGTGGCCGGCGAACTTGTCGGCGATGTGCACGGACTCGACGTTCAGTCCTTCTCCATGCAGCTTGGCGGCCAAACCGTCGACTGCGGTTGTGAGAGGAGCTACGGCTTTGTCATAAAGGGTGTCGTATAAGTCCGGTTTGAATAACTTCGGCAATGGCAAATATTGGTCGGTGAGCAAAATCCGCGCGCTGGGAGCGAGTATGCTCGTCTGACGGATCACTTTTTCGGCTTCTTCTGTATATTTATTCACTCGGGTGATAAAATCTCCGTCCAATGTCTTCACGGCGTCGTCCTTCGATTGACCAAGCAGCGACTGCAACAAATCGGTGAAATCGTTGGCCCCGATGGTCATGACCACAAGATCGGCTTGGCTGAGGGAAGTTTGGATCTCGCCTGTCCGGGCCGCGACGCTGTCTGCATAGGCGATGACGAGAGGATCTGTATCCGCCGGGAAGTCCTGAAGATCCGCCGCCTTGAGCGGCTTGCCGTCTTGGGAACCTTGGAGGAGGCGTATCATGCCTTCGGTGCGAAGTCCGAGGATGCCGAAATTATCCAGCTTCGCCCGGCCGTGAAAAAGCGCCTGCTCATACAATCTGTCCGCGTATCCGTACGGTACGGATTTCTCGGTCAGTCCCGGCTCGTAGCCGACCGTGATGGAATCGCCGAGAGCCACGATGCGATAAGCCTCCGGTACCGGAGCATTCGCGCCGAATGCGGTCGTCACCCCGGTCAAGATCAGAATAAAGCCTGCAATCAAACCGACAAACCATTGTTTTACCTTCTTTTTCATCCGTCTCGTTTCCTCCCCACCAAGCCCGCGAGAGCCCGTCACGCCAAGCAATGCTTATCGGAATTATAAAAATATTAAATTGCCATACTTCTCGCGGTGGTGTTAAAATAATATAATATCAAAATGAATATTTATGAATTTTGACCGATAAATCGGCCCAAATTCACCGGTTATGCCTATGTAATTTCGTTCGTAGATGCCGTTCTTTCATTCTAGGTGATTTCAGTCGGGATTTGAAGTGCCATAAGGCTGCCATAATCACAAAAACATTTGCCTATAGAAAGGATGCTTGCGCTTTATGAACGAGTTCGTAAAAGGCCTGCCCCCGAAACAGGGCATGTATGATCCCCAATACGAGCGGGATGCCTGCGGGATGGGTTTCGTCGCCCACATCAAAGGCCGCAAAAATCATGAAATCGTTGAGCAGGCGCTCAGTCTGCTGATCAATATGGATCATCGCGGCGGGCAGGGCAGCGAGCCGAACTCCGGTGACGGAGCGGGCATTTTGCTGCAAATTCCACACAAGTTCTTCGCGAAGGAAACTGCGAAGCTCGGCTTTGCTCTGCCCGAAGAAGGCGCCTACGCGGTTGGCATGGTGTTCTTGACACAGGACGAGTCCGTCCGCCGCAAACATGAACAATTGTTCGAATCCATCGTGGCCGAAGAAGGTCAATCGCTGATTGGCTGGCGCACCGTGCCGACCGACGACCGTAAGCTCGGCGAATCCGCCGTGCGGGTGAAACCATTCGTCCGCCAAGTATTCATTGGACGCGCAGCCGGTCTCGTCGGCGACATGGCGTTCGAGCGCAAGCTGTACGTGATCCGCAAACGCGCCGAACTGGCGATCCGCTATTCCGGCATGGAGGGCGGCGACTCGTTTTATTTCCCGAGCTTGTCGAGCAAGAAGATCGTTTACAAAGGCATGCTGACGACCGTACAGGTCGGAAGCTTTTACCCGGAACTGCATGACGCGGACGTCGAAACGGCGATGGCGCTCGTTCACTCCCGTTTCTCGACGAACACGTTCCCGAGCTGGGAGCGCGCGCATCCGTTCCATTATATGATCCATAACGGCGAGATCAACACCCTGCGCGGCAATATCAACTGGATGCATGCCCGCCAGACGTTGTTCGCGTCGGAATTGTTCGGAGACGACCTGGAGAAAATCAAGCCGATCATCGCACCCGACGGCTCCGATACCGCGATGTTCGACAACACGTTCGAGTTCATGCACTTGGCCGGCCGTCCGCTCGCCCACGTGGCGATGATGATGGTGCCGGAGCCTTGGCAGAACGATGAGTTTATGGATCCGGACAAAAAAGCATTTTATGAATATCACGCCACTTTGATGGAGCCTTGGGATGGTCCTGCCGCGATGGGCTTCACCGACGGCGTTCAGATCGGCGCCATGCTGGACCGCAACGGTTTGCGTCCCGCACGCTACTATGTGACCAAAGACGACGTGATCGTCATGGCTTCGGAAGCCGGCGTCATCGACATTCCGCCGGAGGATATCGTGCTGAAGGACCGCCTGCGTCCGGGCCGCATGCTGCTGGTTGACACGAAGGAAGGCCGCATCATCTCCGATGAAGAAGTCAAACAAAACATCGTCACTCAGCATCCTTACCGGGAATGGCTGAACGACCATCTCGTCGATCTCGACGATGTGGAAGAAGCCACCGAGCTGCCGGAACCGGACCACTCGACGGTGCAGCAGCGCCAGTTGGCGTTCGGTTACTCGTTCGAGGACATCCGCAAAATTATGGAGCCGATGGCGCTGACCGGTGTCGAGCCGCTGGCGTCCATGGGTTACGATTCGCCGCTGGCCGTTCTGTCGGAACGTCCGCAGCGTCTGTTCAACTACTTCAAGCAATTGTTCGCCCAGGTGACGAACCCGCCGATCGACGCGATCCGCGAGGAAATCATCACTTCGACGTATACGACGGTCGGTCCGGAGCGAAACCTCCTCCAGCCGGAGCCCGAGAGCTGCCGTCAAATCCGGCTCTATTCGCCGGTGCTGTCCAACGAAGATTTCGCGAAGCTGCGGCATGTTCACCGTCCGGGCTTCAAATCGATCACACTGCCGATCTTGTTTCCGGCCCAGGAAGGCGAACAAGGCCTTCGCGACGCGATTCGGCTGATGTGCGAGGCGACCGACCGCTTGATTAAGCGCGGCCATAATATTTTGATTCTCTCCGACCGCGGAGTGGATGCCGAGAATGCGGCAATTCCTTCGCTGCTGGCGGTATCGTCGCTGCACCATCACCTCATCCGCCAAGGCACCCGGACAAAGGTCAGTATTTTGCTGGAATCCGGCGAGCCGCGCGAGGTGCATCATTTCGCCCTGCTGATCAGCTATGGCGTCAGCGCGGTGAACCCGTACCTGGCGTTCGAGACGCTGGATGACATGATCCGCCAAGGCATGCTGCGCCACATCACGCATGAGAAAGCGGTCAAAAATTTCATCAAAGCCGCCACCAAAGGCGTTGTTAAAATCCTGTCCAAAATGGGGATTTCCACGATTCAGTCCTACCGGGGCGCGCAAATTTTCGAAGCGCTTGGCTTGAACGAAGACGTTATCAATCAGTACTTCACGGGCACGCCGTCCCGCATCGGAGGCGTGGGACTTGATGTCATCGCCGAAGAAGCGCTGTCGGCCCATAACCGCGCTTATGCCAAGCAGGAAGGCGTCGACAAGGAGCTCGACTCCGGCGGCGATTACCAATGGCGCAAAGACGGGGAAGAGCATCTGTTCAACCCCAAGACGATTCACACGCTG
The DNA here is from genome assembly GCA_028287445.1 of Cohnella sp. GTDB lineage: Bacteria > Bacillota > Bacilli > Paenibacillales > Paenibacillaceae > Cohnella. Next base: position 9,685 of record JAQBPQ010000053.1, read on the forward strand.
CAGATGGCCACCCGTACCGGAAATTACGACACGTACAAGAAATTTTCCGCCCTCGTGCAGGGCGAATATGAGCAAACCCGTACCCTGCGTGCGCTGCTCGATTTCAAGCTGGATCAGCCGCCTGTTCCGATTGAAGAGGTCGAGCCGGTGGAATCCATCGTGAAACGGTTCAAAACCGGCGCGATGTCGTTCGGTTCGATCAGCAAGGAAGCGCATGAGGCGCTTGCGATCGCGATGAACCGCATCGGAGGCAAGTCCAACTCCGGCGAAGGCGGAGAAGACCACCGCCGGTTCATTCCGGACGCCAACGGCGATTCCCGCCGCAGCGCGATCAAGCAGGTCGCGTCCGGCCGGTTCGGCGTGACGAGTTATTACTTGACCAACGCCGAAGAAATCCAAATCAAAATGGCGCAGGGCGCGAAGCCGGGTGAAGGCGGACAGCTGCCGGGCCGCAAAGTATATCCTTGGGTAGCGGAAGTCCGGGGCTCCACGCCTGGTGTAGGCTTGATCTCGCCGCCTCCGCACCATGACATCTATTCGATCGAGGATCTCGCGGAGCTTATCCACGATCTGAAGAACGCGAACCCGCGCGCCCGCATCAACGTCAAACTCGTCTCCGAAGTAGGCGTAGGCACCATTGCGGCGGGTGTGGCCAAAGGCCGCGCCGACGTGATCCTCGTCAGCGGTTATGACGGCGGCACCGGTGCTTCGCCGATCGGTTCGATTCGCCACGCCGGCCTGCCATGGGAGCTTGGACTCGCCGAGACGCACCAGACGCTGATCCTGAACAATCTGCGTGACCGCGTCGTGGTCGAAACCGACGGCAAAATGATGACCGGCCGAGACTTGGCCGTCGCCGCTCTGCTGGGCGCCGAGGAGTACGGCTTTTCGACCGCGCCGCTCGTATCCGTCGGCTGCATCATGATGCGCGTCTGCCACCTGGATACTTGTCCGGTCGGCGTCGCCACGCAAAATCCGGAACTGCGCAAGAAGTACATGGGCGATCCGCAGCATGTCGTGAACTTCATGACTTTCGTAGCCAAGGAATTGCGGGAGATCATGGCCCAGCTCGGCTTCCGTACCGTCCAGGAGATGGTCGGCCGCGTGGACCGCCTCGATACGAAGAAAGCGGTCGGCCATTACAAAACGCAGGGCATCGATCTCACGCCGCTGCTTCATATGCCGGAGTTGCCTGAAGGATCCGCCCGGTACAACGTGAAGAAGCAAAACCACGGGCTGGAAGACT
>JAQBPQ010000054.1 GCA_028287445.1 Cohnella sp.
ATTATAATGTTTTGGCGGCTGGGTCTCCTTCGACTTGACCTCGGCGTCCTTGCACATAACTGGAAGGTTCGCGTCCAGAACAAACGGAGTTTCCGTCTCCTCCGCATCTTCTTCCCGTTCCTTCGCCGAATCCCCGTCTTCGTTGCCGGCCTTTTTGCCGCCGCTCTTCCCGTTCCCGTTGCCGCCGTCGGCTTGATCCGCGTGCACGACTTTCCAGCCGGCCGACAACCGTTCCTTGATCGTCGTCTTGAAGCGCTCCCCCACCGCCTCGGTCATCACCGTATGCACCTTGTATTCGGCCGGAGGATAGAAATGGGATAAGAAACGTCGAACAATCAGGTCGTACAGCCTCTGTTCCTCGGGGCTGAGCGTTCCGGGTTTCTTGTGTGTTGGCATGATGGCGTGGTGGTCTTCCACTTTGGAAGGGTTGCACACGTTCCGGTTGCCGGTATGGACCAGATTCCGGTTGGCTCCTTCGACAAGTGTATGGTACGCCGAGCTGCGAAGTGACCCCAGCACTCGGTGCATTTCCGGAATATTCTGTTCCGTCACATAGTTGGAGTTGGTCCGCGGATAAGAAATGACCTTGTGTTTCTCATATAGCGCTTGGGCGATATCGAGCGTCTTCTTCGCGGAAAAACCGAACTTGCCGTTCGCGTCCCGCTGAAGAAGCGTCAAATCGTACAGCTTCCACGGATACTCTTTGGTTTCTTTTACCTCATAGGACTCGATTGCGGCGGTCTTCCCCTTCACCTTGGCGGCAATCTGTTCCGCTTTGCCTTGGTCGGTCATCCGATCGCCCTGCCACAATCCCTTATACACGGTAGTTTTCTGTTCGAATATACCGGATACCTCGTAATATTTTAGAGACTCGAAAGCTTCGATTTGGAGTTGACGGTCGTAAATCAAAGCGAGAACCGGCGTCTGTACCCGTCCCACCGACAATAGCTCACCGTGTTTGGTCGTGAAAGCGCGGGACCCGTTCATGCCGATCAGCCAATCCGCTTCGCTTCTGGCGCGGGCAGCGGTGGTGAGGTTGCCGTATTCGGAGTCGTCCTTCAACTGCTCGAATCCTTTGCGGATCGTCTCCGGCGTGAGATCGGAAATCCATAGCCGTTTAACCGGCTGACTCAGGCGCAAGTACTCCCGGATCAAGGAGAAAATGTGTTGTCCTTCTCTTCCGGCATCGCAAGCATTCACCAGTTCGCCGCAGCGTGCCGCCAATTCCTTGATGACGCTCAGCTGATCCTTCGTACGGGGATTGGGCAGCAGCAGGAACGCGTCCGGGATGATCGGCAGATCCTGAAGCCGCCATTTTTTATATTTATCATCGTAGTGATCCGGTTCGGCCAACCCGATCAAGTGACCGATCGCCCATGTGACGATATAACGGTCTCCTTCGAGGTAGGACCGCTTGTTCACAGCCTTCGGTTCGATTACCGCGGCTATATTGCGTCCCATATCCGGCTTTTCCGCGATAATCAACGTTTTCAAAGGGATCATTCCTCCCCAATAGGGGTGCATATTTTTCGAGCCTGTGGTACTTTGATTATTATACTACATTCGGAAAATCGATAGATGGAGCGTGAGAGATTTGGAGCAGACCGCGGTGAGATATGCCAGGTCGGTATGTCCGTTCGACTGCCCGGACACCTGCAGCCTCAAGGTCAAGTTCGAGGGTGATCGTATCGTTGCCGTCGACGGCGATCCGGATCACCCCGTTACCCAAGGTGCAATCTGCAATAAGGTGCGCAATATACCCGATCGCGTGAATCATCCGGATCGGTTGATGTATCCCATGCGTCGCAAGGGCCCGAAGGGTTCTGCGGGAACATTCGAGCGCATCAGTTGGGAAGAAGCGTACCATGAGATCATAAGCCGCATGCGATCGGCGATCCAGGAATTCGGACCCGAGGCGGTCATGCCTTACAGCTTCTATGGAAATATGGGCGTGCTGAATGCCGAGGGAATGGACCGGCGTTTTTTCCATAGGTTAGGAGCGACTAGGCTTGACCGCACTATCTGCAGTGTGGCCGGCAGTGTCGGTTACAGTTACACGATGGGGGCCGGCGCCGGTATCGATCCGGAAGATACGGTCCATTCCAAGTTGATTTTGATATGGGGATGCAACCTCGTCTCGACGAATATGCACCAGGTCATATATGCCACGGAAGCGCGCAAACGGGGAGCGAAAATCGTACACATCGACGTCCACCGCAACCGCACCTCTGCCTGGGCCGACGAATTCATTGCCGTCCGGCCGGGCACCGATGCCGCGTTGGCGCTTGGGATGATGCATGTGCTGATTCGGGAGGGCCTGACGAATGAAACTTATCTGGCAGAGCATGCCACGGGATATGAGGAGTTGGCAGCCGAAGCCGCGCTTTACCCTCCTGAACGGGTAGCGGAAATCACCGGCGTTCCTGCGGAAGACGTGGTTCGGCTGGCACGAGAGTATGGAAAGACGGCGCCTTCCTTTATCCGGATCGGCAACGGGTTGCAGCATCACGACAACGGCGGCATGGCCGTGCGCACCATCGCTTGTCTCCCTGCGTTGACCGGCCAATGGGGTGTCAAAGGGGGCGGTGCGATCAAGGGCAACGGTTATTATACCGGCTTGAATGCCGAGCGGGTCGAGCGTCCGGATTTATTGCCCGATCCGGCCGTTCGCATGGTGAATATGAACCAGCTTGGGCAGGCGCTGTCTACCCTTGATCGCCCTGTGAAGTTTATGTTTGTATATAACAGCAATCCCGCCGTGGTGGCGCCGGATCAGAACCGGGTACGCCAAGGATTGATGAGGGAAGATCTGTTCACTGTGGTGCACGATCTCTTTCTTACCGACACATGCCGTTACGCCGACATCGTTCTTCCGGCTACCAGCCATTTTGAGAATCGGGATATTTTCGGCTCTTACTGGCACCTCTATTTACAGCTTCACGAACCGATTATGGCGCCCATGGGCGAATGCAAATCCAACTTCACCCTGTTCAAGGAGCTTGGGCTGCGTATGGGGTTCGAACCCGAGGTGTTCGACATCACGGAAGAACAAATGATCCGGGAAGCGCTCGACAACCCGGCGAATCCGTATTTGGATGGGATCACCTACGAGGGGTTGCAGGAGAAGGGCTGGATGAAGGCGGGGTTAAGGGGCGGGTCGCTGTTTGAGGAGCATATTCCGACCCCGTCGGGAAAAATCGAGCTGTTTTCCGAGAGAATGCGTGTGTCGGGATTGTCGCCGGTTCCCGAGTACACGCCGGTGTGCGACGAGGATAATACGCTTCCGTTCCTGCTCGTGACCGGACCCAATCACAGTTTTCTCAACTCGACCTTTGCCAACCAGGAGAAGCTGAAGCGCATAGAGAAACGGCCGACGCTGCATATGCATGTGACCGATGCGGCCGCGTTAGGCATCGCTTCCGGCGAACGAGTCCGTGTACGCAATGGCCGCGGAGTAGTGCTCATCTCCGTGGATGCCGCGGAGAACGTGCTGCCCGGCGTGCTGGTGACTCAAGGCTTATGGTGGGAGGAAGGCAACGAGGGCGTACAGTCGGTCAACAATTTAACCTCTCAGCGTCTGGCCGACATGGGCGGAGGAGCGACTTTCTTCTCCACGAGGGTATCGGTGGAGAAGATTTGATCGGGGCCGATTATCCAGGACTGGTTATCCGGCACATGCTAAAGCAACTTTATTCCGTGCCCGAGCCGATCGACACGCCGAACATGTTCGCGGCGCCATTACGGTGTGTTCGCGAAGGTCTGAATGAACTGAATGACGGCCGGTCCAAGCAGGACAATGAACAAACTCGGGAAAATGAACAGCACGAGAGGAAAAAGCATCTTGATCGGCGCTTTCATCGCCTGTTCTTCCGCGTGTTGCTTGCGCTGGTCACGCACTTCTTGAGACTGGATGCGAAGCACCTGAACCATTCCGATACCCAGCTTCTCGGCCTGCAGGATGCTGCTGATCAGCACCTTGAGCTCACCTAGGACCACTCGGTCCCTCACCCCAAGCAAAGCTTCCCTGCGGGTTTTCCCAAGCCGGAACTCTTCCAGGCAGCGGCGAAACTCAACCGGGAGAACACCCTCCTTCTTGGATACAAGCTTGCTGAGTGCCGCGTCGAACCCGAGCCCGGCTTCCAGACTGACAGTCAACAAGTCCAGCACGTCAGGCAGCTCGCGAAGCGCAGATCTGCTGCGCGCCCGGGTCTTCAGGCGAAGGTAATAGCTCGGCAGCCCAATCGCGATACCTAAGCCGACTGCCACCAGCAGCAATGACCCTCCGAATCCCAATCCCAACATTTGAGCATAGAACAGAGACAATCCCGGCAGCCCGATAAGCAGCGTAAGCTGAGCAATCCGAAAATCGATCGGAGACATTTTGAACGGCTGCCCGGCCTGTAACAGGGCCAGTTCCAGCCGCGCTTGCTTGCGTTCCTCCAGCGTTCGGCTGAATGCACGGCGAAACTCCTTCCAAAGCGGAAGCAAAATCCTTCCCCGAAGCGAGCTTTCCAAGGTTGGGGAGTCCGGCGCAGCGTGAGTGACCTCATGGGCGCCTGTTATGTGAGCCAGCCTTCTTCTCAGCTGCTTCACCCGCTCTTCCCGAAGTACGAAAAACGCATATACCGTTAATGTGACGGTTAAACAAAATGTGGCGTACAGCATGCCTCACACCTCGATTGTCGTGATTTTGCGGATGAACAGGAACCCGATCGTGCCCGAGACGAAACACGCTGCTACTAAGGCGAGTCCGATATGCGTTTGGAAAAGGGTGCCGATATACGACGGCTCGATTAAGTACAAGATAATGCCCAGGACGAACGGCAGCAGCCCGATCACGATACCGGACAGTCGGCCTTGGGCGGTGAGCGTGGTGACCTGCCGCTGGATGCGGCCGCGGTCCCGGATCGTCTGGACGATCGTCTCCAGTATGACCGCCAGATTGCCGCCGATTTGCCGCTGGATCAAAATCGCCTGAATCATCAAATCCAAATCCTCGCTCGGCATCCTTTCTTTCCATTCCGTAAGCGCGTCTTCCATCGTACTGCCGTATTGCATTTCCTTCAGTACCGTTTCGGCTTCGTCATGAATCGGACCGTCCGATTCGTCGACAACCGTCTTGAGGGCCTGAGCGAAACTGAAACCCGCACGCAAGGAACCAATGATGGTGGTCAGCATATCCAACAAACCGTCGTGAAAGGCGGTCAATCGCGCTTTCCGCTTCTTGCCTATCCATAGCCGGGGAAGCGCAAATCCGACGATCGCGCCCAGCACCATCAACAGCCATTGACCGGACAACAGATACAGCAATCCGCCGCACAACGCGGTGCAGATCCATTGGAACATGACATATTCTTCCGGCTTCAGCGGCACGCCGGAGAGATGCAGCATCGTCTCCAGCCGGCTGCTCCGCTTTTTGGTCAGCACCCGGTCGCGAACGGCGTGTTTGTACAGCTGTAATTGGACAAGCAGGTTGAACTTTTTACGGCCCAGCTGCTTTTTATCGTTGAGATCGAGGAAACGGTTCAGCCGCTTCTCCATTCGCTTGTCGGTGTGGAAAAATTGCTGCAGCAGCGCGGCTGACAACAGAAAACTGCTCATAGCTACCATCGCGATCAAAATCCAGTTCAAGAGGCTCACTCCTCTTCGATGAAGACGGACGCCGGAATGTGGATGCCCGATGTCTCCAGCCGATCGTAAAATTTGGGCCGCACGCCGGTCGGCACGAGTTTGCCGGAGATTTTGCCGTGTTCGTCGACACCGATCTGCCGGAAACTGAAAATATCCTGCAGCACGATGACATCGCCTTCCATGCCTTGCACTTCGGTGATGTTCGTGATTTTGCGCGTGCCGTCCTTCAGTCTGGATTGTTGAATGATCACATCCACCGCACCGGCGATTTGCTCCCGGATTGCCTTCACCGGCAGATCGAGCCCGGCCATCATCACCATCGTCTCCAGACGGGAAATCATGTCGCGCGGGCTGTTGGAGTGGCCGGTCGCCAGCGAACCGTCGTGGCCGGTGTTCATCGCCTGCAGCATATCCAGCGCTTCTCCGCCGCGTACCTCCCCGATGACGATACGTTCAGGACGCATCCGCAGCGAGTTCCGCACCAAGTCGCGGATGGTAATGGCTCCCTTGCCTTCAATGTTCGGCGGCCGGGATTCCAGCGACACGACATGATCCTGCCACAACTGAAGTTCCGCCGCATCCTCAATGGTGACGATGCGCTCATCGCTTGGAATAAAGGCCGACAATACATTGAGCGTCGTCGTTTTTCCCGAACCGGTGCCACCGCTGACGAAAATATTCAGTCGTGCTTTTACGCAGGCCTCGAGGAAAATCGCCATATCGCGCGTGACCGTGCCGAAATTTATCAGGTTATCCATCGTGAACGGGTCCTTGGCAAACTTCCGGATCGTAATGGTCGGCCCCTTCAGGGAAAGCGGCGGGATAATGACGTTCACCCGGGATCCGTCCGGCAGCCGCGCATCAACCATGGGGCTGCTCTCGTCCACGCGGCGACCGATCGGCGACACGATTTTGTCGATGATGCTCATCACATGCTCGTCATCCCGGAACTGCACGTAAGACAGCTCCACCCGGCCGCCTCGTTCGACATAAACCTGATTTGGCCCGTTCACCATGACCTCGGTGATCTCCTCGTCCATGAGCAGCGGATTGATTGGACCGTAACCTGTGAGGTCGTGGATCAGCTCTTCGACAACCTTCTTGCGGTCCACCTTCCCACGGAACGACTCGTCCTCCTGAATAATCTGAACGGCCATCGCATCGATTTTCGACACGATGTTATCGACATTGTCATCTTTGATGTCATTCAGGATTTGCTTGTGCAGCTTGTTCTTCAGTTCCTGGTGCTTGGACAGCACGGCCGGATTTTCCTTGGGCCTCGTATCGGTGCCGCGTATTTTACGGAAGGTGGTAAGCAAGTCCTTTTTCGGCGCAGCGGACTGCTGTGCACCTTCCGCGGTATCCGCAGCGGCGGCAGCGTCCGTCCCCGTCATTTCCGTTTTCGCTTGAATTTTATCCAGTAGACTCATGGTCTGCCTCCTCAAAAGATTGAGGTGATGTTTTTCGATGTTTTATGAAATAGAGATTGGATAAAGGAGCCTTGTTTCGGTTTGAATACCGAAATTTCCCGCCGGATGACGAGCTGTTCCGCCCATTTGAATATCGCTTTGGCCAATTCGGTCTTGGCCTGATTGATGACGAACGGGATGCCGATATTGAGCGACTGGGTGACCAATTGCGCTTCGTTCGGAATAAACGTGGACGTTTCGTATCCCAAAATATCCGTTACGTCGGACGCTTTGATGACACTCTCCATGGTGGACCGGTTAATCACAAGCTGCGTTTTGTGCCGGTGACCGAGCACTTCCAACGTTTCGAGCATCAGCTTCGTGTTTTTGATGGCGGACATTTCGAGGGTCGTCAGCACGAAGATTTGATCGGCTTTTTCAATAAACTGCAGGCTCTGCTCAGGAAGGCCGGCGCCGGTATCGACGATCAAATAGTCCAATTGGGCCAGCAGCAAATCGCAGATCCGGTCGATGGCGGCCGGCGTAACCAAATCGGCGAATTCCGGCCGGTCCGGCGCCGCCAGCGCCTTCAGCCCGCTCGCGTGGTGGATCAGGAACCCCGACAACGCGTAGCGGTCCATCTCTCCGATGCCTTCGATCACATCTTTGATGCTGAAAGTGGGATGGAGATCGAGGGCAAGAGCGACATCGCCGAATTGAAAGTTCCCGTCCATGATGCCGACCTGGATATTTTTCTTGGTCAGCGCGACCGCCAAATTGACCGCCATGACCGTTCGTCCAATGCCGCCTTTGGCGCTGCAGACCGCAATCATCTCC
>JAQBPQ010000121.1 GCA_028287445.1 Cohnella sp.
GTCACTAAGGCTGCCGGACGGCAGTCTTTTTGGCACATCGCAGTTGAACAATCTATCATACCGTATCAAGTTTTTCTTATGCTGAATGGCGGGAAAGGGATGGTGGCGGTTATGTACTCTTTATTAATCGTTGACGATGAAAGATGGGTTCGTCAAGGTCTGCGTTCAACCATCGATTGGCAATCGGAAGGGATCGAAGTGCTTGGTGAAGCGGAGGACGGAGAGGAGGCTTTAATGCTGATTAAACTCCTAACACCGGATATCATCATCACAGATATCAAAATGCCGGGGATGGACGGTCTCGCTTTGATTGAAACGGTCAAGAATCGCAACATGCCAACGAAGATTATTATCATCAGCGGATACAGCGATTTCAGTTTCGCCCAAAAAGCGATGAGATTTGGGGCATCCGACTACGTGCTTAAACCGATTGAGGAAACGCAGATTCTGGACGTCGTGCGCCGATGCGTGTTTCAAATTAAACGCGAGCGTGAAGATCATCATCATATCGTCCGGATGTCGGAATGTATCCGGGAAAGCTTGCCGTTGGCCCGACAGCAGTATCTGGAGATGCTTCTTACGAATAAAAGCGCTTCACGCCATAAATGGAAATTCCTATGGGATCAGCTTGACATCCGGTTGGATCCCAATCGTCTGAAGGTGATAGGCGTAAAGGTGTATGATTGGGGATCGAATGCGAACGATCCGAAAGGGCAGTCCTTGCTCCGTTATGCGCTTGGCAATATTGCCGAGGAGATTGGGGCTGTATCGGGGAAGACGATGACTTTCCCGCTGGAGCATCATGAAGATGCGGATCTCGTCATTTTACAATCTCCTTCCGAAGAGGATGACAGCGGAACCGAGCGTTGTATGGCGTCCCTCATTGAAGCTGGCCGACGGTACTTGGGAATCCGGATCAATATCGGGATCAGCCAAATAAGAGAGTATGCGAGTCTTTCCGTATCTTTTCAAGAAGCTGTACTGGCAAGCGCTTACGCATTTTATGACGGTTACGGAAAAGTTTACCAAGCCGCACGGCTTGAGCAGCCATACTCTTTGCAGGTTCAGGAGTATACGGGGCCGAGCGGTTGGGATACCCGGTTGGTTCATGTGTTGAAATTGGGCAAGGAAACCGAACTCAACGAATTGATTGAAGAGCTGATAGCGCATGTACAGATGAATCGCACGAAATATCCCCCTTACCAATTTCGAAACGGATTGACAAATCTGCTTTATGAAATTGAAAAGAAGCTGGAGACAAGCCACTCCTCAGAGCATTCCGCAATTAACAGACTCTATGTTCCTTTTTGCACTTTGTCGGAGCTGAAAAACGAGCTAATGACCGTTGTCCGCCAATTCCAACGAATCCGCACCATCATCGGAAATCGAAAAAGAGTCATCGAACTGGCGCTCAAGTATATGGAAGGGCACTTTACGGAAGCGATTACAATGAACCGCGTGGCCGAGCAGCATTATTTGAATTCGTCTTATTTCAGTAAAATTTTTCATGAGGAGACGGGCGAAACTTTCAGCAAATATTTAATTGGTCTCCGGATGGAAAAGGCGAAGAATCTTCTTAAAGATTCCACGCTGAAAATATACGAAGTGGCCGGGCAGGTAGGTTACCAAGATTTCCGCCATTTTGTTAAGCTGTTTAAAGCCCAGGAGGGGATCACCCCGGCCCAGTTTAGGGAATTGGGTGTAATGTAACCTGACGGGAGGTACGTGCTTGTATCTTCTTACGGTATATTTAAAAAACCAAAATGATATAAATTAATTATTCAAGCAGAAAGGGATGTTCCTTGCCATGAAACCGATTGTGCAAATTTCTTTGGACTTGACCAACATTCAGGACGCTCTGGACATGGCTCAGGTTGCCGTTGAGGCGGGGGTTGATTGGATCGAGGCAGGCACGCCGTTGCTGCTCGGTGAAGGTTTGCATGCGGTCAAAGCGTTAAGACAGGCATTTCCCCATCATCCGATTGTCGCGGATTTGAAGACGATGGACGGAGGATATTTGGAGGCCGAGATGATGGCCAAGGCGGGTGCGACTCACGTTGTCGTGATGGGTGCAGCCCATCCCGCAACGATTCGTGCGGTTGTGAAGGCAGCGAGACATTTCGGAATATCCGTCATGGGGGACATCCTTGCCGCCCCGGATCCGGCAGCGTGTGCCAAGATGCTCGAAGCGAACGGTGTGGATTATATTATTGTCCATACCGGATTCGATGAGCGAGGGGAGGACCCCGAGCGGACGCCGTTCGACCACCTGCAGGCAGTTGTTAGCGCGGTATCCGTGCCGGTTCAGGCTGTCGGAGGTCTTTCCATTGATCAAGCGGCGGAAATGCCCAAGCACGGAGCCCCGCTTGTCGTCATCGGAGCTCCGCTCGTGATCGATAAGCAAGAGTTTAAGCCGAGCACGGACCGGGAGAAGCTGAAACACATTTTGCAGCAAATTGTCGAAAGGGTAAAAAACGGTTAACAACCGGTAGTTGAGGAGGCCGAAAGTTGAACATGCTTTCCAAAGTAAACATTGCGGTTTTTCCAAAAGGGTTCATCGACGTATTGTCGGATGGCAGCATGAGTTTGTTGGAGTGGATCGAGATGGCGGGAACGCTCGAAGCGGACGGCTTGGAAATGTACCCGAGATTTTTACCCGATTTGACGAAACCCGGTCTGCTTGAAGTCAAAGCTGCAGCCGAACGGCAAGGACTGCAGATTCCGATGATGTGCTCGTCACCGGATTTTACCCACCCTGATCCTCAGTTCCGCGCCAATGAAATCGAGAACATGAAACGTATGATTCGGGCGATGAGCGTGCTCGGACCGGATTCATTTCGCAGCTGCCGGGTGTTGTCCGGGCAGAGAAGGGCCGAAGTTTCGCGCGAGGATGGCATCCGCTGGACAATAGACGCTATACGCCAGCTGCTGCCTTTCGCTGAGGAGCATAACGTTTATCTGGTCATGGAAAATCATTACAAGGACGGATTCTGGACTGCTCCCGAATTCGCTCAGAAGTCTGAGGTGTTTCTGGACATTATCGACCAGATCGACTCGCCTTGGTTCGGCGTAAATTACGATCCTTCCAACGCCATCGTGGCGGGGGAAGATCCGCTCGCACTGCTGGAGCGGGTAAAGTATAGAATCATCACGATGCATGCGAGCGACAGGCATATAAAGCCGGGGCACAGCTTGGAGCAACTAAAACAACACGATTCGGCGGGTTACTCGTCCGCTCTGCTTCACGGTGTGATCGGGGAGGGATTGAACGACTACGATAAGATATTCGCCGAGCTTCGTTCCGTGAACTTCCGCGGCTGGATCTCAATTGAAGACGGTGTGAACGGGTTAGACGAAATTCACCGCTCCGTTACCTTCGTCAGAAGGAAAATTTACGAATATTTGGCTTAAGGAGTGATGATTATGAAAGCGATAACGATAAGCGGCGGAGAGGCTCGGGCGACAGTGTCGCTGGCGGATATCCCGAAGCCGGGACTGGCGGGTCCGGGGGACGTATTGATTCGGGTACTTAGCGTCGGATTCGACGGAACGGACCGGGAAATCATCTTAGACAACTTTGCCAGATACCCCGAGGGCAGATCGGAAATGGTGATCGGGCACGAACTGTTAGGCGTTGTCGACGAAGCCGGCCCTGAGTCCGGACTATCCCGCGGTGATCTTGTTACGGCCCTTGTTAGGAGACCGTGCGGCGAAGAAGTATGCGTCAATTGCCGCAACGGCCTGCAGGACTTTTGCCAAACCGGCAATTATGTGGAACGGGGCATTAAAGGTGCGGACGGGTTTCTTTGCGAATATGTCGTGGAGAATGCGAAATATGTTGTTAAAGTTCCCGACGAGTGCTTGCTTTATGGCGTTTTTGTGGAACCGCAAAGCATCGTGGAAAAGGTATATAACCAAACGTTAAAGATTCAGCAGCGTATGATATGGCAGACTCAGACGGTGCGTGTTTTAGGTTCCGGGCCTTTGGGCA
>JAQBPQ010000138.1 GCA_028287445.1 Cohnella sp.
GATTTCAAATACGCGCAGGAAGCGCTGCGGCTGGGTGCCGTCGATTATTTGCTCAAGCCGACCGAGGTGGAGGAAATCGAAACCGTGCTGAAGAGAGCCAAAGAACAGCATGAGGCTGCTTCATTGCATGCTCCGGAGGCTTTGGGATCAACGGATGCCCCAGCGTCGGACGAACCGAACTCTTACCTGATCAAGAAAGCCACCCAGATAATCGCGGACCGATACCATGAGGATCTCCATCTCTCGGACCTCGCGGGCGAGCTGTTTATTACGCCGAACTATTTGAGCCGATTGTTCCGCCAGGAAACGGGAAAGTCATTTATTGAGCTGCTTACCGAAATCCGGTTGGATAAAGCCCGGACGATACTCGCCCAGGACATGAGTAAAATATATGAAGTCGGGTTGGCGGTCGGTTATCCGAATCCGCGCTATTTTAGCGAATGGTTCCAGAAAAACACGGGAATGTCTCCGGGCGAGTACCGCAAACTTCATTTTCGCACCTAAAGGATATTGTGTAAAAAAACGGAAGAAAAGATAGACCCGCCCCGTTATCTCCGACTGCCGATTCCTTTATGATGATTAAGTAAAACGCTTTCATTATAGACTAGATCGAAAGGGGTATGGAAGTGAAACGGAAATTGGGTCTTATTCTATCTGCCGTTGCGCTGACCGGTATGGTTCTAACCGGATGCGGCGGCAAAAACAACGGAGGCAACGCTTCTCCGTCGGCATCGGCGTCCAGTACGCCTGCGCCATCGGCGAGCGCGAGTGCGAGTGCACCGGCCTCCCAAGCAGCAAGCGGAGGGAAAGTCGAAATTTTCAGTTGGTGGACGGGAGCAGGGGAAGAAGCGGGTCTGAAAGGTCTCATTGCCTTGTTCTCCAGCAAACATCCCGAGATCGAAGTCATTAACGCTGCAGTAGCAGGCGGCGCGGGCACCAATGCCAAAGCCGTACTGGCGAGCCGCATGCAGGGCGGAGATCCGCCGGATGCGTTCCAGGTTCACGGCGGCGCCGAACTGAATACCGGTTGGGTGGCAGCGGACAAAGTCATCGATTTGAATGACTTGTATGCTTCAGAAGGCTGGAAAGACAAGTTCCCGAAAGACTTGGTGGACATGGTCAGCAAAGACGGCAAAGCTTACTCGGTTCCGGTAAACATTCACCGCGGCAACGTGGTGTTCTACAACAAGAAAATTTTTGACGACAATAAGCTGAGCGCTCCGAAAACTTTCGATGAGTTCTTCAAGGTTGCCGACGCTCTCAAAGCCAAAGGCGTTACGCCGCTTGCGCTTGGAGACAAAGAGCCTTGGACGGCGACCATGATCCTGGAGAACGTACTCCTCGGCGAGCTGGGTGCCGACGACTACAAGAAGCTCTGGACCGGCGAACTGTCGTTTGACGACGCGAAAGTGAAGAAGTCCCTCGAAACGTTCAAGAAAATGATCAGCTACATCAATCAAGACCACGCAGCCCGCAACTGGCAAGACGCGGCGCAGCTCGTGGCCAAAGGCGAAGCGGCCATGAACATCATGGGCGACTGGGCCAAAGGTTACTTCACGACGGATCTCAAGCTCGTGGCCAACAAAGACTTCGGCTGGGTCGCGACTCCGAATACGACCGGCAGCTTCATGGTCATCACGGATACGTTCGCGATTCCGAAGGGTGCCAAGAACGAGGCTAACGCCAAAGAATGGCTGAAAGTGCTCGGTTCCGTTGAAGGGCAAGACGTATTCAACCCGTTGAAGGGTTCGATTCCGGCCCGCATCGACGCGGATAAATCCAAATACGATGTATACGGCCAACAAACGATTGAAGAATTCAAAACGGCGAAGCTCGCCCCAAGCATGGCCCACGGTTCTGCCGCACCGGAAGGCTTCACGACGCAAGCGAATCAAGCGGTTAACATTTTCGTTACCAACGGCGATGTGGATCAAGCTCTGAAAGCGCTGAAGGCAGCGCAAGCTTCCAGCATTAAATAATGACTCATAGGGTCAGATGAGGACTTTCGCATCTGCCCCTTTTTTTCAGATTGGGAGTGTGTACTGATGCTGCAAAAATCCGAAAGAGCGATTCCCGTCTTGATGATTCTGCCTTCGGTGATTGCGATTGCAATCTTCGTGTACGGTTTTATTTCGTGGACCGGGTACGTGTCGTTTACCGATTGGAACACCTTGGTTAAATCGACGCACCTGGTGGGATTCGACAATTACAAATTCCTGTTCCAAGATTTCCGGTTCCAGTCGGATTTGCGGAACACACTGGCTTTTACGGTATTGTTCATCGGCCTTACGATGCTTTGCGGGCTGTTTTTGGCTCGAATGGTGGATTCGAAAATTAAGGGAGAGTCTTTTTTTCGGAACGTATTCATTTTTCCGATGGCGCTCTCTTTTATCGTAACGGGTGTCGTTTGGCAGTGGGTGCTTAACCCCACGACCGGCGTCAACCTGGTTTTGAAATCGCTGGGCGTGACCCATTTGCCCAAATGGTTCACCAGCACCGAAATCGTGCCGAAGATTCATATCGGATCCATCGACTTCGGCTTGCCGATCGCCGTCATTGCCGTAGCGCTTGCTGCCGTCTGGCAAATGTCCGGCTTCGCCATGGCCATGTATCTGGCGGGTTTGCGTTCGGTTTCCGATGACCTGCGGGAAGCGGCTCGTGTAGATGGCGCAACGGAGAGTCAAATTTTCCGCAAGGTGATTTTGCCGCAGTTAAAACCTATTTCGATGAGCTTGATCATCATTCTGGCGCATATTTCTCTTAAAATCTTCGACCTGATCTATGCCATGACCGGGCCTGGGGCCATGTTCGTGACGGACGTACCGGGCGTGTACATGTTCGAGACGACGTTCCGCGGCAACCACTACGCCCAAGGGGCGGGCATCGCCATGATCATGCTGCTGCTGGTCTCCGTGCTGATCGTACCGTATTTGGTGTCCAGCTTCCGAAAGGAGAGAGGCTAAGATGCATAAATCAACCGTTGGCCGCTATTTGCTGTATCTGTTGCTTATCATCTTGGCCGCTCTGTTTCTCGTACCGGTCTATGTCATGGTGATCACGAGCTTCAAGGGATTAAAAGAAATTACGCTTGATCAGATGTGGCATTTGCCGGCCAAACTGGATTTCTCGGGTTATAAGGAAGCCTATGCCAAGCTCGTCCCTAGCCTTCGGAACAGCTTCCTGCTGGCCATACCGGCCACGGTATTATCGTCTTTGCTCGGATCAATGAACGGTTATGTATTGTCCAAATGGACGTTCAGAGGCTCAAATGTGTTGTTCGCGCTCATGTTGTTCGGCATGTTCATCCCTTATCAGAGCGTCCTGATTCCGCTCATCCAGTTCATGCAATCCATCCATCTTTACAACTCGATCCCCGGACTCGTTCTCGTTCACATTGTGTATGGGCTCCCGATCTGTACGCTTATGTTCCGGAATTTCTACGTCGGCATCCCCACGGAAATGTTGGAAGCGGCGAGAATCGACGGAACCGGTTTTTTCGGCATTTACCGCCGAATTATGTTGCCATTGTCCATCAGCGGATTTGTCGTCGTCGGCATTTGGCAATTCACGAGCGTCTGGAACGAGTTCCTGTTCGCAGTTACGTTAACGACGCAGAAACAACAGCCGATCATGGTCGCCCTGCAAAACTTGTCCGGGAGCCAGATTGTACAATGGAACGTCCAAATGGCCGGAGCTCTGCTCGCGGCGCTTCCGACACTGCTTGTGTACGTGCTGCTGAGCCGTTACTTCGTACGCGGATTGCTTGCCGGATCGATCAAAGGATAACAAGAACCCCCGTCACTGAATGAGGACGGGAGTGTCGGTTAAGATTTGATCGTACAGCCATCGCACATCTTTATTATGCATTCGGATGCACCCGTGGGAGACGTGTTTGCCGATCGACTTCTCGTCGTTGGTGCCGTGGATTCCGTAGGCGTAGGAGACCTTATGGTTTACGATAAGTTTGAGTCCGAGCCAGCGGTCCCCGAGCGGGTTTCTCGGATCGCCGCCCTTGATCTTCTCTTTGTACCACGGTCTGTTTTTCACTTTCTCATGAACGGTGAACAGCCCTTCCGGGGTATCAGACGGATTTTTACCAGTGGCGACCCTGAATGACTTGCTGAGTTTGCCGCTCTGATAGTACAACAGCCGGTTCGAGTCCTTCTGGATGATGATAAACTGCTTGTACTCGGCATATTTGCCGGTTAATTGCGCGGTTTCCGTTGATTGGGCATATGCCACGGTGGCCGGAACGAGAAATAAACAGACTAACACCACGATAACCCTCAGGAACGGAATTCTCATTGCCGTCTCCTCCCCCTCTATCGCATATCTATATGCGGGACCAAAAATAAACGGCACTTCCCTTTTATGGGACAGTGCCGTTTTAGTTGGAACGCCGTGATGGAGATACCGCAAGATAGAATAGAAAGAATTCGAAGATAAGGTGTTTTTGGAAGCGCTATCATTTCTGCATGGCATATCCCTTAAACGTTTTGCCCAAGGCGGGCATATTATGATTAAATGGCTTAACCACAATGATTGGAGTAAGCGAATGAGTAAACGAATGAGTCAAAAAGTGAAATTAAAAAAATACCAGGTTAAAGACATTATTTTAAACCACTACGGGCTAGCGGTACATTCGATAAAATCAATACGGGGCATTCTCCAGGTCATGACGGACAACGGTTGTTATTCTTTCAAAAACGCAGAAGAGTTTCCTGATCTTCCGCTTGTCCATCATTGCCTGGAAACAATCCGACAAAACGGTTTTCCCTTTATACCTCAATTAGTTCCGACGCTTACCGGGGAAACAAATGTAAGTCATGAAGGGGAACATTATTATTTAGATCGATGGGTGGAAGGACATGAACTGCCCAAGGGGAACAACGATGAAGAATCTTTAGGAAAGGCTCTGGCAAATTTCCACCGCGCCTCAGAAGCTGTGGTCATGCCGGAAGACAGTGCAAGAAACGGTTATGGAAAACGTGCTGGCTTTCTGGATGACTGTCAACGCAAACTGCATAAATGGTTGCAAAATGGAACATGGATTAATGAATTCGATAAGCAAGCGCTGGACTTTTTAACCTATCGTTGTCGACTAGCTTATTCTTATATCAGGGATGTATCTGCCCATCATCATTCTGTCAAAGCTGCAATATGCCACGGCAGCCTCCATCATGAAAATATACTGATTGATGACAAAGACAACATTTGGTTTATTGATTTCGAGTCGTTGGTTTTTGCCGAACGGGTTTTTGACCTCGCTCAACTTATCCATTATTACGCTTACCCCCATGCATGGAACCCGGACGTTGTTGATCGGATCCTGCACAGCTACCAAACACAGCATAAAACCCCGCTATCGCAAGAGGAGTACCATTACTTTCTATCTTATTTGGCTTTCCCAAGAAGGCTCAGCAATAGCATGATTCAATATTTTGAAAATAATCCGTCATCCAAAAAGCACTATACAAAATTATTGACCGTTATACAGCAAGAATGGCCCAAGGAACGATTTCTTCAAGGAGTTAGACACGGTGTTTATGCGTTTGCTGCTTCTACTCGTTATAATGAATGAAGCATGGTTTACCGGGGGGATTTAATCACATGAATATTCAACCGTTTGAAGCATTAGTTGTAGATAAGTCTGGTGAAGATTTCTCCATCGGGACGCGTGTTATGAAGTTGGAAGATTTGCCGGCCGGCGAGCTGCTGATCCAGGTCATTTACTCCAGCGTCAACTACAAGGATGCACTGGCGTGCACACCGAACGGCAGCATCGTGAAGCATTATCCGTTCATTCCTGGCATCGATTTGGCGGGTATCGTGGTGGAGAGCGAGGACGATCGGTTTCGAAAAGGAGACGAGGTCGTGGTTACGAGTTACGAGCTTGGGGTGGGGCACTTCGGAGGTTTTAGCCGGTACGCGAGAGTGCCGGCTTCGTGGGCGGTGAAACTGCCGCATGGTCTCTCGTTAAAGGAAGCGATGATCCTGGGAACGGCAGGTTTTACAGCGGCATTGTCGGTGCATGAACTGCAACAAACCGGGATCCGTCCGGAATCCGGACCGGTGTTGGTTACGGGAGCTACGGGAGGAGTGGGCAGTGTCGCCGTCGCCATCCTTTCCAAACTGGGATTTGAAGTGGTGGCCAGTACGGGGAAAACGGAGCTGCACGAAGATCTTCTCACGCTCGGTGCTGCTCGTGTCATTTCGCGGGAAGAGCTGATTCCCGAAAAGCCCCGGGCGTTGGATAAACAGCTCTGGGCCGCGGCAGTGGATTGCGTAGGAGGAAAAACGTTGTCCGCGATTTTGAGCAGCATCCGATATGGCGGAGCCGTCGCGGCAAGCGGTTTAACCGGAGGTACGCTGCTCGAGACCACCGTATTCCCGTTTATTCTTCGCGGAGTCCGGCTGATCGGCGTCGATTCCGTCCATACGCCGATGGACACGCGCAAGCAAGTGTGGGACCGGCTGGCTGCCGAATGGAAGCCTAAGACCCTGGAGAGAATGTATACGGAGATTTCACTAGAACAAATACCAGTTGTCGTGCCGTCCCTTCTACAAGGTCAATCGCGGGGCAGAATATTGGTAAAGGTTTAGTTCTGTTTTCGCATATCCGACTTTCGGATTTGCTCAAATAACGAATGAGCGGATCCGTCGGAGGGTGGCATGGACTTCTGGAACAGGGACAAAATTTGTTCCGCCTGACCCCGGGTGAGAGGCTGCGCGGACTCAACTAACTCGTAGCCGAGCCGGCCGTCTATCTCAATTGTCGCCGTTCGGACATCGGAAAGATTACATATGCCTTTTCGCCGAAGACGAAGCTCTAATTGTTCCATCGTCATCCGCATTTTGTACAAGTTTTTTTTCAGGATTTGTCCGTCTCGCACGACCAAAGTCGCCTTGCCGATCACCAATCGTTCCATCCAATCGAATTTTAATGCCAAGAATTGAAACAGAATCAGAATCGAAATGAAGATGACGATGCATACGAGGGTTTTCCATAAAGCATGTTCCGATACGGCGTGTCCAATCAATGTTCCAGTCGCCAAGACGGTGACCATCTCCAGCGGGGTCATCTCAGCCATGACTTTTTTACCTGCTATCCGAAGCAATATAAACCCGGACAGCACGATGATCGCCGCTTCGTAAGCAAATGTGAACACGTTTCAACTCTCCTTTGCCGCCGATTACTCCGTTAGTATGCCCCAAAGGATTTCCTTTTTGCAGGAAAAACCCCCGCAATTTGGAGGCAGGGGGGTTGAGCTCAGAGCTCCTTGATGCGGCTCAGCAGGAACGGTGTCACCTTTTTGCGTGATGGCAATAACGACACTAGCGCGGCAAGCAGCCGGATACCTTTAACGAGGTATCTGAGTCTCGGCTCTCTGGATAATATCGGCAATTCGGCTCTCCATCGCGTACATTTTCTGCTGCTGCTCCGCTAATTGTCCTGATAAGGCATTGAGGGAACCGAACGTATCCGAGGCACTTTTGGCTTCCCGTTTTTTGACCGCTTGGGTGAATGTCTTCCATACCGAATCGCGGCTATTCTTGGGGCTGGACAGAGCAGCTTTGGCCGCTTTAATCTGAACCTTGATCGGATCGATCGTCAAGAGGGTGTCGCGCACTCTCTTCATGGCATCGGACGCGGTTTTCCTGGCGGAACTTAGTGCAGCGTCTTTAACTTTGATGTCTGCGTGGGCCAGTTGTGTCGTAAACTTCAAGCCTTCCGCCTGCGTGGAGAGTACAGCGGTGAACGTCTTGTTCTTCAGCTTCCTCGCCACGGCAAGCTGTCGGTTAACCGAGGTGTAAAGATCAAACATCGGCTGATATCGCTTCTTCGTCTGCTCCACCTGAATCTTCAGGTTGTTCAGCTTGGCGGCGTCGATCTGCGAGATCCGTTTGCGAAGGGCCGCAACACGATCATCATTCTGGTAATGAAGAGCTCCGACTTTCTGTTCCCAAGACCGATTCTGTTCCTTAAGAGTAGTGAAATCCCGAAATTGCTGAGTCAGCTTATTTGCTAACGAGCTGTCCGCCGCCGATACGGTTTTGTCGAAGTCAAACTTCTGTAAAGCTGTGAACTCGGGCGAAGATGCGGCAAAAGTAACAGTCGGAGCAACGAGAGACATCACCATAATCAGTAGAAGTGCTGCCGCAAAGCTGGTTTTCCGAAATTTCAATTTCATCGATAAGTCCTCCCAAGAACGATACGCCGCACAAAAAAAGCACCCGCAAGACAGGCATTGTCGCCTCTCTTACGGGTGCTTCCCGAACAGCCGTTCGTTTATTTGAATCCAATATAACCGACATCGCCGGCCAGTGTCAAGGATTAACGCTTCCTCAACTCGAAAAATTCACAACCGGTTCTGGCATAGTAAGAGATATCGCTGACTCCGGCCTGAATGACAACGGAGCGTTCGTCGAAACGGACGATCGCGCCTCCTGAATGAACGATGTGATCATGCTCAAATACCCGGATCCCGGTCTGGCGATCCATCGCTTCTTGAAAATCCGCGTCGGTCAAAAGCCGGCGGTTGACGGCAGGCATGGACTGGCCTCCTTCTCAGTAAAATCGCATTTTCTCATTGTACCACGGTACCCGGGGTGAATCGAAGGAGTTGGTTTAGTGAGCACAAATTTCTATTTAGTAAGGCATGCGATCAAAGAAAAGGGCGTTGGAGACGTTGCAATATCACCTGAAGGCATATTACAAGCTCAAACTACAGCCCGACACTTTCGTCATATGCCGATAAAAGTGATCATGACCAGCCCTCTGAAAAGGGCCAAGGAAACAGCCTTATTAATTGCAAAAGAAGCAAAAACAACAATTTCAGAGGATATCCGTTTGCGGGAACGTGCCAATTGGGGAGACATACCTGAACAAGCTTTCGATGAATTTGTTGATATGTGGGAGCGATGCACAAGAGAGCGGGACTTTTCACCACCAGAGGGTGATTCGGCGAGGAAGGCTGGCGAACGTTTATCTTCCTGTTTATTAGAGTTGGCTGATAAACATCCACCAAGTAACATCATCATTGTTACCCACGGTGGCTTAATAACCGACTTCCTTGTCAATGAAATCTCCGATGGGGAATTACAAAAGTGGCACCCAAATTTTCTTGTAGAACAAAGTAATTTGGTTTCTGAGTGTTCAATTACA
>JAQBPQ010000164.1 GCA_028287445.1 Cohnella sp.
AGCTGCGGCAACTGCCGTTTCAAAGTTTAAGATTACAGCAACGCCGTTCAGCATAGAAGGAACTCGGACGAGCAGCAGGTCGCCATGGAAATGAACCAGGCGGAAACCGCGTTTCTCCTCCCGGAAAATGGTGAATACCGGCTTCGATGGTTCACGCCGGTGGCTGAGGTTGATCTATGCGGTCATGCGACTCTTGCTTCCGCTCAAATTTTGTGGGAGAAGGGCATCGTCGCCTTGGACCGCGAAATTGGCTTCTTGACCCGAAGCGGATTGTTAACCGCCAGCCGGAGGGAAGACGGATGGATACGGCTCGACTTCCCGCTGGAGACGGCGGAACCTTGCGAGACTCCGGACGACTTGGCAGAAGCGCTTGGCGTGAAACCCATCTATGTGGGGCGAAATCGCATGGACTATTTGATCGAGGTCGAATCGGAAGAAATCTTGACCGGTCTGCAACCGGATTTCGGAAGGCTAAAACGGGTGGGCGTTCCGCGAGGTTTCATCGTGACAAGCCGCAGCGGTGAGTCTCTCAACCGAGCGGACTTCGTGTCCCGCTGTTTCTTTCCGGCCATCGGAATCGATGAAGATCCGGTAACCGGTTCGGCGCATTGTGCTCTGGGACCCTATTGGGCGCATAAGCTCGGGAAAAACCAACTGACCGCAATTCAAATCTCCAGGCGTCAGGGATTGCTGCAACTGCAGCTTACACCGGAACGAATTCTGATTTCCGGCCAAGCCGTCACAACCCTTCAGGGTAATTTGATTTTAAAATAAAGGAGCCCTTATTCATGACGAACGATTTGCGTTATCCGATCGGGAAATTCCAGCACACAGGCGACATCAACCCGGAACAACGAGAGGCTTGGATCTGCGACATCGAGCAGCTTCCGGAGAACCTGGCCGCTGCTCTCGCCGGTCTCACACCGGAACAGCTTGGTACCCCTTATCGAGAGGGAGGGTGGACCGTTCTTCAAGTCGCCCATCATCTCGCGGACAGCCATATGAACAGTTTCATCCGATTTAAACTGGCTCTGACGGAAGAACGGCCGACAATCAAACCGTACGAGGAGGGAGAATGGGCGAAACTCCAGGATACCTTTGCGGTATCTGCCGAGGTGTCTCTAAATCTTCTTCGAGCCCTGCACATGCGTTGGGCCGTGCTGCTCCGGTCTATGACAGACGACGATTTTGCCCGTACTTGGTTCCATCCGGCTACTCAGCAAGTCTCCCGTCTGGATCACGCGCTTGGGCTGTATGCTTGGCACAGCCGTCATCATGTCCGACATATCACTTCGCTGCGCGAACGTAAGGCGTGGTGATCGAATATGGCTGAGCCGATTGTTCGGACGTTACCGTGGGAAACGTGACCACAAAAACCGTACCTTCTCCCGGATGGCTGGATACCTTGACGTCACCTCCATGCATCAGCACGATCTTATGAACGATCGAAAGTCCGAGCCCGCTTCCGTCACCCGCGCGGTTGCGGGCTTTGTCGGCTTTATAGAACCGCTCGAACAAATGGGGAAGTTCATGCTCAGGGACGCCGATTCCGGTATCCGACACCTCAGCGCGGATGCGGTCGTCGTCTATGGTTAAACGGACACGCACGGTTCCGCCTTCGGGTGTAAATTTAACCGCGTTATGCAGCAGGTTGATCCACACTTGATTCAACAGCTCTTCGTCGGCAGTAATGGTGATTTCGTCCATCTCGATGTCCATGTCCAGCCTCTTGTCCTGCCATTGCGGCTCGCACGACAGAATGATCCGGCGCAGCTGCCGATCCAAACGATAAACCTTCGGCTCGAACGGATGATGGTTCGATTCCAAGGAAGTCAGTTTGAGCAGATTGTCGCTTAGCTTGGATAGGCGGGTGATTTCCATCTCGATGATCTGCAGGTAATGCCGGCGCTTGTCCGGAGACAGATCGTCGCTTTGCAAGGCGCGGGCGAATCCGCCGATGGACGTGAGAGGGGACTGAAACTCGTGCGACACGTTCGAAATGAACTCCTGACGCATCGTCTCCATTTGACTAAGTTCCATGGCCATTTCGTTGAAGCTTTTGACCAGCACACCGAATTGCCCCATATGTTGGGGATTGGTATCGAGTGTGATGTTGAATTCCCCTTTGGCCATCCTGCGCATCGCATCCATCAGAAGCATGAAGCTATTGATTTGTTGACGTCCGGGGTCAAATATCATTCGTACCAGCATAATCCCGCACCCGAAGAGAAGTATCATGACCACAACAGTCAGAAATTGCCGACCGATCGAATAGCCGAGTTGAGGAAACCATAGCCAATAAATCAAAGCCATGATGCCATAGGCCAGGAAGAAACAGAAGATCATACTCGCCCAAAAAATCGATATTCCGAAAATGACCCATTTTCTGGGTGTGTGCGGGAATTTTGCTGAATCGATATCCTGTGGATTATCAAGACGTTTCCGGTAAAACTCCTCCTGGTAGGCGAGCAACTGTTCGCCGCGCGGTTTTTGTCTCTCGCGAAACCGCGAGAACCGGCTCATCTTCTTCCCCTTCATTCCGCTGCCTCCATTCGATAACCCAGCCCCCGGATCGTAGTGATGCGAAAACCGAAGCTGCCGTCCGGAAACCGTTCGCGCAGTCTTTTGACATGCACGTCCACGGTGCGTTCGTCCCCCTCGTAATCGTAACCCCAGATTTGCTCGATCAATTGCTCTCTCGTTAACGTTTTGCCGGGATAACTGGCCAGTTTGAACAGAAGCTCGAATTCTTTGAGGGGGAGGGTCATGCGGCTTCCACCCGCGACAACCTCAAACGCTTGGCGGTCCAACTGGACATCGCCGATCACGATTTTCTGGGAAATCGAGATTCGATAACGCTTCAGCAGCGCTTTCACACGGGCGATCAGTTCGACCGGCTCGAACGGTTTCACCATGTAGTCGTCGGTGCCGAGCTGAAACCCTTTAACCTTCTGTGAGGTTTCACCCATGGCAGTCAGCATAAGAAGAGGCATGTCGTACAGCTCTCGCAATTCCTTGCAAAGCTCCCAGCCGTTCATTCCGGGCATCATGATGTCCAGAATGACCATTTCGGCGGGCGACCGTTCCAGCAAACTCAGCGCTTCTTGGCCATCTGCGGCTTCCGTCACCTCAAAACCTTCTCGTGAGAGAAACACACCGACGAGTTCGCGGATATGAGGATCGTCATCCACCACCATGATGTTGGTCATTGGATTTTCTCCTTTCGACTCCGGCGTGATTCCGGTCAGGTCTCATTTTTATTATGAGGTTGCGGGACAGGTAATGCCACAGTTCCTCCTGAGATCAATCTAGCATGTCGCTCGTTTGTGAACGGAATATGAATGACATGGTACAATAGGAAAATCTAAGATGGGGAGGGAACGGATTGGAATCGTGGATCGATGAAAGGTTAACGCGCCAAATCGCTTTTATTGCGGAGATCGACAAGTTGAAGGGCGTGCTGCGCCGAACGCTGATCATGGACGGAAGCCGACTGGAAAACACGGCCGAACACAGCTGGAACATATCTGTGTTTGCGATGCTGATGCATGAATACACAGAGAATCCGTGCCCGAGTTTGGACCGGGTAATCCGCATGCTGCTGTTGCACGATATCGTGGAAATTGATGCGGGAGATACGTTCGCCTACGATACCGTCGGGTATGCGGACAAAGAAGATCGCGAACTGGCCGCGGCGCACCGGCTGTTCGGCTTGCTGCCGGACGATCAGCGGGAGGAGTGGATGGGGCTCTGGCGTGAGTTCGAAGCCGGAGAGTCAGTGGATGCACGTTATGCCAACGCAATGGATCGGCTTCTGCCGCTGCTTCATAATTATTATACTGGAGGGGTCAGCTGGGTAAAGAACGGGATCGTTCGGTCTCAGGTGGTCCGGCGGATCGCTCCGGTGGAGAGGGTCACGCCGGCATTGTGGCATTTTGCAATGGAGTTGTTGGACCGTGCGGTGGAGAAAGGTATTCTCATACAAGATTGATCACGGAGGCGCCGGGATATGCCGAGATTATATGGAGAGAAAATCATGCTGCGGGAGTATCGTGCGAGCGATTTAGAGCCGATGCGGCGCTGGGTGAACGATGCGGATATCGTTTGTCATTTGTCGGATATATTTCTATATCCACAGCCGCTTCAAGCGACGGAAGATTTTTTGAACGATATCCTCGAGGGAAAGCCGGACAGCCGCGGTTTCGTGATCGCCGATCCGGTCACTGAAGAATACATCGGGCAAGTGAATCTGGATCGGATCGATTGGAAAAACCGCGTCGGAATTGTGGGTATCGTTATCGGATCCTCGGATCACCTGGGGAAGGGGTACGGTAGCGAGGCAATGAAATTGCTCGTGCGGTTTTCTTTTTTGGAGATGAACCTGAACCGGCTCGAACTGGAAGTGTATGATTTCAACGAGAGGGCATGCCGCAGTTATCAAGCATGCGGGTTTAAGGAAGAGGGACGTCTGCGGCAACGGCAGTACAAGAACGGCCGTTATGTCGACGTGATTGTGATGGGC
>JAQBPQ010000170.1 GCA_028287445.1 Cohnella sp.
CAAGTGATTGCGGGCATACAGCGAAGATGGGGCAAGACGATTCCGCTGACGACGTTATTCGCCAGCCCTACGATCCGAGAACTGGCGCAGGCAGTGGAAGCGGCGAATCCAGCCGATTTTCCCGGCATCGAGTCCCTTCCCGAGCGTGCGGTTTATCCTGCCGCTTCGGCGCAGAAGCGGCTGCTCATGCTGGCAGCGCTGGATCCGAACAATGTGAATTACAATATATCCATGTCCATAACGATCGCGGGACCGCTCGATCGAACCCGCTTTCAGTATGCTCTGGACCAGTTGATCCGGCGGCATGCCAGCTTGCGGACCGAATTTGCCTGGAACAGCGGACAGCCTGTACAGCAGATTCAAACGGATATGCCGTTTCATGTCATTGATCTTGAGGCGACAGATGACACACTGAACGAAGTCATCGACAGGTTTGTGCAGCCTTTTTCCGTATACCAAGCGCCGTTGTTTCGCTGCGGCCTGGTCACCGTTTCCGAACACCGGCACGTTTGGCTGCTGGATATGCACCATGCCGTCTCGGACGGGCTGTCCATGCGTGTCTTGCTTGAAGACTTCAGCAGTTACTATCAAGGCAGATCGCTCCCGCCTCTTCGCATTCAGTACGGTGACTATGCGGTCTGGCAGCAGAACCGGCTCAACAGTCCGGACATGCAGCAACAGCGCGCGTACTGGCAAGAAATGTTGCAGGGCGGTGTTCCGC
The DNA here is from genome assembly GCA_028287445.1 of Cohnella sp. Lineage (GTDB taxonomy): Bacteria > Bacillota > Bacilli > Paenibacillales > Paenibacillaceae > Cohnella. Next base: position 722 of record JAQBPQ010000170.1, read on the forward strand.
TGCTCCATATGCCCTGTGACAATCCGCGTCCGCAACGGAGACAATTTGCCGGCAACCGGGTGCAGTTTAGCATCCCGTCCGACTTGGTCAACGAGGCTCGGCGGTTCGCCGGGCAACAGGGGGCCACGCTTCAGATGGTGCTGTCCGGCGCATATGCCGTGCTCCTCAACCAATATACGGATGATACGGATTTTATGGTGGGAACATTGGTGGCGGGAAGGTCTCAGACAGAATTGGAAGATTTGGCGGGCGTATTTATTAATTTTCTACCCATTCGCTGGCACATTCGTCCGGACCAAACGTTGGAGTCCTTCTTCCAGTACGCCCGGGATTTGTTGTTGAAGGCCTACGATCATCAAGATTATCCGTTCGATGAAATGGTTCAGATGGCACAGACTCAGGACGCCTCCCGCAATCCGCTCTACGACACGATGCTGGTGTTCCACAGTGAACGCGAAAGCCTGGACATCGTTGCCGGGGAGCTGACACTTGAGGGCAGGGAGATCGACCGCGGATCATCCACGCTTGATTTCAAGCTGGACATCTATGCCCGTGCGGATGGCGAGCTGGTCTGTTATTTGGAATATGACACGGCGTTGTTTAAACAAGACACAATGGTCCAATTCGGAGAAGCCTATATTCGCGTTCTAATAGAAGCGCTCGCCAAACCGACGCAACCTTTGCGCTCGCTGAAGGCTTTGACCTCCGAACAAATGAACTGGATTGAAGCAAGCCGTACCAGAGAAGCGAAAGCGGGATCCGGGACACAAGCTCTGCCTGTTGTCGTCAGCGCGACGTTCACGGCGGATTTCATCCAGGACACGCTTTGCTGGTGGGGCAAGCAGTGGGGAGAAGAGCTGCAGCTGCGTTTTGCCCCCTACAATCAGGTGTTTCAGGAATTGCTCAATCCAGAAAGTGTCAGCTCCGCAAACACCGGCGTCAATCTGATTTTAGCCCGTTTTGAGGATTGGATGCGCGACCTGGGCGCAGAGGAAATCGCCGATGGCGGCAAGATGACCGCCTATCTCAGAGGGCGGTATGAGGAATGGCTGGATGTGCTTTTGCGGAAGGAAAAGAACATTCCTTATTTCGTCGGTGTGTTTCCCGTATCTCCGGCTTTATTCAATGACGGCGTCAGGGCGTGTCTTGAAGATCTGTACCAGGAATACAAATCTCACCTGAAAACACAGCCAAACCTCTACGTGATCGACTTTTCCGTGCTGCCTTCGCTGTACGGTATTTCTGACGTGTTTGATCCGGTACGGGATAAGGAGGGGCATGCGCCGTATACGGAAGTTTTCTATCGGGCCATGGGAACTTCTGTGGCCAGAAATCTGATGGCCTATAGACGCCAGCATTTTAAGGTCATCGCAGTCGATGCGGATCATACGTTGTGGTCCGGTGTGTGCGGAGAAGACGGGCCTCTCGGCGTTACCGTCGATGGTCCGTATGCATTGCTGCAGAGTTGGTTGAAGCAAAAAACGGAGGAAGGTTTTTTACTTGCGCTTTGCAGCAAAAATGATATCGCAGACGTGAATGCGGTGTTTGAGACCAACCCGGGAATGATTCTCCGTCCGGAACATTTTGTGATCCGGCGCGTCAATTGGCGGAAAAAGTCGGAAAACTTGAAGGAAATGGCGGCAGCGCTCAATGTCGGGCTCGATAGTTTTATTTTTATGGATGACAATCCGGTGGAATGTTCGGAAATGATGGCACATTGTCCGCAAGTGTTGACGTTGCAGTTGCCCGCTCAGCCGGATCTTATCCCTTGGTTTCTCAATCACCTGTGGGCGACGGACCGACTCTACGCTACAGCTGAAGACAGCCTGCGGAACGAGATGTATCGGAGGGAACAACAACGACAGGATGAGGCGAATTCGGCGGCCTCTCTGGAGGCATTTTTCCAGGGTCTGAAGCTGAAACTGCGTTTCGCGCCGATGACCGAAGAGGAAGTCGGTCGCTTTGCCCAAATGACGCAGAGGACCAATCAATTCAACCTTAGTGCGAAACGCCGCACCGAGCAGGACATCCGATCCATCGCGGCAGCGGGATACTCCTGCTTCGTCGTCGAGGTACGGGATCGGCTTGGAGACTATGGCCTGGTCGGCGCTGTCATCGCTCGCACAGATGGCGACACTTTGGACATCGACAGTTTCCTCCTCAGCTGCAGGGTACTTGGGCGGCAAATTGAGGATGCGGTGATCACGGCACTCGGTCGGTACGCACGCCAACGAGGCATTCAATCAATGGCGGCCAGGTATTATCCGACTGACAAAAATCAGCCGATGCGAAACTTCCTGGAAAGTCGTTGGACACGAACAGAGGAAGCAGATGAATATACCGGGTATCGCATCGACATAAGCGACATCCCGGAACAAACCCCATTCGTCGAGCTATATGAAGGGCATCGCCAGATGCAATTTGTTGCGGCCAAGACGGTTGTGGACGGGAAAGCGGAAGTTCCAGTCGGCCACTTACGGCAGGCTTCCATTAGTCCGGATATAGAACAGATCCGGCAGCCTGCGGTACTGCCGCTTAACATCGGGACGGAGCCGGTCAACGAACAAAACCTGATCCACCGTCATCATCTTCTGCCGCTCAGGTATACCACGGGGGAAGCTTTAATGGACATTGCATTTTTCGATGGATGGGCTGAGCGAAATATACAGACTGAATATACCGCTCCGATGAACGAGCGTGAGCATCAGCTCCTGACAATAGCAGAAGAGGTTTTGCGCGTTCGCCGGCTCGGCGTGACCGATGATTTCTTCGCCAGCGGCGGACATTCCCTTCAAGCGCTGCAGTTTGCTTCAACGGTTTATGCGAAACTGGGCATTCAGCTGACGTTGGAGGAGATTTATCAATACCCTAGTGTGCGCCAACTGGCGAATCGGTTTTCGATCGGTCAAACGTTCAGCTCCGATAAGCAAGAGCCTATGATGCGCTTGACCGCAGGAAGCGCACGGCCCATCGACGGCAACGAACACACGGAGCAAACGTTGTTTTGTTTTCCGCCGCTCGGCGGATTTGCATTCACCTTTCGCGAGTTCGCCCAACACCTTGAGCCCTGGCAGGTATATGGGTTTGATTTCATTGCAGACGAAAATCGCTTGAACATGTACCGGGAGCACATTCAAGCCATACAGCCCGTTGGCCCATATACATTCGTGGCCTATTCCGCCGGTGTTCTTCTTGCCTACGAGATGGCCCTCTTATTTGAGGGCATGGGGCATGAGGTGTCCCGTCTCATTCTCTTGGATTCTTACAAGCCAGGATATCAAGGACTCAACTACGCAGCCGGAGAGACAAGGGATCCCGCTGTCTGGGACCGGGAAGAGCTCGTCCCCTATCTCCTGAACTCTCAGCTGGCAGTGGGAGAGTATCTCGCTACTCCAAACATCCGGCAGCGTATTGAACTCGAAGTGCAGCGGTATGCGCAATATTATTTCTCAGGCACCTATGAACGCCGGCTGCAGACTCAGATTCACTGGATTCGGGCAGAGGGTGCGGAAATGCGTTCGGAATCCGATGTATGGATAGATATCACGACGGGGTCCGTTTTTGTTTATGAAGGTGCCGGCACACATTTTGACATGTTGCGTGAGGGATTCGCCGACATCAATGCGGGCATTGTCCGTTCCATATTGAACCGATCATTGCTGCCGACTAATTGAGGGAGCAGAGAAGGACGATGTTAAACGGTGATACGAGTATATGCAATAAAACAAGACGGTGCGATCGAGCGCAGCCGATACGCTGAGTTGCTTGCGTTGGTATCGGATGAAAGAAGGCAGAAAATTGCCCGTTACCGCCATTTGCCGGATGCCCAACGATCTTTGTTGGCAGGTGTTTTGCTTCAAATGGTCATTTATAGAGAAACGGGTTTGCCCCCTCACAAACAGATACTTCGCCGTACCCATTATGGAAAGCCTTATATCGCCGATGTACCGCTCTGTTTTAATCTTTCTCATTCGGGTTCGTGGGTGGTATGCGCTACAAACAGTCAGCCGGTCGGAATTGATGTGGAGCACATCGGGCCTATTGATGTCCGAATCGCGGAACGATATTTCTCGGCAACGGAAAAGGAGTGGCTGTTCGCTAAGGCAGAGGAAGAGCGTCTGCGTGAATTTTATAATATATGGGCTTTCAAAGAAAGTTTTATTAAAACAATCGGATACGGTCTGTCGATTCCGCTGCAGTCGTTTAATATACCAATGGAACCGAACACAGACGGGATTCGGAAAATGAGGTACGATGGAACGACCTATTATTTCAAACAACACGATACTAATGATACGTATGTTTTGTCCGTTTGCTCGGATAGCGGCCATTTTTCGGACTTTATAGAGTATTATTCGATTGAAAAACTGGTCGGATGAGAGATTGGGATTATTTCGACAAATCCATCTCCACAGCTCCCGCTTCAAAGGAATTCCTTCCAAGTCACTTTAGTTCAACTAATTTAATAGTAAACGATACTGGAGGGGCTTGCTTCGTGGCAGGTCCTTTTTTTTATTGAAGTACGGGTACGATACCGTTTCTGTACAGCGAATATTATGAACAAAAACGAGCGCCTCGGTACGAGCAGACGCATGTTACCTTTGCATGGGAACGGGTCAACGTCAATCCGCTGCCGCAGCCGTACCCGGTACAGGGTCACCTCGGCTTGTGAAATTTCCTTGAGTCACCGCTACTATTTAGGAAGTCCAGATCATAATGAGTTTGATCCTTTTCATATAAATTTTTCACATCATTCTCTCCTCTTTTTCATTTGTTGGAACGATAATATGATTTCCTGCACCATTTGATTTATAAGCGATAGCTATTTTAACAGCCACAGCCAGAAAGGAACAAATGTCACCACTAAAGGAGCGATTAAAAAAATGAACATAATCGACAAAACGAAATTGGTAGATTACCTCATAGAGGAACGTACACAAGTGCTGGAACGGATGAAAGAGGCTACTGACAAAAATGTCGTTGAAAGTCTTGGAGCGGCATATCAATCCATTGACTTGATCCTTTCGAACGTTGAATCTACTCGATAAAGGTATTCGTGCAAGACTAGCACTCATGCAAATCGATGCAGATGAAGTAAAGTCACAGGACAACGAATCGACCTAATAATCTTAGGGCGAATCCCGCAGACTTGCAGGTTCGAAAAAGATAATATTCCTTGGTCACCTGCTATAATAGACAGGAACTTACAATCATATTTTTTTCTGGAGTGTTAACAAACTCAATGATAAAGGACGGGGATCGAAATTGAAAATCACAAAAATCGAGACATTCGTTGTTCCGCCAAGATGGTTGTTTTTAAAAATCGAAACGGATGAAGGAATCGCGGGTTG
>JAQBPQ010000196.1 GCA_028287445.1 Cohnella sp.
ACCGTGGCCGAGGCGAATCGGATCATGCACACAGACAAACACGACATCGAGGGCATTCGGAAGCTGCTGCGCTTGAAGGACGTGTTGGCGATGAGCTGGATCACAACTCTGGAAAGCCGGCTTTCACGGTTACTGACGGGAGGATGAACGTATGTTTGAGGGGCAGACGGTGCTGATTACCGGTGCGGCTGGCGGAATAGGGCGTCATCTGGTTCGTGCTTATGCGGAGAAGGGTGCGAACGTGGTGGCCACGGATTTGCCCGGCCGGGGAGGCGAAGAACTGATCAACGAGTTGACGGGGGATGGTGGAAACGTCCGGTTCATTGCCGCCGATCTACGAAATCCGCAGGAAATCGATGGGCTGTTCACGACTTCGGCCGCCGCTTTTGGTATCGTCGATATTCTGATCAATAACGCAGGATATGGGGTCACACAATCCCCGTTGGAGCTCCGTGTGGAGGAATGGGACGGCGTGCTCGAAACGAACCTGCGGGGTACGTTCCTCTGCTCGCGGGAAGCTGCCAAGCGGTGGAAACAGCAGGGCGGGCGCGGTTCCATCGTGAACATTGCGTCCACCCGGGCTATGCAATCTGAAGCGAATACCGAGGCGTACGCGGCATCCAAAGGCGGAATCGTGGCGCTGACTCACGCGCTGGCCGTTTCCTTCGGAGCGTTTGGCGTCCGGGTAAACGCGATCAGCCCGGGTTGGATCGAGACAGGGAACCGGGAGAATCTCCGGCCCGAGGATCACGATCAGCATCCGGCCGGACGAGTCGGAGCGCCTGAAGATATCGCTCGAGCCTGCTTTTACTTGACGGATCCGGCGAACGACTTCGTAACCGGCATCAACCTTGTGGTCGACGGTGGCATGACTCGCAAGATGATCTATGAGCCGGACTAAAAGTTGAGACGTTCCTCAGGGAATGTCTTTTTGAGTTTACGTCAGTCGTTTCTTTTTGATTAACCATTGTTTGTTTATGTAGGTTACACTGCGAGCGGCACTGATCCATACGGCATAACCCAGCGCTCCGCCCACCGTTCGGAGAATCACATCGTCGATATCGGCGCTTCCGCCCCGATTCGAAACACCATCCCGGACGGGTGAATGGACTTTTGAAGCGCTTTGCCGATTTTCCTGCCGTCTCCGAAATCCTCTATGGCTTTTTTCTCCGCAATCTCTTCTGCGAATCCGATGTCTTTCATCTACGCATCTGGCTGACAATGGAAAGTATTTGCCGTCATACACTAATGGTAAGAAGGAGGCGGTGCGATGAGCACAACGGAACTGGGGGTGCAGGAAACTGTGCTGACACAAGAGCGGATTGTTCGTGCAGCGGCACGCATGCGTCATTAGCCGTTTTTTCCATCGTCCGGCAGGATTTTCGCAAACGGTCGCGAAATGGATAAATTGAATGATTTACAATATTCTCACAAATCTACCCTCATTTAATCGAAAGGGGACGAAACGGCAGCATGGTGCAGTTACCCAAAGTGAACGAGCTTGGATTTTTCGAAATCCGGTTGGAATCGATCGGGGGGCTGGGCGCAAACCTGGCCGGCAAAATGATTGCGGAAGCCGGCGTCATGGGCGCCGGTCTTAATGGTGTCAGCTTCAGCTCTTACGGATCGGAGAAGAAAGGGTCGGCGGTTAAGGCGCATATTCGGTTTTGCGACATCGACGCGCGTATCCGCGATACTTCTCCGGTGGAACGTCCGCACGTCATCGGTATTTTTCACGAAAACTTGTCGAAGACGACCAATGTCATCTCGGGCATGTACGAGGACAGCATCGTGCTCGTCAATTCGAAGAAATCGACGGACCAGTTGAAAGAGCAGTTAAAGCTCAAAGGCGGCATCATTGCGGTGGTCGATGCGACAGGCATCTCGATGGAAGAAAACAATCGCGTTAACATGGCCATGCTCGGCGGATTGTTCCGGTTATGCGGGTTCCTGGATCCGGAATTCATGAAGGGCGTTATCCATAAATCCTTGGCGAAAAAATATCCGGGCGCCGTACAGCCGGCCTTGAATACGTTCCAGCGGGGATACGACGAAGTGACGTTCCATACGTTCGAATTGGAGGAAGGGGATCGGATGCCGGATTACGTACGGATGGACACGCCGGTTCTCGGTTACGAAACCCAGCCCATCGGTGGCACGATCACGAACCCCGGCAACAGCATTCTGAAAGACCTGAGCATTTCCCGGGCCGGACGGATGCCTCATTTTGACGATGATAAATGCATTCATTGCGCGGCCTGCGACAACGTTTGCCCCGATTTTTGTTTTGTGTGGGAAGAACTGCCGGACAAGAAGGGACGTCCCCAAATGTTCCTGCAGGGAATCGATTATCAATATTGCAAAGGCTGCCTGAAATGCGTGCAAGCCTGCCCGACCGACGCACTCGCCAGCGAGTTGGAGGAAGACGGCTATGCGGAAGGCCATCGGGTGGCACATCGATTTAATTTAGCGCTCTAACTCATGAACAAGGAGAGGAGATAGACAATGGCGATCGACATTCGCAAGGAAACAGGCCCCGGCGGCACGGTAGAACAACGCATCGTTTATGAATCCGGCAACGAAATGGCCGCATATGCCGCACACCAGATTAACTACCACGTCATGGGGTATTTTCCGATTTCCCCCTCTACGGAAGTGGCGCAGTTCCTCGATTTGATGAAAGCGAACGGGGAGCACGATATCGTACTCATCCCGGCGGACGGCGAACATGGTTCAGCGGGCGTCTGCTACGGCGCTTCCGTTGCAGGTGGCCGCGTATTCAATGCAACGAGTGCAAACGGTTACCTATACATGTTGGAACAGATGCCCGTGCAGTCCGGCACCAGGTTCCCGATGGTGATGAACCTCGTGTGCCGTTCGGTTTCCGGACCTCTGGATATCCATGGCGACCATTCCGACTTATACTTCGCGCTTAACACCGGTTGGCCGATCGTGCTGTGCCGCGATCCGCAAGCGGTATACGACATGAACATCATCGCGCTTAGGCTGGCGGAGGATCCGGAAGTCCGGCTGCCGGTGCTGGTGGCGTCGGACGGCTATTTCACCAGTCATCAAAAACGCCGGGTCATGACGTTCACCAATCGGGAGGATGTGCTGAAATTTGTCGGCGAGCATCCGCCGGAAGGATTCGTCCACGTACTGGACCGCGAGAATCCGATTACGGTCGGACCGTACATGAACGAACCGGATTACATCAATAACTGCTACCAGCAATCGATGGCGATGTATCGGGCGGAGGCGGTGTACGACCGTATTCGCAAGGAATATGCCGAGTTGACGGGCCGCGACTACCCGATTCTCGATCAGTATCGGATGGAAGATGCGGAAGTGGCCGTGTTCCTGCTCAATTCCTCCGCAGAAATCATCAAGGATGTTGTCGACCAATTGCGAAGCAAGGGCATCAAAGCCGGGTCGATTTCACCCAACATCATCCGACCTTTCCCCGGCCAAGCGATTGCCGAAGCGCTTCGCAACGTGAAAGCCCTCACGGTAGGCGACCGGGCCGACTCGTTCGGGGGCCACGGCGGCAATATGGTGCTCGAGATCAAGGCAGCACTTCAAACCTACCGCAACCACACAACGATGGTTGTCAGCCGTGTTTACGGGCTTGGCGGCAAAGACTTCTATGCGGAAGATGGCCTGAAAATGTTCGAATATGCGCTCGACGCGGTGGACAAAGGGTTCGTCGAGAAGCCGTTCGATTACCATGGTCATACGCCGGGTGACCCGACGAAAGCGCCGAAACGGGTGCTCGAGCCGATGAAATACGAAGACCTGAACACAGGTCTCATTACCGTGACGCCGGACGAAGAAACCGGGAAACTGAATGTTCGGGTCCCGCCGCTGCGCGCCTTGACCAAGAAGCCGAAGCGGATCGCTCCGGGACATGGCGCATGTCCGGGATGCGGCATATTTTCCGGCTTGGAATTGTTCTTCAAAGGAATCGAAGGCGATATCGTCGCGCTGTTCCATACCGGATGCGCCATGGTGGTCACCACAGGATATCCATACTCCGCGCATAAGGCGACGTATATTCACAACTTGTTCCAGAACGGTGCGGCCACGCTGTCCGGAGTCGTCGAAATGTTCCACGAACGCAAACGGCGCGGTGAGTTTGACCACCTAGGCTTGAAGGACGACTTCATCTTCGTTATGATCACCGGTGATGGCGGTATGGACATCGGCATGGGGCCTGCGATCGGCGCGGCACTGCGCAATCACCGGATGATCATCCTGGAGTACGATAACGAAGGATACATGAACACAGGTGCACAATTGTCCTATTCGACGCCGATGGGTCACCGCACATCCACATCCAACGTGGGCAAGGCGCAAGGCGGCAAGGTGTTCCACCATAAAGATACGGCGCAAATCATGGCGGCGACGAACATTCCGTACGTGTTTACGGGAAGCGAAGCGAGTCCGGTGGATTTGGTCCGTAAAGCGGCCAAAGCCCAATGGTACGCCCAAAAGGTCGGGATGGTGTACGGTAAAATTCTGATCACATGTCCGCTTAACTGGCTGTCGGACGATAAGGACGGCGCCACAATCATCGATCAAGCGGTCGACTCCTGCTTCTTCCCGCTTTACGAGGTGGAGAACGGGGTGACGAACATCACGTATAATCCGGAAGACAAAGGCAAACGCGTCCCGGTGTCGGATTGGCTGCAGATGATGGGCAAAACCAGACATTTATCCAAGCCGGAACACGCAGAGACGCTGCGCGAGTTCGAAGGGGAAATCGAGCGCCGTTGGAGCAGGCTCAAAGCGAAGCACGAAAATCCGTACCTGTAAGGCGGGATGGCGGCGATGCCCTATACGTTGAAGCACTTGCAGACCGGAACGCTGCTGGCGGGGTTCCAAGTAAACGGTTATGAGCTGACGTATTACGGTATCTTCCTGTGGGATCAGGTGCCGGATTCGGAACAAATTGTTGTCGGTTTGGCCAAGGCGGGTATCGATGCCGCGGATGCGGCTTTCCAGACCCTGCAGTGGGAGTTGTTCGAATTGACGGAGCATGAAGCCAAAATGGCCAACGTGAAGCTTCGCAACGATCCACGACGGGCCGTTTATCACCGGAATGGCACTTTTCAGGCATCTTCCGTATAAGAATAACCAAAGATCCCCCGGATTTCGGTCCCAGGGATCTTTTCCTTATACACGCTGCCTATCTCCGATTATTATCACGTAAACGGTGGCATCACGTCTGTCATTTTATGATATAATGAGAACCAATGCGTGGGCACGGTTCTAGCGCTTTGGGAGGGACTGACGAACAATGAGCCGGCGTTTTGTCATCGAGGCGGTCATGATCGCCATTTATGGGCAACTGCTTCTGCCGAAACGTCCTGTCGAATACAGGATTCCATATTCTACGGTCATGGAGCTATACGACCTCAGGGAAAGCGAGGAACCGATCATGCAGGATGCGGAAGACGAGCGTCACGTCCGTATAAAAATCGGGGAAATGATCGAATTCTTTGAGGATCCGTTTAATAAAAAGAAGCTGGAGCGCGCACTAACGACTCCATGGCGGGAAAGTCCGCCGCTGCCGATCAATGAGAATGTGACGTTTATCGTGGTTAATGCGGTGGAGAACATGCAGTATGGGGAGGCTTTCGATCCGATCGAGACGGAGATCGTTCTGTCTTCGCTTCGTTTGCAATGTCCGGTGCTGACCGACCATGTCGATTTTCAGGACAAAGTCGTACAAAACGGTGTGCCGATTCAATTGTACGACATTGACGATTTTGAATTTGCCGTTGAAGAAGGCGTCGATACTACGGACGGTTATTCACAATAACAAAGCTGCCGAGCCCCTCGGCAGTTTTGTTGTCATAAGGGAGGAAGATGCATGTTCCGTTATTTGACCCGCTGGATGGCAAACCGCGCGTTTCGCCAAGGCGATTGGATTCGTGCTCTTCGTTGGTTCCGTCTTTCGGGAACGACCGTGCTAACGCCTCTGGAGCAAGTCCATTACGCCGGATTGCTTCACGAGAGCGGGGAGTTGGACAAAGCCCTGGAGATTTTAAACCCAATGCTTGTCACACACCCGTATCCCAATGCCTATGAGCGAAGAGCCCACATCTACAATGAAATGGGACGCGACGCCGAAGCGATGGCCGACTTGGATGCAGCGATCCGGCTGGATCCCGATCCTTATGTGTATTGGTATACGAGGGCGATTGCGCACAATGAACGCGGGGAATATGAGTTGGCGGTGCGGGATTTTACAGAAGCTTTGAATCGGAATGAACATACGAAGTCCTCTACTTATTATGAGCTCGGAAATGTCTACATGAAGCTGGGGAAGTCTGCGGAGGCGGAAGCTTGTTACCGTAAAGCGTCGGAGGATCCGGATAAGGCCATTCCTCATTATTTTCACCGTCAGGCCCAGGCGCTTGAAGCGCTGCATCGGGATGCCGAGGCTCTTGCCGTACTGAAAGAAGCCGTACGGATGCAGGATTTGTGGCGAAACACGGCCGACCGCGGGGCTTCGGAAATCAAGCGAAGGACTAACTTTTCGGCCGCGGCGGTCCGCCGTTTTCTCCAAGGCTCGGAAGAGGAGTTCGGGTTCCGGTTGTATGAATCGCGATTGCTGGAAAATCTGGACCGTCTTGAGGAAGCGTTGGCAACGTTGGATGCCGCACTTCGAATCGATCCGGAAGCCGCTGAACTGGTACTGCGCAAAGGGATCGTTCTGAGACAGAGCGGCCGCTACGAGGAAGCGGAGAAGCTGCTGCAAGAATTAAAGTTCCAAAATCCGGTCTGGCTGCCCGTTTATCTGGAACGGTGTACGACTTTCCGGCAACAAGATAAATCCGCAGAGGCGATTTCTGAGCTTGAAGAGGCAAAGGCGCACTTTGCCGATAATATGGTCGTTCGATATTGGCTGGCCGATGCGCTCAGAGAGGCGGATCGGGTAGAGGAAGCACAGTTAGAGAACCGTATGTTGACAGAACTGGAGCCGAACGACCCGCTGAACTGGAAGCAACGTGGAGAGATTGCGATCGATGCCGACCGGTACGACGAGGCGGATGAAGCGTATTCCAAAGCGCTGGAATTGGACGATAAAGCGGATTATTTCATGCGCCGCAGTTTTGCGCGTTACATGAGCGACCGCTACGAAGAAGCGATGATGGATATCCAGTCTGCCGTCGAACGGAACGCCAGCTTGCAATTGGATAGCAAAACCGCATACGCCAAGGGTGAACTTTACGTCGGCATGGAAAACTGGGAGCTTGCCGAGGCCGAATATTCCCGTGCAATCGCAACCGAACCCGACAACCCGCAGATCTACGACCGTCGCGCGCGGTGCCGCAGTGCGGCGGATAAGGTCCCTCAAGCGATAGAGGATTGCAACCGGGGACTCGCTCTGGACGGATCGAATACACGATTGTTGTGGCTGCGGGGTTATCTCTACTATCGGATGGACGATTATGAAGCTGCACTTGCGGATTCGCGCACCTACGTCAAGCTGAGGCCAGCCGATCCCAAAGGCCATTATAATCTCGGACTCGTATATAAACAGTTGGATCGCTGGGATGATGCGATCGCCTCTTTTACGAGAGTGATGGAGCTGAATCCTTTCGAGCCGCAAGCTTATTTGGAACGGGCCAAGATCTGGTACCATCATTCTTTCGATCGAATCAGTGCGGCGGACGATTTGGCGCAGTGGCTCATCTATGCCGGCAGTACGAATGAAGAAGGAGAGAAGACCAGCTTTGATCTTTTGGCCGAATTGCCCGGTTTCGACGATGAGATGAGAGAACGTGCAAGGGAGCAGTTCCGCAACGTATACGAAACAAGCCGCTACCTGTCCTGAATGGGCAGGTTTTGTTGTTTACGCTATGCATTCGTTTGTGCTTCCATTCTGTCGCAGTAAACGTGCATCGCTTCCTTCATGAACTGCGCCAATCCTTTCTGATGTTTGTCGATATTCGCGGTGAACCTGTCGTCATCCACATACAGGTTGCCAAGACCTCGGAACACCTCCAGCGTGCACTCGTAAAAATAGTCGGTCAAACACTGGTGCCACGCCGCCACTGCCTGTTGTGCTTCAGGATCAGCCGGACCGTAAGGCATGCGGGCTGCGAGACGGCTGTAGATGTCGGAGATCGTCATGTGAATTTCTTTCCATTTGTCCTCCGAGTAACCGTTCACCCTGCGCTCCGTCGCATCTACCACATCTTTGCCGTACAATTGACGTGTTTCCTCGCTGTATTTTGCTTGATGTTCTTTGATTTTTTCCATGTCAAACCCGTCGAACAATTCTTTCTTCGCCATATTCGTGCCTCCTTCAATGGATTCAATCGTACGATCCACCGTCTCCAGCATCCGATCCATCCGTTCCCGCTTCTCGAGCAGCAGCTCCCGGTGGGCTTTCAGCGCTCTTCGCCGGTCAAAACCCGGACTGTCCAGAATCTCTTTCACTTCCTGCAGGCTGAAGCCGATTTCCTTGAAAAACAGAATCTGCTGCAGCTTCTCCAGGTCGCCATCGCTGTAAAGCCGGTATCCCGCCGGGGTGACGGACGAGGGAACGAGCAGCCCAATCGCATCGTAATGGTGCAGCGTCCGGACACTGACACCCGCTAGATCAGACACCTCTTTCACTTGTAAGGACATCTCTTCTTCACCTCCAACTAAATCCTAAGGGATCACGTAACGTAAGAGTCAACTCTATTTTCCACAATCGATGTTATTTGACGTGCATTGCGCGTCCTTATAGATTCGGGTATATTGGGGACATGTTGATGATGGAAGGAAGATTCGGAATGAAAAGCCATCACATTCGCACGGAGGAAGAGCTGCAACAGGCTTTTGATATCCGGAAGGAAGTGTTTGTAGAAGAACAGCAGGTACCCGTTGATTTGGAGATTGATGAATTCGATGAATCCATAGAAGCTTGTCGTCATTTCTTGGCATCAGTGGACGGTTTACCGGTCGGAGCATCTCGCTGGCGGGAATACGAGCCTGGTACGGCCAAGCTGCAGCGTATTGCGGTGCTGAGGCGATACCGGGGAACAGGAGTGGGAAGGCTGCTG
>JAQBPQ010000205.1 GCA_028287445.1 Cohnella sp.
ACGGCGACCGGAGTGATCAGCATCGGGACAATGATGATCGTAAAGAAGATTTTCTTCCCAGTTTTGATTCGATTGAGGAGCAATGCGATCATAAACCCGAAAAGAAACTCAAGCGCTACGACAAACACCGTGAACACAACCGTATTCCATGCCGCCTTCACGAAGTAAGTATCGTGGAACACCCGGACGTAGTTATCCAGCCCGATAAATTTTCCGAGTCCCTTGTATTTCAAGGATGAAGATGTAAAACTCATGACCAGCGAATACAGAAGCGGATATAATACGGTCGCCGCAAGCACAAGCATGGATGGGATAAAGAATACGAGAAAATATTTGCGTTTTGTCGTCAACATCGGCTGATCACCTCCTTTCCAGGCCCGATATTGACTGGTCTTATTTGAGATCTTTAACGTCCTTAGCCGCCGTGTCCAATGCGTCTTTCGGGGATTTGCCTCCCGACACCGCCTCCGACAATTCGCGGCCCAAAATTTCGATCAACTGAGGTGCTTGCGGAATGATCGGAATCATTTTTGAATTTTTAAGAATTTGCTGAACCTTCGCGTAGTGCGGATATTTCGCCAACACTTCTTTATCCGTGAACACGTCGGTACGGGTCGGCGATCCACCCAACAAAGCGCGTTCTTTGGCGATCTTGAACGATTCGATGAACTTCAAGTATTTCCAGGACGTCTCCTTGTCTTCCGCGTTTTTCGGAATGGCCCATCCCCATCCGCCGTTTAAGGACGATCCGCCCGGTACGCTGGCCAGGTCCACTTTGCCGGCCACCTTGGACTCACTCTGGTTTTGCAGCTTCGGCAGCATCCAGTTATAGGTGATGAAGGAAGCCGCGTTTCCTTGCGCAAACACGTTAAACGCTTCGTCAAAGCCGAAACCGGCTGCTCCTTTGGGCGCGGCGTTTTTCATATTGTCGACATAGAGCTCGAGAGCTTTCACGCCATTCGCGTCGTTCACTCTCGGTGTACCGTCGGCGTTCAGAATATCTCCGCCCGAGCTGTACAAGTAGTTCAGCCACTCGACGCTGATCGGGTCCGGCCGCAGTCCCATCATGACAGAACCGTACATTTTGTCGCCTTTTTCCTTGGTGATGAACTTGGAGATATTCACGTACTCTTCCAAATTGTCGGGAATTTTCATTTCTCGTCCGAATTGCGCCTGGTATTTGCTCTTTAGATCGGGGTCGTTGAAAACATCTGTCCGGTAAATAAGCGACATGGCGTAGTTATAGAACGGAAGCATGTACGTTTTGCCGCCGACTTGGCCGACCATGTCGAACATCGATTTTAAGTAAACGCTGGTGTCGAATTTGTCCCTTTGAATGTAAGTATCCAATTGCTCCAGCCAGCCTGCGCTGGTGAACTCACCCACCCAATAGTTATCAGCCACGATCACATCGTAGCTGCTCGTGGCGCCAAGCAGTTGGGGGATGAGTTTTTCATGCATCGAAGCGTAATTCACGGCCTCGATGTTCACTTTGATCCCCGTTTCGGCTGTGAATTTCTTCGTTACTTGTTTGACCAGATCGGTGTCCGGTACCTGTTCCATCAGAATGTTCAGCTCTTTTTTACCCCCATCGGCGGCCCCTCCTCCGGAGGAGCTTGACGCTGCGGAAGAAGAAGATCCGCCGCTTGCCCCGGTTCCTTTGCCCGAACTGCATGCGCCAAGCAGCGCGATAATCAGGACCAATACCAATGCGGTTACCCATTGTTTTCTCATTCGAACTTTCCCCCTTATTTGACTGAGCCCATTGTCATGCCGTTAACCAGGTACTTCTGAATAAACAAAGAGAGGATCACGACCGGAAGAATAATGATAATCGTGGCGGCACACAATTGGGCAATCATGACGCCTTGCTGCGTTTCCATGTTGGCAATGGCAACGGGCAGCGTGCGAGCTCCGGTGCCGGTCAGCACCAGCGCGAACAAAAACTCGTTCCATGCCATCAGGAAGCTCAATATACCTGCCGCCATGATGCCTGGCGCCGCTAGTGGAAGCACCACCTTGGTAAACGCTTGTATTTTGGAGCACCCGTCAATTTCGCAAGCCTCATCCAAATCTTTCGGAATCGTTTCGAAAAAACCGATCAGCAGCCAGATCATATAAGGCAGACTGAAGGACAAATACGTGCCGATGAGCGAAAGCCAGGAATCCAGCAAGCCCAAGCTTTTGACCATCAGAAAAATCGGAATTACCATGACGATCGGCGGCAGCATTTGGGTGACCAGAACGGACACCCGTAGGATGTTGCCTCCCTTGGATTGTCGTGCAATCCAGTACGCGGCCATTGCCCCGAGCGCCAACGCGATGAGCGTGGAAACCAGAGAGACAACCATGCTGTTGAGAAAATACCGCCCAAACGGATTGTCGGAGAAAATCTCCCGGTAGTTGTCCAGTGTCGGCTGCACGAACCATTGGGGAGGGATTTGATACGCGATCGCCTTGGTTGTGAACGACGTGCGGAGAATCCATAAAATCGGCAAAAGAAATACAAGTGCTGTTCCGACAAGGGCGATATACGTCAGCGCATCGAGCACTTTGTCGCTCCGTTTGGCCATTCTGCCTGCTCACCTCCCCCCTATGACTTCGATTTCTTCCAATGAGGACACGATCGTACTCGCATAAGGGATCATTTTCTCCCTCATCCAATCTTCATCGGGAATGCCGATCCCGATGCTTCCGGCTTCTCGCGCCATTTGCACGTCGACATAGGAATCGCCGATCATCAGCAAGCGGCCGGGTGGAACCTGCATCATTTCCGCCACCAAAAGCAACATATCGGGATTCGGTTTGCCTTTCTTCACCTCCGCTGGCGTAATTAGGAAACGTAAGTGCTCAAACCGGTCGAACGCGTCGATGGAGATGCGCGTCCGTTCCGCATCGTCGGAAGTGGCGATGCCATACGGAACACCTGCTTCACGAAGTTTGCGGAATATATCGGGAAATCCCTGTTTGGGATGTAAAACCTTCAGGATATCCAACTTGTCATCCGCTTGGCTGAACGCTTCGGCCGCTTTCCTGCGGCATTGTCCCCACTCTTCATTCATCACCTCATGCAACAGCGAGGCTGTGACAATGATTTCTTCCTGGGAGGACGCGATTGCGAAAATACCGATTGGATTGATGCTGACGACCTTTCCGGCGACCCGGCTTATTCCTAAGTGCCTGCACCAGGCTTCCAGCGGAAATCCTTCAATTTTCTTCAAGCAAGCGATCCGGATTTCCGCAAGCCCTCTCCAAAAGTGCTGAGAGTCGAACAGTAAGCCGTCCTTATCGAAGACAACGGCGTCAATATCGAAAATTGATGTACCAACGCGTATCAGCGTCACACCAAATCCGCTCCACCGGTCACATCCAGCGCTTCGCCGGTAACGAAATCGGCTTCGGGGGACGCGAGAAATCCGACGACCCGCGCTACGTCATCCGGCGAGCATAACCGTCCAAGCGGGGTGTTGCGAATGTATTCGGCTTTTACCTGTTCCGGCGTCATGTTGCGAAGTGACGCCTCCCATTCCAGTTCCCGTTCCTGCATGTTCGTTTTGACATAACCCGGACAAACGCAATTTACCGTAATGTTCAATGGCGCTAATTCCAAGGCGGCGCTTTTGGTAAAGCCGATCACGCCCCATTTGGATGCCGCATAATGGGCCAGAAGTGGCGTCCCCCGCTTGCCCGCCATCGATGCGGTGTTGACGATTTTACCGGCTCTCTTGTTCCGCATGTACGGAATTACCGCCTGGGTGCACAGAAAAACGCCCTTGATATTCACGTCAAAATTGAAATCCCATTCCTTTTCCGTCAGATGCTCAATGGCATTCATGGTGGACACGCCCGCGTTATTGATCAAAATGTCAATCCCGCCGTATTGTTTCACGGCATCGGCGAATACGCGTATAATCTCGTCCTTATCTGTGACATCCAATTTTCGGGCGGAATGCGCGGGTGATTGAGGGGCCAATTGCGCAACGGTATTTGCCGCCGGTTCCAGACGGATATCCGTTACGATCACCGTCGCTCCCATGTTGGCCAGCTTGCGCGCGATGCTTTGACCGATTCCTGCGCCCCCTCCGGTCACCAGGGCGATTTGTTGGTGCAGCGGTTGGGTCATGATGATTCCTCTCCTTCGTAAAT
>JAQBPQ010000241.1 GCA_028287445.1 Cohnella sp.
GACGGACGTAAAATCCGGCGAGACCACGGATCATGACGTCGATGCGGTGATCATTAATTTCGGCTTCGTCAGCTCACTAGGCCCGATCGCCGAGTGGGGACTGGATATCGACGGCGGCTCGATCCTCGTGGATTCCCGCATGGAGTCGAGCATTCCAGGCGTGTTCGCCGCAGGCGACGTCACCTCTTACCCCGGCAAGCTGAAATTGATCGCGGTCGGCTTTGGAGAAGCTCCGACTGCCATCAACAATGCCAAAGTGTATATCGACCCCGATGCCAAACTATCGCCAGGCCACAGCAGTAATATGAAGTTGTAAAACGATAAATTCGCAATAAAAACGGCATCCTACTTTTGTAAGCCGGCGCCAATGACCGGTCCCGAGGGAGGATGCCTTTTTGTTGTGTCCAGTGTGCAATGGATTGCTCCCCCTAGACGCGTCTTGTCCTCATTGCGGTGCCGGAGCCGAAGACGAAGGTCGTCGGGACGATTGGAGCGGACCCTATTCGCCCTACGAAACCACGTCCCGTGCGGAAGAAATGGATTCCGAACCCGTCGCCTGTCCTCATCTCGCCCTCTGCCCACGCTGTCGGATCGATTTTGTCGTCGATGTGCGAACCTGGCACGGTTAAAGACCTTGTCCTTCCGGCAGTTTAAGGCAACGGCGCCGGATTTCGGACCGGAGCATACGCACGAACTCCCTGTCTAAGCCGAGACGGACCGCACTGCGGTATGCATCCAGCAACAAATCGTCGGAAAGCAACGGCAACATGATACCCACCCTTTCCATTCCATGGATAAGTTCGTGAGGGCATCATAGCATGTCCCTGTCTCTGTGAACATCGACGCTGTTATCCACAGAAACCTGTGTATATTTTGTGGACAAACTGTTGAAAAAGCTGAAATCCGCATAATTGTTCCGGTGGATGATGGGGATAGATTTATACACAAAACGATTTTACTGAATTTCATAAAAAAGTTTCATACAGACGAACCAACTGATTAAAGGAACTAATAGAAAAATAGGTCATATTCATCCGATTATTGCGGTCGAGTGTTGACTTCCAGAATCCAAATGTGTCCGTTTCGGTCGATCCCGTAATCGTAACCAAGTTGCCCGATGCCCGGAAAACGGTTCTCCAATAGGCACGTGGAAGTTTTCGTCAATTCCCGCATTTCACGTTTCTTGATGAGTGCATGCTCCGGTGACAAGGATCGTCTTAGCCCCTTGAATCCGCTGACCAGGGTACCTCCTCGGCACAAGTTCGTAACGAAAAGGCCCCGTCTGGCGATCCGCCCCACAATGGCCCGAAAAATCCACTTCCCATCCGTTTTCACGTATTTCACCCGGTAATCGATCGGCCGGCTGCCTACAGTCGCCAACTGGATTCCTTTTTGAATCAAATACGGCCGCCGCCGTCGGACCCGGTTGACCGCTTCCCATAATTCCCGGAACGACATGAACGTTCTGGTACGGAACATATGCGTGTACGAGAATCTCCCGCCGTTTTGGGTCACTTTGATGACGCCCAGCCCTCCACCGCCGCGGACCGGTTTCAACACGATCATACCGTATTGGGCCAACATGCTTCTCAAAGGAGCCTCGCCGAATAACCTCGTAGGCGGAATATGCGGCGCGATGGCCGGACTGGCGAGCAAGACGTTGGTTTTCACCCATTTGCTGGCGAGCTGACGCCCGAGGGTATGATCCACTTGGCCATTACTCCTTTCCCAGGAGGGTGTATTTATATATACTCCAGGGTAAGGACAGGTTCTTGGATGGTTTTCCCCGGCGAATCGCCTCATTTCGGTAATTCTTTTGAAAAAAAAAAGCCTCCCGACTTCATGTCGGAAAGCTTCGTTATACCGGGTCAGCGCTTAGCAGGCATCCGGATTCGGTTTGCCTGTATCTGTCGCTGTGCGGAAAGACGAACCGCAGCCGCAAGTGGCCACCGCGTTCGGATTATGAATGGTGAAGCCGCCGCCCATGGCGGATTCTTTCCAGTCAATTTCCACGCCGTTCAAATATTTCACGCTATCTCCGTCCACGACCACCTTCAGGCCGCGAATGTCGAGCTCTTTATCGTCCGAATGGCGCTCGTCGTCGAAGCCCATTCCGTAGGAAAACCCGCTGCATCCGCCTTCTTTCACGCCGACGCGCAGGAACATATTCGGAGTTTCCTCGGCCGCCAGCATCTCTTGGATTTTCTCGCCAGCCGTTTCGCTGATGTTCACCATTTCCGTTTCCTCCCCATATACGCATGTGCAACACTTTCTCCTAATAGTATACTCCACGCGTCCCCTGCCCTCAAGAGCCACTACGCGGAATCACTTGCCACCATTCAGAGAGGAGTGGTGCAAACTTATAAATCCTGAATGATAAAAAAACCGACGCTAGGCGCCGGCTTCTTCGTCTTTCCACTCTTTGGTGTTCGAGGGAGATTGAGCGATCGCTTTCAGTTCGATGCGGCAGCGGAACATGCCCTTCTCGTTCTGAAGAAAATCCGACAGACGCCGGAACACCTGCGAGAGCTCCGGACCGGTGGAATCGGTGTCCAACGTGTATCGTAACTGGTCCGCCGACAATCCGCGCACGCGCCCCCTGTCGATTTCACGCGATTCATTCTCCTGCAGGCGCCGCCATTCTTTGGACGGTTCGAACTTGTCCGCTCTCCGGACGATCTGTTCGTAGATCCGCTGTTTTTTGAGCCACATGTAATATTGAATCGGGTTTGACAATCCCCATTTTTGACTCAGATCCTTGATCGTATAAGCCGCACGGTATTGCTGCAACGTCTGGATTTTCTCGGATTCTTCCAATTGCTCCAACTCGCTCAATGGCAGAATTTCGGGTTTCAGAGTGATCCACCTTCCTTTTTGGCTAATCTTCAGCTACTTTTTTCTCACACATAAACATAACCAATATTTGTTTATTATTCAAGTTGATTCCCTTTTTTACTGCAGATTATACCTCTTTTTCAATTCTTCTATTTCCAGTTGCCGGAGGTCAAACCTAGGTTTATAATATTTACAGTTGTTGACCGGGAAAGATTGCTTGCAGCAGTAGAAAGTTATTTTTTTCACAAATAGAACGGAGGCGCAGTCATGACACTCCTCACAACGAATACTGAACGACGCATGGCGGAAATCGCCGAAAAGGTGCATAACGGAGAGCGGCTGTCTTTGGAAGACGGCGTCTTCTTATATCAATCCGACGATCTATTGACGATCGGACAACTGGCGAATGAAGTCAATTTGCGCAAGAACGGCAAAAAAGTGTATTTTATTGAAAATATGAGCCTCTACTTCACGAACGTTTGCGAAGCGCATTGTGCATTCTGCAACTTCCGTAAAGACGAGGGCGAAGAAGGTTCCTATACCCTCTCGCCCGACGAAATGATCGCTTATGTAGATGAGCATATCCACCCCGAAGTCCGGGAATTTCATATCGTCGGCGGGCACAATCCACACGTTCCTTTCGATTATTATGTGGAATCGATCCGCGCTTTAAAGCAGCGTTACCCGAATGTCACGATAAAAGCCTACACCGCGGCGGAAATCGATTTCTTCTCGCGGATTTCCGGCCTGACTTACCGGGGAGTGCTGGAGAAGCTGATCGAGGCAGGTCTGCAGACACTGACCGGCGGAGGTGCGGAAATATTGTCCGACGAATATCGTAAGAAAATGCGGGTCGAAAAAGCCAATATCGAGCAGTATTTGGACGTACACCGCACTGCTCATCAGCTAGGCTTGCGCACGCATACGACGATGCTGTACGGTTCCGTGGAGACCTTGGAGGAACGGGTGCAGCACATGCTTCACATTCGCAGGCTCCAGGACGAAACGAACGGATTTCATGTATTTATCCCGTTGTCGATGCAGCCGATCAGCCCCAAAGCGAGCATCCGGCGACGCAACTCGGCGTATGACGACCTTAAAGCGATCGCGATCAGCCGGCTGATGTTGGATAACTTCCAGCACATCAAAGCCTATTTCATCAACATCGGCACCCAGCTTACCCAGCTGGCGCTGACGATGGGTGCATCCGATGCCCACGGAACGATCGTGCACGAACGGATCAGCCATGCTGCGGGCGCTTTAACGCCGGCAGGCATCACCCGCGAAGACCTGATCTGGTTGATCAAGGGTGCGGGCAGAATTCCCGTCGAGCGGGATACATTTTACAACGAAATTCGGGTATATGAATAAGAAGTCGGCCCCGTCGGGTAGACGGGGTTTCTTATGTGCCATACTAAGTCGAATGTTGACGAAAAGGGGAATCGCAAGTGAACAACGTGGTGGTTTTAGGCGGAGGGTATGGAGGTCTGACGGTCGTCCATGAATTGCTGGAATCAAATCTTCCGCACGGCGCCAAAATATATTTGGTTGACCGGATGCCCTTTCAGGGATTAAAGACGGAATATTATGCGCTGGCGGCAGGAACGGTTACCGACATGGACATCCGCGTGGCGTTTCCTGTGCATCCCTCGTTAGAGGTTGTTTATGGAGAGATTGCCGGCGTCGACTTCGAAAATCGGACGGTCGCCGTCTCCGGACATGACCCGCTGCCGTTCGACTCCCTGGTGCTCGCGCTCGGGTGTACGGACAATTATCAAGGCATTGCCGGGGCTTCCGAATTCTCCTGCGGTATTCAGTCTCTCTCAGCAACCAGGCGCACTTATCAGCAGGTCAACGATATCCGGCCGAACGGCCAAGTAACGATCGTAGGCGGCGGCTTAAGTGGCGTGGAAGTGGCCTCAGAGCTGCGGGAAAGCCGGGCCGACCTGAATATTCGCATTCTCGACCGCGGCGACAGCATCCTGTCGGGACTCCCCGCAAAGCTGCAGAAATATGTGGCTTCTTGGTTCCACGAGCATGATGTGGAGATGCGCTCACATATCTGCATTACTTCCCTTGAGCAAGGGGTTATCCATAATGGAGCGGAAGCCATTCCGACAGACGTCACCGTGTGGACGGCCGGCATCCAGCCTGTGGAGCTGATTCGCAACCTGGATCTGCCCAAGGACAAGCATGGCCGGTTAATCGTGAATGAGTGGCACGAGCTGCCATCCGTTCCCGACGTCTATGTCATCGGGGACTGTGCGAGCTCAACCTTCTCTCCGAGCGCCCAACTTGCGGAAGCGATGGGTAAGCAAGTGGCCGAGGTCATATCCGGCAAATGGGACGGCAAACTGCCGAAGCTGTCCCGCATTAAGCTCAAAGGCGTTCTCGGCTCCCTCGGCAAAAAAGCCGGTTTCGGGCTCATGGGATCAACGCCGATTCTGGGTCGCGTTCCGCGTGTGCTCAAAAGCGGCGTCTTGTGGATGAGCAAACATCATTTTGGATGAAGATCATTGCTTTTACCGGGGGCTCCCCCAGAAGAAATCGGAATAAGCTGCGAAGATTCACGTCTCTTCTGGGGCATCATAGATCGTCCAAAAGCTTATCCAAAGCGGACTTCTCCGCTTCTTGTTTTTCGATTTCTTCAAGGATGAGGTCGTACAGCTGCTCGGCGGTCTCGGCGACGATGGATTCGCCGTTCACCAGCGCGTATGGCGACAAGAAACATTCCCCGCAGTTGCCCAAACAGCCGTATTCGACCACTTCGACCCGGGGATCGTTCTCTAGCCGTTCCATTACTTTATCCGTTCCGTGATGCATGTTGCTGACGCAAAATTCCACGATATCCATGCTGCTTATCCTTTCCGGAGAACGGCGGTTTACGCGAACTTCCGTTTGAATTTCCACCGTTTTGTACTATAATAAGAATTGAAAGGAGTGGATGACCATGACAGAAAGCGTACAAAGCACGACACAGTACGATGAAGTGCTCGAGGTGCTTGATAAATTGCGTCCCTTCCTGCAGCGGGACGGCGGCGACGTCGAACTGGTTGACGTGGAAGACGGCATCGTCAAGCTTCGCCTGATGGGTGCTTGCGGCAGCTGCCCAAGCTCCACGATTACGCTCAAGGCGGGTATCGAGCGTGCACTGCTCGAAGAAGTCGAAGGCATCGAAGAAGTCATTCAAGTGTTCTGATTTTATCTTCTCAAGAAAGTAGTATAGAGGTCCTGCCCCTGCGGCGGGACTTTATTTCTTTAGGGTGGACCGGATCGGATCCAATCCTCCGGAAACATCGATCGTGTTGCCGGTGATGAAGTCCGATTCCGGCTGGCACAGAAAAAGGATAACCCGCGCGACGTCTTGTCCCGTACCGGGCCGGCCGCGGGGCGACTCCTCGTCGTGAACGCCGGCAACGTCGGCGATCGTCTTCTCCTTGTTGCCGCCGCGGATGTCGCCGGGGCAAATCATGTTCACCGTGATGCCGCTCGCCGCTTCTTCGACGGCCAATGTCTTGGTGAATGAAACCAGGCCTACTTTGGCGGCGGCATATACCGCCCGGTGCGGCCAGGACCTCGCTTCCGCGGCATGTCCGAAGCCAAAATGGATGATCCTGCCCCAGCCCCGGCTTCGCATCCCCGGAAGCACGCGATGATCCAACAACATGGTGCCGACCAAATTTCCGTTCATCAAATAATGGATATCCTCCGGAGAATAATCCGCGAATAGCCGGCGTTCCCGAATAAAAGGGCCGGCGTTGTTGATCAGAATATCGACACCGCCCAGCCGCTGCTCCACTTCCACTACGAGCCGGTCCGTCTCCTCCGTCCGGGCGATGTCCGCCCGGATCGCAACGGCTTTCCTTCCCATGCCGATGATTTCGTCCGCCAGCTTCTCCGCTTCCTCCCGGCTCGTTACATAATTGAGCGCCACATCGCATCCGGAGGCGGCCAGCTCTAACGCTGTCCGGCGTCCGAGTCCTTTGGCGCTTCCTGTAACCAGCGCGGTTTTGCCTGCCAGCATCACGATCCGTCTCCCCCTCTTATGGCAACCGTCGAACCCATCCGTTCGCGAACTTGAAGGTTCGGCCGAGCGTATCCCGTACCATCTGCCAGCCTTCATCCGAATCGGCCAGGTTGGCGGACAGATTCTCAAGCCTGCCTCCTTCCCCTTCTCCGGCTGCCAGGCCTTGAGCCAAGTCATCCTGCAATTCCGCGTTCATATAATGAATTTCCATATTCCGCCTGCTGCGAAGCCGGCTCATCGCTTCCCGGTGACGATCTTTCACGGACACCAACTGATCGGCTAAATCGGTATGGCGGCCGGTGTCCCTCATATGGCGAAGGACCGTATAGTAGGAAAAATGCACTTTGATTTTTTCCGTTTGAAGGTCGAGCAATGTGTTCAAAAGTATCCCCAGCTTGTCGAGCAGCGAGAACATGCGTATATAAGCATTCTTATCAAAATAGACATGACGGTCGTAGTCCAGCCTCGCGGCAGGGGACAGTTCATCCCAACGAGTCGTTTCAATATGCCCGGCAAAAAACCGAGCTGCGAATAAGCTTTCCTCCAGCTCGTCCAAGGAACGGCGCAGCCCTTCGGCCCAGACGGTAAAAGTGCGAAACCGGGCATGCGCTCCTGCCCCGCCCGATGAGCGTTCCCGGCACAGCCGGATAAACGTATCCAAGGCGTCTGCCGTCTCCCTCAGCGGCGGTTCCCATTCCCGGGGCGGCTCACCCAACAAAGCTCGCAGCAAATTTTTTCCTCCCGCAACCGGCACTCCGGCCATTCACTACCTTTCATTGTAACGCAAAAGAGGCGGCTTGCTCAACCGATGTCCGGTCAAACGGGCACGCCCCTGTTGGATTTCGCAGTATCCGCTTAATGCGGAATACTTGCGGTAGAACTTCTCACGACGAGCTCGGGCAGCAGTACGATACGTTGTTTGGCTTGCCCGTCCCCGATCATTTCCTTATGAAGCAGATCGACCGCCTGTCGCCCTAACTCCAAGATCGGCTGTCCGACCGTCGTTAATGACGGATCGATGAGCGTGGCCAGAAACGTGTTGTCGAAGCCGACCACCGACAGCTGATCCGGCACGGCGATGCCTCTTGCGCGAGCGGCTTGGATCGTGCCGATCGCCAGCAAATCATTGCAGGCGAACAAGGCGGTCGGCCGCCCGGGTCCGTCCATAAGCCTGCCGGCCGCCTCCATCCCGGAGGCAATTGTGAACTCGCTCACCGTCACCCATTGCTCCAGATACGGGATTTCATACTCCTGCAGCGCCGACCGATACCCTTTCAGCCGTCCGCGCGAGCTCGCCAAATCCATGCTTTCCACGATGATCGCGATATCCCGGTGCCCGAGTTGCAGTAGATGGGACGTCGCCAAATAACCTCCCATGTAGTCGTCGACGATTACCGTATTCACCGCGGTTTGCGGCACCTCGCGGGAGATCAGGACGATGGGGAGTTTTCTCTCCAGCAGCAATTCGAGCGATTGAGGATTTGCCAAACCTGTGGACAGCATAATGCCGTCAACGCCCTTCTGCTGGAGAAAAGTCAAATATTCGCTTTCTTTATCCATCCGGTTATCGGTACTGCAAATGACGATATTGTAGCCGAGTTCCTGTGCGCGGTCTTCGATATGGCGAGCCAGTTCGGCAAAGTACGGGTTTGAAATGTCCGGAAGAAGCAGACCGATCATGTAGGTTTTTTTGCTCGATAAGGCGGAAGCGACCAGATTGGGGAAATAACCCATGTCGGCCATGATTTTGGTGATTCTTTCCCTCGTCTGTTCACTGATTTTGCCGTTCCGGTTGACGACTTTGGATACGGTGGCGATCGAGACGCCCGCCTGCTCGGCTACATCGTAGATGGTCGGCTTCATCTCAGTAACGGGCGACGATCATTTTCTTGCGCGTGTAAAACTCGACTCCGTCTTTACCATTGGCGTGAAGGTCGCCATAAAACGATTTTTTGTACCCGCTAAACGGGAAAAAGGCCATGGGAGCCGGAACTCCGACATTGATCCCCAACATTCCGGCGTCGATCGTCTCCCGGAATTGACGAACGGATCCGCTGTTAGAGGTGAAGAGGCAGGCTCCGTTCGCAAACTCGGAAGCGTTCGTCCATTCAATTGCTTCGTCCAGCGTATCGACACGCACGATCTGAAGGACAGGCGCAAAGATTTCGTCCCGCCAGATTTGCATGTCCTGTTTCACATCATCAAAAATGGTTGGCCCGAGGAAGTAACCGGCTCCCTGCGCTTTCCCGGACTCTCGTCCATCAAGCAGCAGTTTCGCACCTTGTTCCACGCCTTTTTCGATGTATCCTACCGTTTTCGACTTGTGGTTTTCCCGGATGACCGGGCCGAGGAAC
The DNA here is from genome assembly GCA_028287445.1 of Cohnella sp. Lineage (GTDB taxonomy): Bacteria > Bacillota > Bacilli > Paenibacillales > Paenibacillaceae > Cohnella. The sequence goes on from JAQBPQ010000241.1 coordinate 9,217, forward strand.
ACATCTTGGTCCATTCCATTGCCGACGACCATTACTTTGGCTTTGTCCAGCAATTGTTCGACGAGACGATCCCCAACGCCGCCAACGGCCACAACGACAGAACAGGCCATGCAGCGCTCTCCTGCCGAACCGAAAGCCGCGTTGGTGATTTCTTTGACCGTCAGATCGATATCCGCATCCGGCAGTACGATGGAATGATTCTTCGCCCCTCCGAGCGCTTGTACCCGTTTGCCGTGAGAAGCCGCGGTTTTGTAGACGTATTCCGCCACCGGCTGAGATCCGACGAACGAGATGGCTTTCACATCCGGATGTTCCAGCAGACCGTTGACCACATCGTGCGCACCGTGCACCACATTAAACACACCGTCTGGCAGTCCCGCTGCCTTGAATAGCTCCGCGAGACGGGTGGCGGTCAGCGGTGTCCGCTCGGACGGCTTCAGCACAAACGTGTTGCCGCACGCGATCGCCAGAGGAAACATCCAGGACGGCACCATCATCGGAAAATTGAATGGCGTGATTCCGCCCACAACTCCAATGGGATAGCGGTACATGGCGGATTCAATACCCGATGCGATGTCCGGCAGCACGCTGCCCATCATCAAGGTCGGCGCGCCCGCGGCGAATTCGACGCATTCGATTCCGCGCTGCACTTCGCCGTATGCTTCTCCGTAGCTTTTGCCGTTCTCCAGCGTGACGAGCCGGGCCAGCTCGTCCCAATGATCCACCAGCAGCTGCTGGAATTTGAACAGGATTCGGGCCCGGCGCGGAACCGGCGTCCGGCTCCAGGCCGGGAACGCCTCCTTCGCCGACCGGACAGCTGCGTCGAGATCGTCGCGGTTAGACAGCGGCACCCTCGTGATCGTTTCTCCGGTTGCAGGATTCGGAACGACCTCCGAACGATCGGAAGCGGACGCGACATATTGGCCCCCGTAATAATTCGATAAGATTTGCGGATAAGACATTTGGATTTCCTCCTTGAATACGCGTTCGATTGGACCAACGAATGATCTTCACTCCGTGAGCGCGCCATGCGATCTCAGCACGTCCTCGATTTGGCTGCGGGTCGGCATCGCATCAGAGCAGCTGTGGCTGGAGACGACGATGTTCGCTGCCGCAGCCCCATAATCCTGGCACCGGGAGATGTCCCATCCCTGCAGCAAGCCATAAATGAATGCGCCCGCGAACGAATCACCGGCGCCGAACGTCTTCACCACCTGCGCCGGAAATGTGCGTCCTGGATACATCGTACCGTCCGCGGCATAAGCAACGGAACCGTCGCCTCCGCGTTTGATCACGACCAGCGATGCCCGGTTACCAAGCCAGCGGCTTGCGACGGCTTCCTCGTCAAACTCAGCTTCCGTGTCGACGTCAAGCAGAGAGAATTCTTCCTTTCCTCCGAGGATGACGTCCGCCTGCCCGGCAGCCAGGCTGCAATAGACGCGGACTTCATCACGGCTCGCCCAAGTATAAGGGCGATAGTCGATATCGTAGATGATCGTCGTGCCATGCTTGCGTGCATACGAGATGGCGGTGAATACCGCTTCTCTCGACGGACTGGCGGCGAGTGCCGTGCCCGAGACCACAAGTACTTTGGCCGAGGCGATTTGCTCTTCTTTCACATCGGCGGGCTCCAAATTCAAATCCGCGACGTTATCCCGGTACATCAGGATGCTGCAATCGGTGGGTGATTTGATTTCGGTGAAAGCCAGACCCGTCATACTGCCTGGCCGGTCGTTCACGACGGAAGAAGTATCGACTCCGAGCTGTTCCAGATAACGGCGGATGAACCGGCCGAATGCGTCGGAGGCAATACGGCCGATAAAACCCGTCTGCAAACCGAGCCTTGCCAGGGCCACCGTAATGTTAGCCGGGGAGCCCCCCAAGTATTTCGTGAAGGTGAGCGTATCCTCCATCGGACGATGAATCTCATTGGCATTCAGGTCCATGCACAGACGTCCGATGCTCACGACATCGAGCGGCCGGTTGTCCGGAAAACGGACTCCGTTCATCTCTCTACTCCTCCCTTCATTTGCGAAACAGCCACTCGTGTTCCGGATCGTTGTGGAATTTCCACGTCCGCACCGGCCCCGCCATGACGTTCAAGTAGTAGTTATCATAGCCGGGAGCCGCGGACACCGGATGGTACCCCTTCGGAACCATCACAGCTTCTCCGTTACGCACGGTGAGCGTTTCATCCAGGGAGCGGTCGTCCGTATATACCCGTTGTACGGCAAAGCCGTGTCCCGGCTGAACGCGGTGATAATACGTCTCTTCGAGATAAGATTGGCGCGGCAAATCTTCTTCGTCGTGCCTGTGCGGCGGATAACTCGACCAATTTCCGTTCGGCGTAAACACTTCGACTACGAGCAGACTGTCCGCCGGCTCTTGCTCCGGCAAAATATTGTGAATCGTACGCGACATATTCCCGTATCCGCGAGGCTCGGCGGCCACTTGTTCCGGCGTGATGAGCCGGGCGCCGTGTCCGCCTTTCCCCGGCGCTGAGCAGATGGCCACTTCTGCATCGGTGAGTGCCGTCAAGCGGTACTCCGATTCGTTGGGGACGTAAACGGCGTAGGGAGGAATGCGTTCGAAAATGTCCATCCGCCGGCCGATATTCGGCCAAGCTTGTCCGCCCGCTTCCGCATCCGCGAATCCGCTGAGAAGCACGAGGCATACTTCTTGGTCGTTCGTGGAACGCTGCAGAATTTGCCCCGGAGCCAGCCGGCAAACCTCAAACCCGACATAAGTCCATCCCGCCGATTCCGGCGTAATCCGGAGAACGGTGCCGTCGGCGTTGGGTTCACCTGTAGGTACAATCAGACGGTTCATTGCTATCAACTCTCCTTCTCCAGTAATCGAAGCAAGTGCTCTTTGCCTCTTGCTGCATAGGCTTTCGGTTCGGCAACCGAAGGATCCTGTTCCGCTTCGAGAATCATCCATCCCTCATAGCCGGATCGGTCCAAGGCGCCTAAAACGGCTGCAAAATCTACACAACCATCTCCAGGTACGGTGAATACGCCCTTCCGGACCCGCTCGAGGAAGCTCCAATTTTCACGCTGGGCCTGCTCCAGCACCTCTTTTCGAACGTCTTTCAAATGTACATAAGCAATCCGGCCGGCATACATTTCTGCGTAACGGACAGGGTCTCCTCCTCCGTACAAGGCATGCCCCGTATCCAGCAGCAAATGGACGAGCGAAGGATCCGTGATCCGCATGAGCCGCGCGATCTCCTCCGGTCCTTCCACAACGGTTCCGGCGTGGTAATGATAAACCAGCTGCATCCCGGCTGCACGGCAAATTTCGCCGGCTTGATGGAGCCCTTCCGCGAGGTGTTTCCATTGGTCATCGCTCAGGATCACCCTAGAGCTTACCGAAGGATCCGCATGAGGAGCACCGAGCACTTCGCAGGTGACGACATGTCGACTGCCTGCCGTCTGAAGGAATTCAACGTGCCGGCGGTAAGCTTCCAGCTCCTCTTGCCGGAACGAAGGATCCGCGAAACGAACGCCGCGCCACCAAGAGGCGAGCGCCAATCCGTGAGAAGCGAGCACCGCCTTTATCTCCGGTGCGGTTTGCGGGAATTTGCGGCACATTTCCGTCCCTTCGAAGCCCAAGGCGGTGAAGTCCCGCATCAGATCCTCAAAAGTGTAGTGATCGCCGAGCTCGTGCATGTCCTCATTGACCCAGTTGATGGCCGATATGCCGAGACGAACCCTTTTCGCTAATGGCAACATGTTTCCCTCTCCTCCGCTCGCACCTGACTTAGAACGGCCGGGCCGTCCGGCGGATCTCGTCGTTCTCTCTTCGCGCATCCGTCACGCGTGTGCTGTTCGATACTTGTGCGCCGTCTACCCGCCACCAAGACTCGTAGCCGTCCGTGTTGGTACCAGGCAGCACGCCGATATGGACCAAAGCCGATCGATCCGCTGCGCGGGCATCCTTCAGCGCCTGACGAAGCGAGTCCGCGTCATGGGCGGCAAATGCAGCGCAGCCGAGATTTTCGGCCAGTCCCTTGAAGTTGATCGGCAGCACATCACCCGTCTGCCCCCGGAACTCATTGCCGAAGCCGTCGCTTCCGTGACCGCGTTGGAGATTATGAATGCATTGAAACCCGTGATTATCAAATAGGAGGACGGTGATTTTGCGGTTCTCCTGGAGGCTCGTCACAAGTTCTGAGTGCAGCATCAGGAAGCTGCCGTCTCCCACAAGCGTATAGACCTCTCCGCGATTCATGGCCAACTTGACCCCGAAAGAACCCGACACTTCATAACCCATACACGAAAAGCCGTACTCCATATGGTAAGATTTCGGCAGCTCCGGACGCCATAAGCGATGCAAGTCGCCGGGAAGGCTTCCGGCTGCACACACGATCACATCCTCAGGCTGAACAAATTCGTTGATGATTCCAATCACATGGGTCTGCGTGAGTCCTTCGCGTTGTTCCAGATGGTATAGCCGGTCCACTTCCGCGTCCCACTCCCGCTTGCGGGCGGCAATGACTTCCGGATCGTGGGCGGTCCGATAGCCTCTGAGCCTCAGCTTTTCAGACAAGGCTTCTAAAGCGAGTTTGGCGTCCGCCACCAAAGGCAGTCCTTCCATCTTCACCGCATCAAAAGAGGCAACGTTAATCGATAGCAGCTCCGTTTGCGCGTCGGCGAAGGCCGTTTTGGATGCGGTCGTGAAATCTGACAACCGCGTCCCGACGGCCAGGATCAGATCCGCCTCTGCCACCGTTCGGTTAGCCGCAAGTGTGCCGGTGACGCCTACCGCACCGAGATTAAGCGGATGGCTCCAGGGCAGCACGCTTTTGCCTGCTTGCGTTTCCGTCACGGGAATGCCGAATGTTTCGGCAAACTTCCGCAATGCTTCGGTTGCCAGCGAGTAATGGACCCCGCCTCCCGCGACAATGACGGGACGTTTTCTACCGGCGAGCAATGCTGCCGCTCTATCCAAGGCTGTCTCCGCAGGCGGCCGACGGTCCATCGCATGTACCCTCTTGCGGAAAAACGCTTCGGGATAATCATAAGCCTCGGCCTGCACATCCTGCGGCAGCGCCAGCGTGACCGCACCGGTCTCCGCGGGGTCCGTCAGCACGCGCATCGCCTGCAGCAGCGAAGCCATCAGCTGCTCGGGCCGTATGATCCGGTCCCAATATCGGCTGACCGGCTTAAAAGCATCGTTGGCGGAAATCGTGTAATCCATCGGATGCTCGATTTGCTGCAATACCGGATCGGGCTGACGATCCGCAAAAATATCGCCGGGAAGCAGGAGCAGCGGGATGCGATTCACCGTGGCCGTGGCGGCAGCCGTTACCATGTTGAGCGCCCCCGGCCCGATGGATGTCGTGCAAGCATAGATGGACAACCGATTGCTTTGTTTCGCATAAGCTGTGGCCGCGTGTGCCATCCCTTGCTCGTTTTTTCCTTGTATGAACTCCAGCGAACCCCGGCTGCGCTCCAATGCTTCTCCGATGCCCGTCACGTTGCCGTGGCCGAAAATGCCCATCACACCCCGCACGAACTTGCGCTCTACACTGTCCATCTCCACATACTGCGCATCCAGAAACCGAAGCAGTGCCTGTGCCATGGTAAGGCGAATCGTCGTCATCCCGCGAACCTTCCTTTCGTTGCCGCGATAGGTTCCAATTTCACCGGCCGGCCGTCCTTCAGAGAGAGGCGGGCGGCGTATGCCGCCAATTCGGCCTGTAAGCCGTCGTTTCCGCTAACCGGAACCGCGCCTTCTCCCCGCACGGCTGCGATGAATTCGTCCAATTCCTGAATATAAGACACGCTGTATCGCTCCAGGAAAAAATACTTCGGTTTCTCCCGATGGACACCGTTGCCGTCATATAGTTGCGCACTGCTCGGGTAGTCGTTATCCGCGGTAATACAGCCATCCATTCCGAACACTTCGACACGCTGGTCATAGCCGTAAGCCGCCTTGCGGCTGTTGTCGATCATACCGAACGCCCCGTTCGCGAATTTGAGTGATATCATGGCGGTATCGATATCTCCCATTTCGCCGATGGCGGGATCGATCAGAACGCCGCCTGCCGCATACACTTCCGTGATATCGCTGCCGCTCAGGTAGCGGGCCATATCGAAATCATGGATCGTCATGTCCACGAACAACCCTCCGGAGGAACGCACATATTCAGGAGAAGGCGGGCTCGGATCGCGCGAAGTGATTTTGACCGAATGGACTTTACCAATTTTCCCCGCATCGACCCATTCCTTGACTCTGCGAAAATTAGGATCGAACCGGCGGTTAAACCCGATTTGCAGAGGGACGCCGGCATGAGCGACCGACGCGATGGCATCGATCGTTTGGCGAAAATCGAACGATACGGGTTTCTCGCAAAAAATCGCTTTTCCCGCCCGGGCAGCTGCACAAATGACATCTACGTGCGTGTCGGTTGGGGAACAGATCAACACCGCATCGATCGCAGGATCCGCTAGCACCTCCTGATAGTCGACATGTACATGGGGGATGCCAATGGATGACGCCCATTCGCGTGCCGCCTCCGGGTATAAATCCGATATGGCTTTGACGATAACGCCGCGCCTGCGCACCAAATTCTCGGCGTGCAGCCGGCCAATTCGCCCTGCTCCGATCACTCCGATTTGAACCGGTTTCACTCGGACACCTCTTCTCTCGTATAATGGGAATATAGAGTTAAGCGCTTTCCCCTATTCAATCATGTAAGCCCTTTTTTCGTCAATACTTTTTCTACAAGTACCCTTTATATCAATTTAATCTTTCTACGTTTACTTGAATGCCTGCCTACCTTCGTGAAATGAATCCTTTGAAAGTTGAGTTAAGCGTTTACTTTAATTCATATGGATTTGGGTCAGCAACCATGTACGTTTTGTCCTTTAGTCGCTATCCCCGAGGCTCAGAATCTCATTTGACGCGATGCCTTTGTCGGTATCCCTTTCGTTCAGGGTGCAAACCCACCCAATCGGCGGGAATAAGTAGCGCAGGGCTACGATGCATTCTGCAAACCCAACCAATCGGCGGGAATAAGCAGCACAGAGCTACGATGCAGTGTGCAAACCCAACCAATCGGCGGGAATGAGTAGTGCAGAGCTACTAGGCAGGGTGCAAACCCACCCAATCGGCGGGAATAAGCAGCACAGTGCTACTATGTAGTGTGCAAACCTACCCAATCAGCGGGAATAAGCAGCACAGTGCTACTATGAAGTGTGCAAACCTACCCAATCGGCTCATCTACCCTCACCTTTGATCGGTACCCTGAAGAGACAGGAGATGAACATCCTCTCACCTTTGATCGGTAGTCCCGGGAGTCAGGAAATCAGATCCTCTATCCTATACCCGATATCGCCGGTCATTAGAACCCATCAGCGCTTTGCTCTTGCGTCATTGCAGCACGGACAATCTCCATGTGCCGCAATTCCCCTGTCCCGATGCCTCTCCCAGCCCACACTGAGCGAAGGGGATATCGACAAAAGGAATCAAAATCAGATACCATCCAAGTTCATTTTTGAAACCCGGAAAATAAAAAAACCACAGCCGTCACTGTGGTTTGGATCATCTATACACCAGGAAAATATTCCGACCAACGAGTGTCCACCAGTTTCACGATATCGTCGCGGGGGAAAAGCTCATCCGGGTATCCGGGCTTCATCCGCGCGTCGATCACGATCGGCAGCCGGTAAGAGATATGATGCCGTCCCGGGTCGCTCGCCGCGTAGATATCCGCCGCCGGGTTAAACCTGGTGAATGTCGTCCATAGGAACGCCGTCTGTCCATTCGCGATATCGGCGTTGTCCGCCAGGACTACGAACGGCCACGGGCTTCCGGCCAGCTGCATGAAATCGGCCAGCTGCGCGGCGAGCCCGGGATTGTTCGTGTAAGAAGCCCCTTGCACGACCAGACAACCGCGGCAATACGGCTTGATCCGATCGATATCGGGAAGCGGTCCGCCTTCGTACTGTCCCGGCAGTTCACGCACCGGATCTCCGACGCCGAGAAGAACGGCTTTGCTCCCGTGGTTCAGCCTCGGTCCGGTATAGTCCAACGTATCGTGCGAGGTATTATCGAACACGAACAAGTCACGAGCAGGATCGAACCGTTCCAAAACCGTTTCCAAAAGAAGCGGGAAATCCGCGAGATCCATCGGGCGGTCGGTGAGCATCAAAAACTTCGTCAGAGTCAGCTGTCCCTCGCCAAGAATGCGGAATGCCGTTCCCAGCGCTTCCCTGGAGTAGCTCTCCCGGACGACGGCGGCGGCCAGCGAATGGAATCCGGTCTCGGCGTAAGTCCACAAGCTGCGCACCCCCGACATGACGATCGGGAAAGCAGGCGAAAGCAGCCGCTGCAAAAATTGTCCGAGATAGTAGTCCTCCTGACGCGGTTTGCCCACAATGGTAGCGGGGTAAATGGCATCTTTACGGTGCCACATGTGATCGACTTCAAAAACCGGGAAATCATGTGTCAGCGAATAATAACCGTAATGGTCGCCGAAAGGCCCTTCCGGCCGTCGCAGATGCGGCGGCACCTTGCCGACGATGGCGAATTCCGCTTCGGCCGGTATTCGGTGGCCGCCTAGCGGGTTGTCCACCATCGGCAGCTTGCCGCCCAAGATGAGCGAAGCGAGCAGCAATTCCGGTACATTTTCCGGAACCGGAGCGATCGCCGAAGCGATCAAAGCCGGCGGTCCGCCGAGGAACACCGAAACCGGAAGCGCTTCGTTCCGTTTCTCCGCTTCGTGATAGTGGAATCCGCCGCCTTTATGAATTTGCCAATGCATGCCCGTCGTCCGATCATCGAATATTTGCATCCGGTACATTCCCAGATTGTGTTGCTTTGGATGATCGGGATGCTCCGTGTAAACGAGGGGCAGCGTGACAAAAGGACCTCCATCTTCCTGCCAGCTTGTGATTACGGGCAGGCCTTCCAATGGCCGGTCCCGTTGGGAAGCCTGGAGGACCGGCGCTTGTTCGGACGGCACTTTACGTATGCCGACCTTCATCAGATCAAACAACATATCCTTCTCCCGCCACAAAGCCGGCAACGTAGGCGGAATCAGAGAGTCCATCGCTCCGATCAGACGTTTGACCAGCTCTTCCGGCCGAGGTCCGAACGCGAGGTCGACCCGGCGGCTTGTCCCGAAGAGGTTCGTCACTATCGGATAAGAGCTGCCCTTTACGTTGGTGAACAAGAGCGCGGGTCCTTCCCGATCAATGATCCGCCGGTGGATCTCCGCGATCTCCAGCACCGGATCAACCGGCGCATCAATGACCGCCAACTGATTGTCCCGGCGAAGCGCGTCCAAAAAGGGCCGCAGCGATGGAAAGATCATGTTTCCGCCTCCGTTTCTCGTCTAAATGCGGGACATATGCCGAGTACGCAGGGTGAGAAGGCATATTACGCTAAATAACGCCGCTATGATGATGGTGTGGAGCAAGCTGGTAAACACATAGACGTCGTGGTTGTCCATCGTATAGGATAGCAAACCGCCGCTGAGCACCTGGAGCACAACAAGCCAGAGCGCGTTGTTCGCGATTTTCGACGTTTCGGACACGGCCCCGGTCCGACTGCGGACGAAGAATACCAAGGCAACAACGAACAGCAGCATGATGAGCGCCGCGATCCGATGGGCGAATACGATTCCTGTGGCACCGGCAAACGTCGGGATGACATCCCCGTTGCACAACGGCCAGCCGGAGCAGCCGCCTCCTGAACTCGTGTGACGGACATAGGCACCTAGATAGACGACGCCATAACAATAGATAAGAATGGCTAGGGACAACCTATAGACGGAACGGGGAATACGCCCAAGAGGATCGGTTCCGGCGGCCGTCACACTCACCATGTCTCCTCTGTCCGATACCATCCGTTTGGCATAGGAGTACAACAGCCAAGTGGAAGTAAACGCAAACAGGGAGATGCCAAAATGCAAGGCGAGTACGGCCGACGATTGCGGCCACACCACGGCCATTGCGCCGAGCGCCGCCTGAACGAAGGTGAAAAAAAGAGCGCCGGACGCGTACCAGACGGGTTCTTTTTGACGTGCTGGCCGCCAAAGCAAGGTAGCTATAAATGTAGCGCCAACCAGGAGTCCGACAAGACCGCTGACCGCCCGGTGCGAATATTCGACAAGGGATTCCAGCGTGTAAGCCGGGACGAACTTGCCGTTGCATAACGGCCAATCGTTGCCGCAGCCCCGTCCGGATTCCGTATTGGTGACAAGAACACCGACGATCAGCACGAGAAACATCCCGATGCAGGTCAGCAGGGTTAGTATTTTATATCGTTGAGCGGTCATGCCCATCCCCGATTTCTTTTGTGAAAGTAGGCGTATGGAGGCCATTTCATATTATACCGAACCCCACCCGGCAATACCATGTTCAAAATGTGAACTCCGCAGCACGGCAAAAATGCCGCTCTCCGGGCGAAGATTGTCTCTTCACCCGGGAACGGCATTTTCAAAGTGATTTCAGTTTCGGTCACCGGACAACCGATTTCGCGTACACGACGTTTTACACCGAAGGAGACAAAGCACCCGCCACTGCAATAGCGCGATCGAGGAACTGTTCGATTTCTTCGCGGGTTTTACGCAGCTTGCTGACGAATCGGACGAGTTCTTGTCCGTTTTTGAACGCGATAAAGCTCGGAATGCCAAGAATGTTCAGTTCCTCGCATAGATCGGGCATTTCGTCGCGATCAATCTCTACCAGTGTCAGTTTATCCGCATAGGCAGCTTCCACTGACGGCATGAAAGGGTCCATAAAGTGGCAATCTTTGCACCATGTCGCTTTAAAGACGGCAACCGTCAACCGGTCTCCGCCGATGCTTTCCCGAAAATCCGCTTCTTCCGAAATTTTACGCATATCCATTCTCCCCTCTGTTGGGCTGTCCCTTGAATGGTACGGCTATTATACGCCTCCCGTGGCGTCGCTACAAGATGAACGTTACAGTCACGGCGCGAATCTTCTGTTCAGAGTGCCAAGCCGTAAAATTGGTTATCCTCCCGATAAACGATTGCACGGCTAAAGGTGGGAACCCATGGAACAGTTGATGAAAACGGTGGAACGGCTAATGGAGGGGGTTTGGCGAAAAACGACGGTGCTAGGGCGATCTGCCGTTCTAACCGGTCGTCCAACGGTTCTTCCGTGGGATCGGACTGCCGTTCACCAGCTAACTTCTTGTTGGAAAACGGCCGACGAGACTGAGGAAGCCAATGTCCCCTTCGTCTTTACGAGCGCCAAAGAAAGGGATTGGTGTGAGAGAATCCGCAAAGAAACGACGGTTTGGAACCGCAATAACGTGACCCGCACACAAGCGTACTGGAATTTGTACCGTGAATTTCCGGAACTTCATTGGGCGCTGCTCGCGCATTTGGTTTCCCGCAACGGCGGTTGGAGTATGACGGATTTGAAAGGGCAATGGCTTCCCCGACTGCTCAGTTCTGAAGATGCCCGAGCGGATTTCAGACTGCTCGAGATGTGTAACGCGCTCATTTTCAGGGATGCTTACCCCCAGCTCAAATTGTACGCAGAAAGCCGTCAGAAGGGTCAAGCCCTGTTTCATTTCCTTCCGTATTTCAAAGTGTCCGGTTTCATGTTGCCGTTATGGGAATGGTTTTGGAAGCATCAAGACGACTCCCCTCTGCTGACGGTAGGACTGATCGTCAATGAGCAGCATGTCATTGAGGAACCGGTTGTGGAAAACTATGCCGTCCGTACCCGCGTGTTCGATTCGCTTTCGTTCCGCAGCCAACCCTTGTTGCAGACGAATCAGGTTGTATTTCCGGTTCTGCATGATAACGGACAACGAGGTCATCATCCGCTGCGATTGGCCGGAAGAGTGTTGGAGCGCTTCGATGATCTGCAGGAGCGGATCCAATTCGGCAAATGTTTGTACGCACTTCTGTTCGGATATCCGAAGATTCTGTCCGGTGCCGGGGCGTTCGCGCAAAAAGTGCCGCATACCGGATCCCGCTCCGACTATTGGTCCGACAGATTTTACCCGCTTAAAAGAAAAACCGGCGGAAAGCCCGATGAACGGGAACTCTCCGCCGCCGAATCTTGGTACAGTCCGCCGTTGGAAGCCGCATGGCCGGACCAACCCCTGCCTTCGGCTGCTCCGAAGGATTGGTTTACCGACCGCTCGGTGCTGTCTTATCTTACCGCACCCCGGCCGCCCCGTATTGTCGATATGACGTTTGAGCATTTGCATGGCCAGAGGAAGCTGCAAGCCGCCGCCGAACTGGCCCACAGCTCGAAATCACATTGATTACATTTGTTTGGCGGCTGATTTGTTTCCGAGACGCAGAACCGGTCCTAGCAGCCGTCGAACCGGCTTGGGATAGCTAGCCGCTTCCTCGGGCGTAATCACTTTGAGCAGGACGAGGAGAACCGGATATAAGCCCATCACGGCGACTCCCATGACCGCGGAAGAGAAGAAAAAGCCCACTTTGGCCGGAGCGCCGTGCAACAAGGCCAGAACCCCCCATTGCACCGCCCAAATCACACCGGATACAACGATTACGGTGGCGAGAAAACCGGCCCACCGACGCCGTTGGATGACAATGAACGTGGTTCTCTTTTTAAGGCTGAGAACATTAAAAGATAACGTCCAGATAAAGCAAAACGAAGTGGCTAGAATAAGGCCGTACACACCAAGCCAGGGAGCTAATGCGAAACTGAGTAACACCTTCAGCAAAACGCCGGTTATGGCGTGGATCGTGGCCTTTTTCGGCTGACCGATTCCAAGCAGAATGGAGTTCGATACCATCATGCCCACCTGAAATATCGTACCGAATGTCAGCATGGCGACGATCAAGCTGCCCTGTGTTTCCTTAAACAGCAGCCCATTCACGCTGTAAGCCCCAATCGACAAGAGCAGCACAACCGGCATTCCGGTGAAGACAGCCATACGAACAGCGAGCGATGACTGCCGGCCGACGGCCGCCCGGTCTCCGACGGCGTGAGCGGAAGAAATCACCGGAATAATCGACTGGCTTAACGCTACCGCCAGAATAACCGGAATGCCCGCGATGGCCTGAGCGTTCAAGCCCAAGATGCCCCACCAATCGTTGATCAGTTTCGGATCGAAGTGTCCTCTCGTAAGCGACTTGACCATGATGTTGTCCAGCGTGTACAGAAGCTGGACCGTCACAGCCGTCATGACGATCGGAACGGAAAGCCGGAACAATTCGCGATATATTTCACTGAGCCTTAGCCTTCGGGACGTATCGCGGCTCTTCGGGGGTTCCGCACGATCGGTCTTGCTCAGGTTGATCGCATAATAAAGCATGACGAGAAATGCGCCGATACTACCGAACACACTGCCGAGTGAGGCTCCTGCTGCAATCCCCTCATCATTGTGGGGATTCCAATTGTAAACCATGAATGCAAGGATGACGGCCGCTGCAACACGAAGAATTTGCTCTGCGATTTGGGACATCCCGCCTGCGGCCATGAATTGGCGGCCTTGAAAGTATCCCCGCATCATAGCGATCGTCGGAAACAGCAGAAGGGATGGAGCGATAGCGCGGATGGCGGATGCCGCCTTCGGCTCATGCAAGATTGGGCCGGCAATCCAAGGCGCGAGGGCATACATGCCAAGCGTGATCACCAATCCGGCGGCCCCGCCGAACAGAAGCGCGGCGCGGTACACCTGCTGCGCTTCCCCGACCTGATCGAGCGCGTATCTCTCGGAGACCATTTTACTGACGGCGCTCGGTATTCCAGCCGTTGCCACAACAAGCAACAACAGATAGACCCCATTGGCAACGGCGAAATATCCTTGGCCCACCGGCCCCATGATATAATCCAGCGGCACGCGTTGGAATACACCGAGCGCCCGCGCCACGAGTGCGGCAGCGGCTAGGATAAGCGTGCCTTTGACGAGTGTGTCTTTTTTCAATGGATGCTAAGCCTCGATTCAGTTGATCGGTTCAAGCGGTTGATGGTTGCCGCGAATCGGCTTCGCCGTTGCCGAAGGAGCCGCCCAATGGACGCCGTTGGCGATAACGCGGCGAACATGCGGATGGTAATAGGTCGGATACGTTTCATGTCCCGGACGGAAATAGAAGATTTTGCCCTGACCCCGGCGCCATGTACAGCCGCTGCGGAATACTTCGCCGCCTTCAAACCAGCTCACGAACACCAGCTCGTCCGGTGCCGGAATGTCAAAGTGCTCGCCGTACATCTCTTCCGGCTTCAGCTCAAAATATTCCGGCAAGCCGGCGGCGATCGGATGAGACGGATCCACAACCCAAATTCGCTCCTTCTCGTTCGCTTCGCGCCATTTCAGGTCGCAGCCCGTTCCCATCAGCTTTTTGAAAATTTTCGAAAAATGCCCCGAATGAAGAACCACGAGCCCCATCCCGGCCAATACCCGCTGATGGACGCGGTCTACGATCGCATCTTCCACTTGATCATGAGCCATGTGCCCCCACCAGACGAGGACATCGGTGTTGTCGAGCACTTCCTGCGTTAACCCATGCTCCGGCTCCGGCTGGGTGGCGGTACGAACGGTCAGGCCTTCCTCGGTCTCCAGCGCTTGAGCGATCGCACGGTGGATCCCTTCGGGATAAACGCTGCGGACCTCTTCGTGAATCTGTTCGTGCTTGAATTCGTTCCAAACCGTAACTCGAATCATTTGTTCTCTCTCCTCACAGATTTAATAAACCAACCAAATGATAAACACAATAATCATAACCAGCTGCAGTCCGATTTTGACGATTGTACTGCTGAGCAGGCCGACGAGCGCGCCCCATCCGACTTTGACGGACCGGACGACGAATGCTCGATTCCATTGCGCCCCGTGGGTTACACCGTGGATCAACTCACCGATCACGGCTCCTGCCAATGGTCCGATGATCAGCCCGAACGCGGGGATCACAAACGGGCCGATGAGGATGCCGATGGTACTGCCGATGACCGAAGCCCTCGAACCGCCGTATTTCTTGACTCCCCAGGCGTTCACCAGGTAATCGGCGACAAGCAGAATCGCAACGATGAGGGTTTCGATCGTCCAAAACAAAAACCCGAACGGATGGAAAGAGAAAAACAATCCGTACACGAAAAATGCTGCGTAGATGGCCAAAGCGCCCGGCAGTATCGGAAACACTGCCCCAGCCATTCCCAATGCGAACAGTGCCGCAATCAGCAGCCAGCCGATTACATCCATTTGGAACTCACGCCTCCAATATATATTGGCGGATCATGTACGCGACACCGTCCTCCAGGTAACTTCCGGTCACGATGTCAGCTGCCGTTTTGACTTCATCCTGCGCATTGCCCATCGCCACTCCGAGCCCGCATACCCGGATGGCTTCGATGTCGTTCAGACTGTCCCCGACCGCAACCGCTTCCGACAGATCGCAGCCGACCATCCGGCACACTTCTTCCATTGCGGTCGCTTTGGATACGCCGGCTGGATTGATCTCGATATTGAACGGCGAAGAGTTGCTGATCTCCAGCCCGTCCCAGGTACGAATTTCGTTCAAAATCTCGCCCCGTACGTCGTGATCCTCCGTGTGATAACCGAATTTGAGCCAATCCCGGGGAGACTCGTCGTCGTCAATCCATCGCTCTTTGTTATACATTTCCTCGCTTGTATACGCCCAAAACCAAATGTCGTAACGTTCCGCCAGTTCATGAAGCCTAAAGACGAGATTGGCGGGAAGCAGCGTGCGGCGGTGCAATTGATGCGGTTTTCGCCAAATCTCTCCTCCGTTCACGGTGATCATCGGGGTGTCGAGTTTCAGTTGTTCCGCAAAAGGTAATGCGCTGAGAAAACCTCGTCCCGTGGAGATACATACCGTGATGCCCGCCTCTTGGGCGCGGCCGACCCACTCTGCGTTGGCGGCGCTGACTTCGCCGTGGTCGTTCAGGAGTGTCCCGTCTAGATCGAGCGCAAGCAGGCGATATTGTGCCATAGGTTTTGCGTCCTCTCCTTCTTGCCGAAGCTACCTTACATTATAACGCCGGTATGGGCTCGACACCAATTGTCACAAGTATAAACGGCTGTCGCCGTCCTTGGATGGCAGCCTACGTTTATGTCGGAGACGTTTCAGAAAAGTATAGGTGAAAACTTATACTTTCTGAAACGTTAACCAAAAAATCCGCCCGGCCAGGGGACGGATTACCGGTTATGGATGCTGTTGACCGCCCGGTGTTGAGGATGCTGCAGGATTAGGTGATGCAGCTACCGCAGATTTTAAAGGGGCTCCCGTTAAACCCACCGCCGCGTCGTATGCGTCAAAAATCTTGCGTCCGATTGGTGCAGCGGCCCAACCGCCGTATCCGCCTTGCGGAACGACCACGGCGACTGCCAGAGTCGGATTTTCCGCAGGAGCATACGCGATGAACACCCCGTTTTCGACCAGATTTCCTGCTACCCCCTGCTCGGACGTTCCTGTTTTCCGGTAAAAATTATATTTGAAGTTGTCGAACCCTTGTACTTTAACCAACGCCATCCCATTTTCGATTGTGCGCCAGTAGGAATTCGGGAAATTAACCGTGTTCAGCACCTCGGGTTTATACGGTTGAACCACATTTCCCGCGGCGTCTTTGATTTCGTTCACGAATTGAGGTTTGATACGATGTCCATGGCTGGCGAGCATCGCCGCATATTGCACCAACTGCAAGGGGGTATATCGTCCTTGCTGACCGAAGGAAGCATAGACCAGTGCGGACTGGGCGCTGCCCTTCTTGGCTTCGATCTTATAGTTGATAAAACCATTGGACTCGCCAGGGAGTCCGCTGCCCGTTGTAACCCCGAGTCCGAATTGCTTCATGTATTTATCCCAGATGTCGACGCCTGACGGGCCATTCTTCATATAAAGAGCGTTGCCGACCATCGCCGACATGAAAGCATTGGATGACTTCGCGATACCCATTGTAGGAGTCAGCCAGCCGTTTGCCGCGCTGCTTGCATTTTTGACTGTCGTCTCGTGCCCTTTCGAACCGAATGTGAAATATCCGGGGTCCTTAAAGGTGCTGTATGGTGTAATGAGCTTCTCGTTTAAACCGACCAAAATGGTGAGCGGCTTCTGCGTAGAACCCAGGTTGACAAGCGACGAAGGATGTTTCCTGCGTTCCTTGTCGTCTTTATAAGGCGCTTGCACTTCCCGGATCGTCCCGTTGCCGGTAAAAAATTGGACCGCATCGTAATCTTTGGTGCTGATTCCCCCTTGCCAAAGATTGGAATTATAATCCGGCATGCTGGCCATGGCGACGACTTTCCCGGTTTTGACTTCCATGGCCACAGCGTACCCGGTGGTGGCGAGTTTCCCTTGACTCTCGACAGTTCCCGGTGCCGCATGCTGCAGGTTGTACAGCTGATCCATAATCGCCTTTTGAGTCGCTAACTGCACATCTTTGTTGATCGTGAGGAACAAGTTGTCGCCTTTGACGGGTTTGGTCAACTGCATCGGGCCGATGATCTGGCTCTTGTTGTTGACCGGATAAGACTTGAACCCGTTGCGTCCCCGCAGTTGTTCCTGATACATCAGTTCAAGTCCGTCGAAACCGACTTCCTCGGAATCGAGATATTTGAGCGTCGGATCTTTGAACGCGGGGTCGAGCTGATCTTGTCGGATTGCCTTGTATTTGTTGAGGGACGAAGCTCCCTTCATCTGTTTCATATAACCGACCAGTTGAACCGCCACTTTGTCAGGGCTGTATTGGCGAATACTCTCTTCCACCACATCAATGCCTTTGAACACCTCGCGGTGTTCCGAGAAAAAGGCGATTTCTTCTTTGGTCAAATCCGATTTGATGCGGCGCTGCTGGTACGATAAGTAGACTTTTCCCCCAAAGTCCATGTTGGTGAAAACTTCTTCCGCCGTCATCGGCTTTTTCGTTTTGTCTCCATATTTGTCGAACACCTGGACAAGCCGAGCCGCCATTTGCTGCGCTGCCTCTTCTTTGGTGCCCGGCTCAAGTGTGTAATACAACGACTGGGTCGAGGTCGAATAAGCGATGGGCCGGCCCTGGGAATCGAAAATGTTGCCGCGGATCGGCGGAATCGGGACATCCCGTGTGCCGATGTCATGTGCCCTGGCCTTTAGCGTTGGGCCGTCCACGAACTGAAGAATCGCCAACCGCACGATCAATAGCGAGAACACAAAAAACGTGACAAAGAAAAACATATTCAGACGGAAACTAAAATGGCGACGATTGCGTAATTCTCTTTTTTGCCCATCTTCCGACGAAGAATTGCTCACCGGTGAACCCTCCTGGCCTTGGTGCTTTAGCGCCTTCCCCTATATAGACGAAGCGAACGGAAACAAAGTTGTATCAAGCTTGCCGGATATGAGTATCCGAGAAACGCGGAGGGTTGAACCAATCGCCTGACTTGGCCCAAGTCGGATCCAGAGGAATCCACTGCTTGCGGTCAGCTAAATAAACTTCATTCCAGGCATGCGGTCCGTAACCGCCCCGTCCGTCATAACCAAGTCCCGTGACCACTCTCACATCAAGATTCACGGCTCTTGCCATCGCGGCATACAACCGGGCGTAATCGATGCAAACACCCTTGCGTGTCGCGAACGTCTGCTCCGGATTTTGCTCTCGCCATTGGCCTTGATTCTCATAAGCCCGCACCTTATCATCATCGTAGGTAATTCGAGTACCTACCCAATGATAGAGGGCAAGCGCCTTCGATTCCGAGCTTTGCTGTCCGGCAGTGACCGACTTGGCCGCTTGGACGATATTGTCGGGCAGTTGAGCGTCGATCACGTCATACCGTTTGAGCCACAGCTGACCCAGCTCGGTGGACATGGCTTGGGCAAACACAGGCAGACGCTGCTCGATCAAAGAACCTGCCGCCGGCCGGATAACTTGGGCGGCTACCTCACGATATAAGCCGGACTGTTGAATGTAACCGGTCAAAGGCCCCTGCGGAAACAAGGCGCAATAACCGAATAAGACTGCCGTAAACAGCAATGCACGCCCAGCACCCAGCGCGGTTCCGATCGCACCGCCCGCCGCACGGCTCACTACACCTCCGGAAGGCATAAGCGTAAACGGAAGCGAGCCGACCTCGGCCAGCAATCGGGCAATCAAACCCGTGAGCAGCCGGACGATCGTATAGCACAACAGAAAAACGACCGCGAACCGGAACAAAGGCAAATCCCTTAAACCCGATACAATCGTGTAACCGAATTGCACGACGATCGAAGCTCCGGGTTCGGGGCGGGGCATCCCATGCTGCGTCAACCATGTTTGCAGTCTGGAAGACACCGCGGATGCAGCCAGCGCAGACAGAACAATAGCAGCGATTGTGACTAAAGAGCCGGCCACAAAAAAGAAAAGATGCCTGGCGGAGCCCGATGCTCCCCTTCGTATGCCTTGAAACAACGATACGGCGACTATGACAAGCAAAGCCGCCGTGACCACATTCGCGCCCTGGATTCCCCAGGTATTCAAACCGGACATCCGATCACCCTCCTATCCGAAGAAATTCCCGCACGGGGATGCCGGATCATACGTTTATTTCTTAGAGGAAGCCCGCGCCGTCACGACCAGATCGCGGACGGCGCCCTCCATGTTCCAAGTGCCGAGCGAAACGCCGTGGAATTTGACCTCCACTTTACCGGAGTTTGGTACTCCCGTCAGTTCCAGGTTCGGGGTTGTGATCGTATAGGTTCCGTCTGCGTTGTCCTTGTACTTGGCCTTCTCCGCTTCCCCGGCCATCGTCTTGATCGCTTGGTCTTTGGCTTCCGAAGAAATCTTGCTGCCGATCGCTCCCAAATCCTTGATACTATAACCGCCATAAGCGACGATGCCGAAGAGAATAGCGGCGATCAGCACCCATTTCAGCACCGTTTTGACCACTTTCGAGATGACGAAGATCGCCAAAATCGCGACAACCACGACTACCCAGTGATCTTTCAGAAATTGAAGCCAAGCGTCCGGAGTCCAGGACCCAAGGTCGAAATTCATCACCGATTCTCCTCCCCCCGTAACTTCATAACGAAGAATAATTAACCGAGTTGTATACCTTTTTATTATACCTTACGTACTTGTACCCCGTAAACGAGGGTATATCCCGGGCTTGTCATACGTACAAGTAGGATATGGATTACTGGGGATCATCAAGGAGGTCGGTATGTGTGAAAACCGCGGTTTGGCTCTATTTTTTCCTGTTCGTCGCTTTTTTCGATCTGCACGCGCAGTTTCCGATGCTGACGCCTTTTGCGGTGTCTCTGGGCGCAGCCCCGTCGTTCATCGGGCTGGTGATGGGCATATATTCACTCACTCATCTTCCCGGCAACTTGCTGGCCGGTTATGGAGTAGATCGATTTGGAAGCCGTCTGTTCATTGCGGCAAGTATGACGGGCGCCGGCGTTTTGTTGTTGCTGCAAGCCCGCGTTACCGACCCGTGGCAACTGCTCTATATTCGAGCCGTCAGCGGGTTCGTGCTGGCCTTCTTGTCTCCCGCTTGCATGGCGCTGCTGGCAAGGTTGGCACGAAACCACTTCCACCAAGGGAAGTTGATGGCCGGCAACGGACTGGTCCACACTATTGCCTCTGTCGTGTCACCCGCGGCCGGCGCTTGGCTGGCCGCCACGATCGGCTTTCATGCCTCATTCACCATATTGGGGTGGATACTGCTCGTAACAGGTATTACTTCACTTGGCTTCATACGAGAACCGGCCAAGCTGCCGATGAACAGCAGCGGACAGACGGACAGCCACCATCCAAGTACACACGGCTCATGGCAGGAGCCTGCGAAACAGACACCTGGTGAAGCGGGGGGCGCCGAACCGTTTCCTTGGGTCGTGTTCAGTTTGCCCGTCGCTCTCTCATGCGCCCAGGGTATTCTCTCCTTTGAGCTTCCATTGCACGCCCGGACGGCTTCCGAGGTGATGACGGTCGGTATTTTATTCTCGGTCATCAGTTTAGGAGCTCTAGCCACCCTCGGCCTGCTGTTCCTCAATCGATACCTGCCCTACTCCCGTACGATATGCGGTCTCGGTGTGCTCGCCTGCGGCTATTACGCTCTGGCGGCGGGTTGGCCTCTTCCGTTTATGCTCGTTCTGTTCGTGCTGGGGATGGCCAAAGGCGTCCTCTTTCCGGCCATGACCTCGTTTCTGCTGCAATTAAGCGGCGCGACCCGCTACGGCCGAACTTTCTCCTACCTCTCCATCGCTTTGTCGATCGGTTCCTTCCTCGGACCGGTCGCGGCCGGCATGGTTCGCGATCGGTTTTCGCCGTTTTTCCTGTCCTTCTTGGCGCTCATGACCGCGCTGCTGTTTTTGTACCCGCGCCGTATTTATCACAAGGGTTGGCAAGGACGTACCGCCGCACCCCCCGCCTGATCCATCTGAAACAGCGTATCGTCCGTCTGCTGGGTATCCGCACAAGTCAATGACCATACGGGCGCATATCATGCACCGTGGGGGTGAATGCTTATGTCCCAGTACGCAGGACATGGCCACTACGGGGTGACGGCCATCTTGGTTCTTGTTCTTTTCATTTTGCTCATTCTCGTTTTGACACTCAGTTAAAGGGATTGACCGGTTGCAGCGGTTCCGATAACCAAACGGCAGCCGCATCAGACCGGTTTTTTTCTTATCCGTCTCCGGACAAGCTTTGGAAGCCTGGACTTACGAACCGTCATTCGTGGTACAATACAAAAAACGATTTTACTCCTTTGCATACGTCGTGAAACGGGGGTATTCGCCATGGATATCGTCATTATCGTAGAGGGCAAGAACGATAAAAGCCGGTTGGCCCGCGTCCTGTCACCCGAAGTCCCGATCCTCTGCACCTTCGGTACGCTCAATACGCTTCGGATGGAGTCCCTGCGTATAACCGCAAGTGACAAACAGGTCTACCTGTTCGTGGATAATGACACATCGGGCAGCCGCATTCGCGGCGTACTCAAGGACGTCTTCCCGGATGCCGAGCACATTTATACCCGACGTGGGTATAAGGGCGTTGAGGGCACTCCCGAGGAATATTTGATCCAACAGCTGGAAAAGGCCGGACTGGAGGAATTTATCCTTTACCCAGCAAGCCTTTGATTTCTTTCACGAGGTCGCTAAGCGGCAGGTTATTCTTGCCGTTGGCGAAATAGTCCTGGGCGGATATCCAGTCACGGATCTGCCCCTTTTGGTCAAGTAACACGATCAAGTTCATATGACTGAAGTTGCCATCCGGGCCCTTTTGGACCGGAATCTGATACTTCATGGCAAGTGCAGCCGTTTGATTCTCGTCTCCCCGCAGGAATTTCCATCCGCTGTAATCCACATCAAATTGCTTGCCAAATTCTTTAAGCCGTTCGGGCGTATCCCGCACAGGATCGATGGTGACCGACAAGAATTGCACTTTGTTTCCGAAAAGACCGTCTTTTTTTAACTCATTCTGAGCCTGTGACATGAGAAAGGTAGTCGGCGGACATACGTCCGGGCAGTAAGAGAAAAAAAAGTACAACAAGCGTACTTTACCGTTCGTATTGTCGAGGGACACGGTTTTGCCGTCGATACCGGTATACGAAAACGGTGTACCTTTGCCCTGAACCGGCAGAGCGGAGCCCGAATCCCGGTTCTGGCTCCACAGGATATAAGCGCCCAGCACCAAGCACAGTGCCAGTACGATCAATGAAAATCCATATCTTTTGAAGAACGGCCGCTGAACTCTTTGTTGATCTTCCACGACCTCACACCCCGTTCGTATCCAAGATCATGAGCAAAAATACGACCATCAGGTAGTTGATGGAGATGAAGAAGTCCGTTTTGGCCCATTTCTCGTCGTCTTTGGCGCGAAGTCCGGCCACCGCATGGATGAGCCACAACGTGCCGAGAACAAGAGAAAGAATCAGAAAATAAATGCCTACATACCCGTATTTGTAAAACAAAATGGAAGCCGGCAGTAAAAGGAAAATGTAAGGTAACATCTGCCACTTCGTCCGGGTCACGCCTTTCACGACCGGAAGAAGCGGAAACCCTGCAGCCCGGTATTCTTCGCGCCTGCGAATGGCCAGCGACCAAAAATGGGCCGGCTGCCAAAGAAACAGCAGAGCGAACAAGATCCACGCGCCTTCGTCAACGGTAGCTGTCACCGCACAGTAACCGATGACGGGCGGCATTGCGCCGGAAATCCCTCCGATGGAAGTGCTCCAGGTGGAGCTGCGTTTCAGCCACATCGTATAAACGACGACATAGACAAACATGCCGAGAAGACCAAGCCAGCCGGTCAGCGGATTGACGAGCAGGAACAACACAGCGAGCCCTGCCAGACCGAGAAGGAAGGCGTATGCCAATACGAAAGGCGGGGTCAGTCGTCCCTGTGGGAGCGCCCGATCCTGTGTCCGCGCCATTTTCGTGTCGAAATCCCGGTCTAAATAGTTGTTGAAGACGCAGGCGGATGCCATCGTCAGGGCAGAACCGATAAGCATCCAAATGAGCAGCCAAATGTCTATATGCCATTGGGAAGCGACCCAGAAACCGCCGAAAGCCGCGAACAGGTTCAGACGGATGATTTTCGGCTTCGTGAGGGCCACAAGATCTTTGAACACGAGGTTCCTCCTTGATGTCGAATGACGGCATCGGCGAACTTTATCCATCCATGATACCCCAAATGGAAACGGCTTGACAACGTTCGCGCCCCCATGTTCATGAATTCGCCACGGCCTGTGAACAACGTGAGAACATAAGGCATGACGAGGAGACCAGTCACCAAAACCGGGCCCACGAAATACACTGTATTGCGATAATCGCCCATTGCAAAAAGAAAGGGATGGCAAATGATGGCCGTCGTCAAGGCGAACAGCAAAGACATTCAATTGTTGGGCCGATTGTTACGAGCGGAAGCGGAAGGCGAAGGGGATCTCGGTATGCTGATGGTGGGAAACGTCGGAATCAACCGGGTACGCGGGAACTGTCTCGATTTTAAAAACATCCGCTCAATCCCCAACATGATTTATCAATCGCCCGGCGGATTCGAAGCGGTTCAAAAACCGTACTTTTATCAAAGAGCCAGAGAAAAGTATACCCGGTTGGCACGCAGATCCGTCAACGGCGAAAGGCAGCATCCCGCGTCCAATGCGCTTTGGTATTTTCGTCCTGTCGGCGATTGTCCGCCAACGTGGTGGAATCAGAATCGCACAGGACGGTACAAGGCCCATTGCTTCTACGCGCCGAATCCGCAGGATTGTCCAAGCGTTTACTAAACCTTCCCATATAAGGAGGAAGATCGATGCTTAACAACAAAATGCACTGGCCCACGTACCCGGCGGCTGCCGGACCGACGATGGTGTCCCCGGCCATGCAAGGGCCGGGCATGGGGGCCATACCTAACGCCGGATATCCGGGCACAATGCCAGGCTTCGGCGGCTACCCAGGCGCCATGTCGGGCGGCGGCTATCCTGGCACTATGCCTGGCGGCGGCTATCCGGGATACATGACCGGTGTGGGAGGCGCAAGCACCATGATTCCGGGTGTCGCACCGCCGCCTGTGCCGAGCGGGGCGCATATGTTACCGGACGGTACTCCGCTGCCGCCTTCGCAAGAGGAATCTTATGTAGAAAATATTTTGCGGATGAACCTCGGAAAAGTGGCGACCATCTACATGACGTTTGAAAACAACTCCCAGTGGAACGCCAAAATTTTCAAAGGAGCGCTCGAGGCCGCCGGACGCGATCATATTATCATCAGCGATCCGACGACGGGCAGACGTTATTTGCTGCTGACGGTGAACCTGGACTATATCACGTTTGACGAACCGCTTACTTACACGCTTCCTTTCGGCAGCACGGGCGGAGGAATTACCCGTTCGCAATAACGGCGCGAAACGTCCACAACCGAAGGGCTTCACGGCCCCCTTTCACCCACTGCTCCATTTGCCTCCATTCGGAACGCCCTTCCAGGCGTTCTTTTTGTATTCGTAAGGCCTCCTCTTCCCCGGAAGTCCGCCAAATTTCCACGAAAACACCCGGCTGACCGGTGTTTTCCAACAACTCCGCGGCAAGCCACAAATAAGGGTGGGTTTGCACCCATTGCCGAAACGATTCTCGATTCGGTGCCGTAATCACATACTCGCAAAACAAGATCATACCCCTTCCCTCCTTCATATTTGTGACGGAAGACGTTCATACTGAATCTTAAGGGGCATACATGTTCTTCATCGCTGCCGCCACAATAAACAACAGGGGAGGACGCATGCCATGGATACCGGCACCCATTTCATGTTCGGTCTTGGCCTCGGCGGATTAGCCATGATCGATCCCGTCATCGCTACGCATCCGCAAGGACCGGTCGCCATTGTTCTCGCTACCGTTGCCGGTTCGAATGCGCCGGATTGGGACATGCTGCTGCGGTTTAAAAGCAATGCTGATTATATCAAACATCACCGCGGATTGTCGCATTCGCTGCCGGCAATTTTGATCTGGACCGCCCTTACGACACTGGTCGTTTCGCTGCTGTTTCGCGATATCCCATGGGGACATATTGGATTTTGGGTATTCGTCTCCGTTGTGGTGCATATTTTCTCCGACCTGTTTAACTCCTATGGAACGCAAGCGTATCGCCCGCTGAGCAAAACTTGGGTCAGATGGAACATCATCCACATTTTTGACCCGTTTATTTTCACTTCGCATTCGCTGGCCATTTTCCTGTGGGCTGCCGGGGTAGCGCGCCCGCAGGTCATTTTTCCGCTGCTGTATATGATGCTCGCCGTGTATTATGGATGGCGCACTCTCGTTCATCGAAAGCTGACCAAAAATGTCCCCTTCTCTGACCCGGACGGCAAGCCGGGTGACCGTTACACGATTTTGCCCACCCTGTCGCTTTATCGGTGGAACATCGTTCGACAGGCGGGCGAGACCTATAAGATCGGAGAATGGGATCACGGCACGATCAGATGGCACGAGTCTTTAACCTGTGAAAATCATCCGGCGGCTGACGCTTCCAAAGCATCTCCGGAAGTGCAAGCGTTTCTAGGCGTCACCCCATTTCCCTGCGTGAGCGTGAAGAGGCAAACTTGGGGATTTGAAGTGCACTGGGTGGACATCCGCTACCGATATCGCCGGCAATACCCATTCGTAGCCATTGTGCTGATGGACTTGTCCTATGTCCCGTTGCAATCTTATGTCGGTTGGCTGAGCGACGATCGGTTGGAAAAAAGACTGCGCATGAACACGTACTGACACAAATAGGAAGACAACACTTGACGGCCATCCCATCGCTGCCGCACAATAATACAGTCCCTTGAAGCAATTGTAAAAGCCCGAGGGTTTCCCTCGGGCTTTCGGTACCGCACGCGAAAGCGTCTTAGCGGCTACCGCCCATTTGGCCGCCGGCCATCCCGCCAGCGCCTGTGGACAGTTGCTGCTCCGCGCTGGCGATCATGTTTTTCACCATATATCCGCCGAGCGCACCCGTTTCACGAGCCGTCACAAAGCCGTAGTAACCGTCGGCAGGTACTTGTACCCCCAACGATTGTGCAGCTTCCATTTTCAGTGCATTCAGGCCGTTGCGTGCTTCAGGAACCAAATTCCGACGACGTCTGCTACCGCCGCCTCCGCCGCTTGAAGATCCAGGCATTGTTTGATTTCTCCTTTCGACTTAATGTTGTGGGATGCAAGCTTGCCTTGTTAGTATGCTAGACCCCGTCAAAAATATGCTCGAGGAGGTTCTTGAAATGAGCAAAACAGCAGCGTTATTATTTGCCGTCACATCGGTACTCGGAATGTGCTTGACCGCCTTTTCCATTAGTTACAACACTTGGCTGGCTGTTCTTTTCGGTTTTTTGACCTGCGCGAATATGACTATGGGTTTCGTCGTCAAAAGCCGTGGTTCCCGGCGTTAGCCTGTTACACGATCCGGTTATTCCGGCATTTTTTGTGTGATTTCACATCCAGTACAAAGCAAAACCGACCGTCCTGAAAGGACGGTCGGCATCGTTTATCCTTTATGTACGGGCTACTCGTTGGAAACATCCCGCTGGTCTCTCCGTTTAGGAGAAAGCCGGAACATCAAGTTCGCCATGTTGTAGTTAGACTCGAACTGAACACTTGCATACAACTGTCCTTGCCGCAGAACGAAATCATAGGCGATCTCCCCATGAGTCCAACCGCGTTTGTGGTGAAGCGCTTCCACAGCCATGCGGCGCAGTTGGCGCACCTGATCGGACGTCATTGCCGCCCCATTCTTCTCCTGCTCTCCACAAACGAACGGCAGGTGCCGGATGCCGAATTTGCCAACCTCGTCGTTTCGGACTTGGATGACGATTGTCCCTGCAGACAATCCCTTCAACTCGCTTTCCAGCTTTTCCAAAACCAAATCCACTTGACGCGCCAATGATACTTGCTCCAAAGTAATCATTCTCCTCCTTTGTTCCCATTCGACTATGTGACTAAACTAGGTATTACATGTGACTGCGGACTCATTATACGTGAATAATTAGAAAATTTCAATCATTTATGTAAACTTTTGTATCAAATTGTCGTGGTTTGTATGTCGTATCTGGTCTTCCTTTACTTTTTTCGCATCTCATGTTAAGGTCATTGCCGAATTAAGGAGGCAAACTGATCTACGCCCGAGACTGCCCGCGCAACGGCGGAACGCCAGAAGTCAGGACGGTCTAACGCAACGCCCAAATGACGCGATGCCAAATCTTCTACGCCCATGACTGCGGTATCACGGAGCAAAGCATCGTAACGCCGGTGGAAATCCTCCCCCTCTTTCTCCGCCACAGCTGCAAGGCCGGTGCTGAACAAATAGCCGAACGTATAAGGGAAATTATAAAACGGTACGTCCGTGATGTAAAAATGCATTTTCGAAGCCCAAAAATGCGGGTGCCAACTGGCTAGCGCGTCACCATAGGCTTCCTTTTGAGCCTCTACCATCAAGTCGTTCAACTCGGAAACCTGCAGCATGCCTGACGCTCTGCGTTCGTAGAACCGCGTCTCGAACAGGAACCGTGCCCGAATGTTCATCAAGAACGCGACGGCACTCTGCAGACGATCGTCCAGCAGCACCAGCTTTTCTTGATCGCTGGATGCCCGTTTCAGGAGAGCATCGCTGACCAGCGCTTCTGCAAAAGTCGAAGCGGTCTCCGCAACGTTCATCGCATATTCTTGATTCATCGGAGGCAAACCATGGACCAGGTGACCGTGATAAGCATGGCCCAATTCATGTGCCAAGGTCGATACGTTATCGGGGGTGCCGGAGTAGGTCATGAAAATCCGGGTCTGCTTTTCAAGCGGAAAATCCGTACAGAATCCGCCCGGACGTTTGCCGGCGCGATCTTCCGCTTCAATCCAGCGCTCTTGAAACGCACGACGGGCCAAACCGGCGAGATTGGGTGAAAAGTCGGCAAACGCATTTTCAATTAGTCCTGCCGCTTCCCCATAAGGAATCGTGGATTGCTCAGAAGGCAGCGCGGCCGAGACATCCTGCCAGGACAATTTCTCTTTGCCGATCAATTGAGCTTTTAATGACATGTACCGCTTCAGCGGTTCAACCGAGTCGGAGACCGCCGTCCACATCGCGTCCAATGTGGAACTCTTCATCCGATTGATGCGAAGAGGTTCGTGGAGCGTGTCTTTCCAACCGCGAAGTCCGTACAGCTTTATCCGGTAGCCGGCCAAACGATTCAGCGTGTCAGCGCACAAATCAGCTTGTCCCTCCCACGCTTGCTCCCATTCCAGCATCATTCGGTCGCGAATCGTCGGGTCGGGATGGCTGAGCTTGTTAAAGGCTTGCCCCGCGGACAATGTCACCTTGCGGTCGCCTTCTTCCCATGGGATCCCGACTCGCCCAACGATTGTATCATAATGCTCTCCCCAACCATGGTAGCCGTTAACCGCAAGTTCTCCAGCTAACGCTTCGAGGGCGGGAGGGAGTTTCTCCTTTGTTCCTTCCCGGCGTTCGTTTAATACGAATTTCAGTTCAGCTTGGTCGGGTGCATCAAGCCAGGCATGCCACTCCTCTTCGGACAGTGCCGCAAGCTGCGCGTCAAACAAGTCCAGCGCTTGACGATAACGAGCCGCCACCGTCTGCACGCGCTCCGTCCACGTGGTCGCACGCCGGTCCCTGGTTTGTTGAGCGGTCAAGCAGGATACGAACGACTCGCTCTCCCGAACACGGGACAATATAAGCTGCAATTGCGAAGTCCAACCGGTGAGAGCAGCGGGTTCAACGTTCCCACTTTCGTTTTCGCGCAGTTCGTTCAGCAGTTCCGCAGTCAGTCGTTCCGTTTCCTCCATGAAAACGGCAAAATCAGGCGAAGAGGATCCGCCGGGAAAAAAGGTATCCAAATCCCAAACTTTTGAATAATCGTTACTCATCTTATATGTGCCCTCCATTTGCGAGTCGTGAGCATGTATTGTATCTTGTAGGTACGTATAAAGGGGTGTCGGTCATGATTCCATTCCGCAACAGTCTGCCCTACGACATTGTAATGAACGATATCTATATTACGGAATGTCCGTTCTGCGGACAAGCCCCTGTCCTGCTTCCTATGAAACCTGAAGATGTACAAAATCTGCGTGGAAGCGCTCGCAAACGGGCGGTTGTGTTCCCGTGCTGTCATACCCGTCTGCAATTGATCGACGCGGACAACGATTATTTGCTGGCCGATCGTCCATTGCCTCGCGTTTGAACAGCAGAAATTCCCTCCGCGTTTAAGATGGATTCTCGGAATTGATAAAGTGATGCGCAGGTCCGGACAATCTTTCCAACACAGCTTCCCGGAGCGGGCCCGGAATGTTCGTCTCGTCCAGCGCCCGCGACATACAGGACAGCCAGGCGGCCGCCCGTGCCGGCGTTACCGGGAAAGGCAAGTGCCGGCCCCGCATCATGGGGTGTCCGAACCGGTCGGAATATAGGGGCGGTCCACCGAAAAACTGGGTGAGAAACAAAACCTGCTTTTCGATCACCGGCTTGATGTTTTCGGGAAATAAAGGAGCAAGAAGCGGATCGGCTTGCACCATAGGATAAAATTTTTCGACCAGATCTCGAACAACCGGCTCTCCGCCGATGGCTTCGTAAAGCGTATTATGGGTGGACAAATTCGTCCCCTCCTGCTGTAAGAGTGCACGACTTACCGTCTGAGCGATTTTGTCGAATTAGGATAGGTAAGGCAGAGGTAAGTCCAGACCTTTTGGCATGTTTTGATTGTACCACAATTAGGATGAAAGCCCATGTAAAACAAAGATCGCCCCTCGGGAGGGCGCGATTTATCCTTACTTCCTAGGTCTGCAGCACTTAAATCTCTTCTTCAGGCGTAATCAAAGCCTCGCGAACGACATAAACGAAAGCGCATACAAGCAGTCCTGCGATGATTCCCGTCATCCCACTCACCTCAACCTCACGCTCATGTTATACCCGGCGTAAATTTCTGGTTCTATTGTACCACAGCTAAATATAATTTTCCTCTGTTTTTTGTAAGCGGTTGCATTATAAATTTTGGTCTCCGTTTCATGTGGCAAGTAATTTCATTTTGCTTCATATATTGGGACAAGAAGATAAGGGCGGAGGGAAACCGTGGAGATCGATTTGATTGCAAAAAAAGCGGGACAGAACAACCGCACGGTCATTGCAGGAGTGTTGGGCCTGGGAGGAGCCGCCATGCTGATCGGCGGCTTGGCGCTGGCCATGCCGGATGTCGCTTTGCACGCGTCTTTGCGCGGGGTGAAGGTATGGTGGGAAGTGCTTTTTCCCGCCTTGTTCCCCTTTTTTGTTCTGTCCGAGCTTCTCCTCGGTTTCGGAATCGTCCATTTGGCGGGCACACTGCTCGACCCCTTGATGCGACCTCTGTTCCGGCTTCCGGGAGCCGGCGGATTCGTGGTTGCGATGGGTTTCGCTTCCGGTTACCCGGTAGGTGCCCGCCTGACGTCGCGGTTGATGGAACAAAAACTTGTGAATCGCGAGCAAGGGGAGCGGCTCGTCGAAATGACGACCACGTCGGATCCGATTTTCTTGATCGGCGTGGTCGGCATCGGTTTTTTTGGACGTCCGGAGGCCGTTCCCGTCCTTGCCCTCGCCCATTATGGAGGAGCGATGCTCCTCGGTTTCGCCAGTCGATGGCGGGGAAAAAGCAGCTCCGAAATTTCCGCCGCGGATACCGATACCGATTTACTACGGTCTCATGGAGGCCGGCTCCGTGCCGCCATTGATGCGATGCATCGGGCCCGGCAAGCGGACGGAAGACCCTTCGCTGTGTTGCTGCAGCAGTCGATGCAGTCATCCCTGGGCCTAATATTTATCGTCGGCGGTCTTGTCGTGTTTTTCTCCGCCGCGCTCGACTTGCTGCTTTATAGCGGAATGCTCTCACCGCTGCGGGAGACGGCAGCGATCACCCTCCGATTGATCGGGATGCCTGCAGAGCTTGCCGCCTCTTTCATTCAAGGTAGTTTCGAGGTTACCCTCGGGGCGCGCGGGGCAGCTGAAACCATGAATATAAATGGACCTTTGCCTCTAGTGGATCGGCTTGCCGCGGCAGCATTCGCTTTATCCTGGGCCGGACTGTCCGTACACGCGCAGGTCGCCGGCTTGATGAGTCGGACCGGCTGGCGTTATGGCTCGTTCATCCGCACCCGCTTCCTCCATGGAATCATTGCCGTTGTAATCGTATATTTGGTGTGGCCGTTTGTGCGGTCGGCCGCCGCAGCCGGCGTTCCCACGTGGCTCGATATGGCCTCCATTCCTCGTGTGGAGCGGGTTTTGTGGCCTCCGCTCATGGCGGCGGGCGTTTTGGTTATCTTGGCGACCGCTGGAGTGTTGGCCCAAATGTTGAGCGGACTTCGGCGCAAGTTCCCAGAGAGATGAATCGATGCGAGGATTGTTTTCCCCCTCTTTATTGTTTATGATCGTAGAGAGAAAACAGGGATTCCCCACGCAAAGGAGCGTCACCGTTGAAATATGCGCTGCTCGACCGCGGAGATCGATTGTCCCGGGAACTCTCGGAACAGTTCCATTCCCTAGCGGCGGCCCGGGGGCTAACGCCGGACGACAACTCACCCGATCTTGTCCTGTCCATCGGAGGGGACGGCACGCTGCTTCAAGCGTTTCACCGGTTTAAAGACCGCGTCCGTGAAGTTTCCTTCGTAGGTGTTCACACCGGACACCTCGGATTTTACGCCGACTGGCAGAAGGACGAGCTGCAAGAGCTTGTCGAGTTTATCGCGACCAAAGAGCCGCGGAGAGTGAGTTATCCGCTCATTCAAGTCGACATTGTCACAGACGCGGTAACCTCATCTTATTTGGCGCTTAACGAATTTACGCTCAAGAGTGTTGACGGTACGCTTGTCGCCGGATTGAACATTAACGACTCTCCCTTTGAAATGTTCCGCGGCGACGGCATCGTCATTTCGACCCCATCCGGCAGCACGGGATACAACAAGAGCTTGGGGGGCGCCATCATTCACCCTTCCATCGATGCGCTTCAAATCGCGGAACTGGCTTCGATCAACAACCGGGTATACCGGACTCTCGGTTCCTCGATCGTTCTGCCCAAACATCATCACTGCGATATCGTACCCGATCCGGAAGAACAGCTAAATATCGGGATCGATCATCTGGTGCTACCCATGACGGGTGTGCGATCTATCATATGCCGGGTCGCCGAACCTAAAGTGACCTTCGCCCGATATCGTCCATATCCTTTCTGGAATCGGGTGAGGGAAGGTTTCATCGGATCCGATCCCAGATAAGTTAACAGACAAGCAAAAGGGGATGAACCTGATCGGTTCATCCCCTTTTGCTTGTCATTACGTTCAATCCCCGCTGTGATTCCCGGAATCGGGCCGTGAACCGCCACCTTCGCGGGGAGCTCCGTCCGGCCGGTTAGGTTTACCGCCGAATCGATTCCTTCTGCGGTTTTTGCCGGGCCAGCGGCTGTCGTTCTTGACTCCGTCGGGGCGCTCTCTGGCAGGCTCCGCACTGCTGCGGGCCGGCTCAGCCGCTCGTCCGGACGATTCTGCCGTCCTTCCTTGGCCGTTCGCCTTGGAAGACAAATCGCCTCCCGGCGGCATACGATCGGATCCTTGGGGGCGAGGGTTCCGTTGCCCTTGCGGCCTGCCGCCGGAGCGGGCATCCGAAGAAGCCCCTCCGGAGGAACGCTTGTCCGCTCCGCCGCCGCCGTAAGGGCTGTTGCCCTGCCGGCCGCTAAATCCGCCGTCCGCACCTTGACGGGACGAACGCGAATCACCACCCGGCTTTGCGTTTGCAGCCGCCTGCGCTTGCTGCCGCCGCTCCGACTCTTGAGCCGCACGGGCCACGGCTGACGCCCCGGGGATCCGAACCGGACCGCCCGGTCGCTCTCTAAGCGGCCAACGCATCAGAATCCCGTTGCCACCCGCCGTGGCAGCCGTCTCGGCAGCTTGTGCCGCCGCTTCGGAGGAGGCTGCCGAGACGGCTGCGGAATCCGAGTCCGCGGTATCACCGAGATCCGTACCAGGAATTCCGAAACCTCCAGGAAATTCTGGAGCCACTGGAGGCACGGCATCCGCCTCTACTTTATTCAAAACGAAATAAGCGCAGCCGAAATTGCAATATTCATTCAAATAATCCACCAGACCGGCGATCATCGTCTCCTTGGTTGCGCGAGGGTGACCCTCCCGGTAAAACCCTCGGAGCCGCAATTGACTGTATCCCCAATCCCCGACGATATAATCGTACCGGTCAAGCACTTCACTATATCGTTCCTTGAAGGCTTCGGCGTTCCAGCCGTTTTTGTGCTCGTGTACGAGTGTAAAGGCGTTGCCGCCTGTTGAAACAATCACAGTGATCACCTCCCGGTTTACGCTTTGCCGGCTTCCGCCGCGGTCGCGGATTTCACCTGTTCATGCGCATGATAGGAGCTGCGTACGAAGGGACCCGATTCCACATGGGAAAAACCGCGTGCCAAACCTTTTTCCTTCAGCCGGGCGAATTCGTCCGGATGTACATATCGCTCTACTTCCAAGTGAGTCGGAGACGGTTGCAAATACTGGCCAAGCGTCAAAATTCCGCAGCCGACCTCCCGTAAATCATCCATCGTACGCAGCACTTCGTCGATCGTTTCCCCAACACCGAGCATAAGGCTTGATTTGGTCGGAATATCCGGATTCATCGCCTTGGCTTGTCGCAATAGTTCCAATGAACGCCGGTATTTGGCCTTGGCGCGGACGCGGTCAGACAGCCGTTCCACCGTCTCCACATTGTGGTTGAGAATATCCGGTTTGGCTTCCATCACGATACGAAGCGACTCCGTGTCGCCCTGGAAATCCGGGATCAACACTTCTACGCTGCATAAGGGCAGTTTCTTGCGGATCTCCCGGATGGTGGCAGCGAAGATCGACGCGCCACCATCCTTTAAATCATCCCGTGCAACGGAGGTCACCACGCAATGCCTCAGTCCCATCTGTTCTGCCGCTTCGGCGACGCGTTCCGGCTCCTGCAAGTCCAATTCCGTGGGAAGCCCCGTCTTTACGGCACAAAACCGGCAGGCCCGCGTGCAAATATCGCCCAAAATCATGAACGTTGCCGTGCGGTTGGCCCAACATTCGTAGATGTTGGGACAGCGTGCCTCTTCGCAAACGGTATGCAGCGTGCGGGTCCGCATCATTTCCTTCAATTCCCGGTACGGCTCGCCCGTCGTCAGCTTGATCTTCAGCCAGTCCGGCTTGCGCGGTTTTGCGCTTGTCGACATTGGTCTTCCCCTCTTTCTGTCCCCTATTATAATGCAGTTTAGCCCTTTTTGTAAAAACACGGTACGGTAACATCGACCAAACATCTGGAATAAGTGGCCGGCAGGCGGGATTCGGATAAAAACCAAGGTTCTGCAAACCCTACACCTACTTATTATGACGCGGCTTCACCGCTGATACGCCGCTACGAAGGAGGGTACCGACATTGCTGCGGCAAAAGCCGAGACCTGACGATCATCGACGTCTCCACCCGAGGCGGGCGGCTTTAACCTGTTTTCTGGTGTTGTGTTTGTCCACCGGCATCGGAATCGTTCCCTATACTTACGCGGCCGAGAAACCGAGCACACCGCCTCAAAACAACCCCGGCGACGTCAGGGAGCTCTATGACCGGGTCGGCAGATCTGCTGGACTTCCTTGGCACTTGGTCGCGGCCATCGACCGCTACGAGCGTACGCTCAGCCGCGCCCATCCCAAAAGCAGACCCCTCACCCCGAACGCCCTGTCCGGAGTCTATATTCCCGATTCCCGCTGGGCTGGGGAACTAAACCCTGATCCCGCCGATAGCAAGCCCACCTCCATCCGCTTCTTCGGCGGGATTGGCAGAGACGGTTCCGCAGACGGCATCGCCGACCGTTATTCGGATACCGACCTGCTTTTCACGGTGGCCAGCCGGATTCGGGAATATGGATCGAGCAGTGAAGATTTCTCCATCGGCTTGTGGGAATATTACCAAAATACGCGGGCGGTCCAGCGCGTAACGCAATTTGCCAATCTATATGAAGCGTTCGGCAAATTGGATTTATCCCAGCATGCTTTTCCGCTCCCGCTCGGCTCCGTTTATTCCTACCGAAGTACATGGGGAAACAGCCGGAGTTGGGGCGGTTACCGCATCCACGAGGGCACCGATATTTTCGCCGGTTACGGCGTTCCGGTTCGGAGTACCTGTTACGGTATCGTGGAGCTCAAAGGATGGAACAAGTACGGCGGCTGGAGGATCGGCATAAGAGATTTGGACAATTTGTACCACTACTACGCACATCTATCGGGCTATAACAAAACACTTAAGGCCGGCGACATCGTCAAACCGGGCCAAGTCATCGGATGGGTCGGCAGTTCCGGATACGGACGTCCTGGCACGCAGGGCAAATTCCCGCCGCATCTTCATTACGGGATCTACCGGGACCGTGGAATGGTCGAGTGGGCTTTTGATCCCTTCCCGTTGCTGCGCAAATGGGAAAGGGATGAAAGAAAAGCGCTCCGGGTTCACCGGAAGCGCTAATGAGAGGCCGAAGGGGCAGGTAATGTGAGGGATGGCGCCTTGGACGCGCCGTTTCCGACCGGATTTCCTTTATTGTCGTAGTTGTACATCGGCACGTTGCCGACCACAAGTGCGTACGAGAGCGGAATTTCTGTCTCCAGCGTATCCGGCGCTTGATCGAAAGGGATGATGACGGCGATTTCCGTTCGGATTTTGATGAACACTTCCACCAGCAGCATGTTGATGCCAGACTCCGTTTGACGAGTGCCGACCTCCGCTTGAACCGCGCTTGCCGGGTGAAACGATACCGAAACTCTCGGCCCAAAAGAGGAAAGCAGCGGGCTGTTCAGCGCGTGCCCGATCGGGATGCGTTCCGGCATGTCTTCCCGTGCCTTTAGCACCCGCTCCACCGTGTTAATCGTTCTCGCTGTGAGCTTCATTTGTTCCTTGTAGTCGATGAGGAATCCCGTCACCTTGCCTTCGTTATCCAGTTTCCACCGGATCATTTTGTCAGCATCGGCCGTCTGTGCGATTTCCTCCGTGATTGCCGTGTTGATCGCTTCAGTGGCCATTTGTTTGACCCGGATTTGCGCTAGAAAAAGAAGCGGCCCCTTCAGCTGCTTGTCGAAAAAGATAAACGACTGGATGACGGCAAACAGCACAAGCAGCATAGTTAAGATCAACATTTGCTTGCGGGACAACCTCCGTCGCCGCTTCGGCCGGCGGGATATCCATCTCTTCAGTGGCTTTTCGCCAGTCGATCCAGCCGGTCTCGACATCCATCCGCTTCCCCCCCACCTGCGCGGTGAGAGCTTGGGCGGCGACCAGTTTCTCGTGACGGGAAATCCCCTTCCCCACTTGCGCCGCATGATGAAACCCCCTGTATGGACGACCGCTTACACCACCGAAACAGGGTCGTCCTTTTTGGCTGTTGTCTCATGAATATGCATCGACATTCCAAAAAAGAAGGAAGTGCGGCAGGCGCACTTCCTTCTTCACGGTCACAGGGAGGGGTTCGTTTCGTTGGAGGATTACAACACCGGCTCGGTCCTGAACTCGGCTTCCGGGATGGAGCGAAGCAAATCGCGTACGGATTCCACCCGGTTATAGGCCGGATCCAGCCACACGTCCATGAGATCTCCCTCCAGTACGAGCGGCAGACTTTCACTTGTACCGTCGGCGGATGACGCGGTTACGATCGTGCACATCGGAAATTCATTTTTTTCCGAATCCATCCAAACATCGAAAATCGCTGGGAGGCCGAATATCGCCTTCTCCGCATGGGTTCGGCGATAGGTTCGCCGGACTTTTCCTTCCTGCCGCTCAAACAGCAAGCCGCTGCAGGGCACCACACAACGTTTTCTGGCCAGCATACTTAACAGATAGGGCTTGTCGCCGAGGGTAGTCCGGTCCGCGTGGATGGAGCTTTTGCCCCAGTAAGGCATCAAGCCCCACCGTTGCCCGCTTAACCAGCGGTTGCCGTAAATTGGACGGATCACCGGAATTTGCCCGGTAGGCTCATATTGCTCCCTCTCATCATAAGGGAAGGCAATCCGGTCGATTCGAAATTCGCCGGTCAAGTCAGCCAGTTCTGCTGTCAGAGAATATCGTTCGTTCATGCAATCCGCCACCGTTTCCTCCGAAAATGGGATCAACGGTAGCTTCCGCTTTCCTGCGCATCTTTATGTTAGGAGTCCTATTTAATGGTATGGACAGAAACGGCAGATCGAGTCTGATGGGAACGAACGACCGCCTCTAGAACACGTTGGTTGCGGTATCCGTCTTCCAAAGTGGCGAAACCGGGGTTCTGTTGTTGTTCACCGCGGACCAGATCGGCAAATGAGCGCCAAGGATGAAGTGCTTTATCCGCCGGCACCTCGATCGTTTCCGTAACGAAATTCGGCTCCCCTTCCTTCGCATACGTCCATTTCAGTTCACGGTCATTCAACGTGCTCGCGTGAAGGGTACCCAAGTCGCCGTAAATCGTGATTTCATGTTGGTTGCCCGTGCCGATCGCATTACGCGAAGTTTGGAAAACACCGACGGATCCATCCGTGAACGTCGCCTGGAAACAGGCAAAATCGTCGACTCGGACCGCCATCGTCTTGCCTGTTTGAGGATCGGGACGTTCCGGCACTATTGTGGTCAGAATCGACTGCAGTTCAGAGATATCGGAGCCGGTTACATATTCAGCCAAGTCAATCATATGTGAGCCAAGGTCGCCCAGCGTACCGGTACCGGCAACCGCATCGTCAAACCTCCAGACATAGGGGGTGTTGTATGGGACACCTCCCCAACTCTGCAAATATTGCACGAACAGGTGATTGATGCGTCCAAGTCTGCCCTCCTGGATCAAACTTTTGGCGAGCTGAAAGCCTGCACCGTATCGATAGGAAAAGTTAATCATACACGGAACCGGATTACGCCGGTACAGTTCCAGCACTTCTACAGCTTCCTCATACGTACGGGTAAGCGGTTTCTCGGCAAACAGCGGCTTACCTGCTTCGATGCATGCCTTGAGGATAATCGCGTGTGTTTGGTTCGGGGTAACCGAAACGATGCCGTCCACCTCGGGATCGCGTATGAGCGCTTCGAAAGACTGGTAACG
Organism: Cohnella sp.; assembly: GCA_028287445.1. GTDB lineage: Bacteria > Bacillota > Bacilli > Paenibacillales > Paenibacillaceae > Cohnella. The sequence goes on from JAQBPQ010000241.1 coordinate 47,706, forward strand.
TCGGGACTCCGGAACACCGAAATTTCCGCCGACCTCAGCCAGAGCTTCGGCACTTACGTCGCACAGCGCAGCAATTCGAACCCCTGGAACTTCCTTAAATTGATTGAGATGATATCGGGCCATCCCCCCAAGCCCGATCATTCCGATTCTCACTTCTTTCATCGCTATACCTGCCTTCCTCTACCTATTTAGGTATTAAACGCGAAATAATCCATGACCCGGCAAATCTACGATCGGCCGATCATCCACCGTGAGTCCTTCCGATCGGCCGTGAAGCGCCACGTCAACGAGCCATCGGGTGAAGCCGGCCACGTTCATAGTCTCCATCTCCTGCAAGCTATAAAACCCGGCCGCGTCCACTTCGAAACCGTCCGGAACCGGTTCGCCTCCGACATAGTCCATCGAGAAGGCGATATACACATTATGTATACTCCTCGGTTGATCGCGCAGAGCCACAATGTTCTTCACAACCGCTTGAATTCCGCTTTCCTCCAGAACTTCTCTTTCGATCGTTTCGGCGATCGGCTCCAATTGCTCGATATAACCTCCGGGATTGGTCCAATAACCTTTACCGGGTTCTTGCGCTCTTCGAACGAGCAATACTTTGTCGTCTTTTACAACCAGTGCGCCAACTCCAATACTGTAGTTGCCCCAATGCACAAAACTGCAACGTATACAGGCTGTTCTGTTCGTCCCGTCAATTTCACGTGCTTCCAACTCCGATCCGCATGAAGAACAAAATTTCGCTTCCAATGTGTCACCTCGATGTCAGGGTTCGTTTCCCATTTAATAAAAAAGCTCTTTCTGTTTGTTTGTTTCCTTCCTCGTTTACACATTCGGTGGAAGCCGGTGTTTTCCTGTAAAAGAGAATCAAAAAAAAACGCAAACATACTCGAACCTTGTCAGCGTTTTTTCCGGGGATTTGGTATTCGTATATAATTATTCCTGCATACCATTGGACGACTTCGCCCTTTATTTAATCCAGTTACTCACAATATAGCGGATGATGTCTCCTCGACTGATGACCCCGACTACCCGACGCTCGGCATCTAGTACAGGCACTTTTTTAAAATGGTGTTGGGAGAGTACCGAAACAATTTCTTCCAGTCCGTCATTTTCCGATAACGTGATCAAATTCGTTTTCCTCATACAGTCCTTCACAGGCCTCTCCAACTGTGCCGGGATGATGTCCTCCGAAAGAACCTTGTCTAATTCAACGCAGTACAATAGCAGATTTACATGTTTAGCAGCGATCGGTTTGATAAAACGCAAAACGTCTCCGTCACTGATCATCCCGACAAGCTGATCCCGTTCATTCACTACGGGTACTCCGCCGATTTTCCGTTCGACCAACTTTGTAAGCAAATCCTTCAAGGAGGTATCCGGCTGAACCTTCACCACGTTGGTGATCATAAAGTCTTTTACTTTCAAAGAGGCACCCCCTTCATTTTCCTTATTTTATCCAACAATGGAAGTGTTTACGCGGCGCTGGGAAATCCTTTCCGGACCCATCGAGCAGCTTTAGTTCAGCTTATCTAACTGCCCAACGATGTTTTTTAATTCAGGCTGTATTCGTAAAAAGTCCAGCAAAGCGCGAATTAGAATCGGCTTCGGTTCCTCTTTTTCCACTTCTTCCCGAAGCACTTGAGCGGCTTCACTCAACTCTGACTTCCGCGTATTCGGCACCGACAGATCCTTAATGGTAGCAACGAGGTTGTCAAACAGTTCCGCCTTATGTTCCGCGGCCGGAACGGATGCTCCTTCCAGACCGCGATTTACATAATCGAGCATGACCGCAGGCTGCAGGATGGGCCGAAGCTTGCTTTTCAACACACCGTTCACCATATCATCCATCCGCTCCACGATAAATATGGCGGCATTTTCGAGATTCAAAGGGTGGTTGAAAATATTCGGAAACTGCGTATATTCTTTGATCATTCCGAGGTACAGGGCCATTAAATCCCATATAAACGGCTCGATTTTCCGACCATAAGCGGTTAACAAGCAATCCTTATAATAATCGAACTGACGGGCCCTCCAGCCATGACAGAAGGAAAATTCCTGGGTCGGAATATCCCGATATTGCTCAATGCTGAAGTTTACTTCTGCAAAATATTGCAACTGATGCAACGTTTCGCGGATGAATCTGTCTTTCGTTGACAGGGTGGCGTCCGCCTTTATTTTTTCGGCTTCCTCATACATGCGTTTGATACGGGAACCGTACACCTCCATCAGCAAATCCTCTTTGGAGGCGAAGATCTTGTACAACGATCCTTTGGCGATCCCGCAATCGTTGGCGATATCTTGGATGGAAGTCGCCATATACCCTTTTTCAGAGAAAAACCGCATGGCAGAGTCCATAATCTTCTGTTTCAGCATACTCAATGGGTTACCTCTTCTCAAAAAAACATTGACAATCAAGTTTTCAACGCACAAAATGATTGTGACCGGTCAGTTTTTTAAAAAACTTTATAGTCAAAAGTATCACACCTGCAGACCTCATTGTAAAGCATGCAAGCCAAAAAGTCATAGAGAGAAGGGTTAAAAACATGTCCACCGCGATACCGGAACCCACTGGTTCCGATCAGACGTTCTCAATGAAAAAGATCATCGCTCCGCTGATGGCTGTCGTTTTCGGGATGATCATGGTCATTTTGGACAGCACGGTCGTGAATGTCGCCTTAAACAAATTCCAGCAGGAGTTCGGCAGCACATTGTCCACCATCCAATGGACGATCACCGCTTACACGTTGGCGATGTCCGCCGTAATTCCGCTGGCGGGCTGGATGACGGACAGATTCGGTTCCAAGCGTATCTTCCTGTTCACGATTGCACTGTTCACGATCGGCTCAGTACTCTGCGCGACCGCTCATACCATTGATCAGCTCATTGTTTTCCGCATCATTCAAGGTGTGGGCGGCGGCATGATCGCACCGATCGGTCTAGCCATCATCTACAATCTTGCTCCTCCCGAGAAACAAGGGGCCGTCATGGGGTTCCTTGGCATACCGATGCTGATGGCGCCCGCCCTGGGGCCAATCCTCTCCGGTTGGCTGATCGAGGACGCCTCTTGGCAATGGATATTCTTGATCAACGCACCGATCGGAATCATTTCAATTCTGGTCGGGATGAAGTATTTGCCGGCGACTGAACAGAACAAAGCAGCCGATCTGGATTTTCGCGGCATGATTCTTGGCCCAATCGCTTTTTCCATGTTGGCTTACGGTGTCAGCCAAGCCGGGAGAACCGGTTGGACTTCCGGCCCATCGACAATCGGCCTCATCGTCGGTGGAACGGCGCTGCTGCTGTTCATCATCGTTGAACTTCGGCATAAGCAGCCGCTGCTGGAACTGCGCGTATTCCGTTCTTCCGATTTTACGCGCGGCATCCTGCTGATGTGGATGTCCCAAATCGCCTTATTCGGTGTGATGATTCTCATCCCCGTCTTCCTGCAATCCGTGAAACAATATTCGCCGTTGGATACGGGCTTAATCATGCTTCCACATGCGATAGGCTCGATGATTTTCATATCGTTCGGCGGACAGCTTTTTGATAAATTCGGCGCTCGTCCGCTTGTATTAGCCGGAATGACGATCCTGGCAGGCGCATTCTTTATCCTGTCTAAAATCGGATTGGATACCCCCTTGACGTTGCTCCTTCTGGCGTTGTTCATGACCGGCTCGGGGATGGGATTGTCGGTGATGTCGCTCAATACGCACGTGCTGAAGTCCGCCCCTCGCCGGCTCGTCAGCCGTGTCACTCCGTTGACGATGGCTACGTTGCAAGTCATTACGTCGTTTACGGTGGTGGCACTAACTGGATTTCTCACTTCCAGAACCACGGGCCATATGGCGCAAATGGGGCAGAACGACAATAAGCTGCAGGCGGTTATCTCCGCCTATGGCGACACGTTCCTCCTGCTCAGCGGTGTTGCCATTCTTGGAGTTGCGCTCAGTATCATCTTGCGCAAGCCGCGAGTAGAAGCTGAAGATCCATTGACTTCTGTGTCAGGTCAATCGGATCCGTCCTTGATGTCGGGTCATGGATAAACAATTGCGGCCTGCAATTGCTGAGAACCATGTGCATCAGATATCGTCCCACAAACATGCTATTGCTTGGAGGGAATCCTGTGTCAAATCGTTCGTATCACTTTGACCCTGACAAAAAACACGTATTGGATGCACCGGAGAGAAGAGCGCTTATGCCCGCTGAGAAGTTGTTAAGCATGCTTCCACTACGAGGCGATGACACGATTGTGGATTTGGGAGCCGGTACAGGTTATTTCTCCATCCCTGCC